>JBEKFI010000051.1:0-23659 GCA_050013395.1 Verrucomicrobiia bacterium | reverse complement strand
TGGCGCTGATCCGCGACCGGTTCGCCAAGGAGAAACCGCTCAAAGGCCAGACGTTGGCGGCGTGCCTGCACATCACCACCGAGACGGCCAACCTGTTGCGCACGTTGCAGGCGGGCGGGGCGAAAGTCGTCGCCTGCGCATCAAATCCGCTCTCGACGCAGGACGACGCGGCGGCATCGTTGGTGAAGGATTTGGGCATCTCCGTGTTCGCCATCAAAGGCGAGAACAACAAGACCTATTATAATCACATTCTCGCCGCGCTCGATGCGCATCCGACGATGACGATGGACGACGGCGCGGACACGGTCGGCGTGTTGCACACCAAACGCACCGATCTCATCAAGAACGTCATCGGCGGCACGGAGGAAACGACCACGGGCGTGATTCGGTTGCAGGCCATGGCGGCAGACGGCGCGTTGAAGTATCCGATCATTGCCGTCAACGAGGCGAACACCAAGCACATGTTCGACAACCGTTATGGCACAGGCCAGAGCACGATTGACGGCATCATTCGCGCGACCAACGTGCTGATCGCCGGCAGCAAAGTCGTGGTGTGCGGTTACGGCTGGTGCGGTCGCGGAGTTGCCATCCGCGCTCGCGGACTCGGTGCTCACGTGATCGTCACGGAAGTTGACCCGTTGAAAGCGTTGGAAGCCGTGATGGACGGATATGAGGTGATGCCGATGAAGAAAGCTGCGACGATCGGCGATATCTTCGTCACCGTCACGGGAGACAAGCACGTGATCGACGCGCCGCACTTTAAAGTTATGAAGAGCGGAGCGATTGTTTGTAACAGCGGTCACTTCAACGTCGAGATCAACATCCCGGCGCTGGAAGCGGCCTCGAAGTCACGCCGAACGATTCGCCCGTTCGTCGAGGAGTTCACGACCCGCGATGGCCGCAAGATTTTCCTGCTCGCTGAAGGCCGTCTTATCAACCTCTCCGCCGCAGAAGGTCATCCGGCGGTGGTGATGGACATGAGTTTCGCCAACCAAGCGTTGTGCGCCGAGTATATCGTCAAGAACCATGCGAAGCTGGAGAACAAGGTTTACCCGGTCCCGCACGACATCGACGAAAACATCGCCGCATTGAAGCTGAGGGCGATGGGCGTCGAGACCGACAAGCTAACCGCCGAGCAGAAGAAGTATCTCACGAGCTGGGAAGAAGGAACGTAAACGGCAGAATTCAGGAGACAGGAGCGCCAAGCGTCGCTTATTCTGGATTCTGACTCCTGACTTCTGACTCCTGTCTGTATGCACCGCATCGTGATCTACTCCAAGCCCGACTGCCATCTGTGCGAGCGCGCCAAGGAGGTGATCGCGCGCTGCTAGCAGCAGGTCAATTTCGTGCTGGGGGAAGTGGACATCTCTCAAAAACCAGAATTCCTCGAGCGTTGTCGCAACGATATCCCCATCGTCCTGCTTGACGGGCAGGAGGTTTCCCGCCATGTTGTTCGGGAACACAAGCTGCTGGAATTACTGCGGTAGAACAAAACCGAATCGGAGGATGTTTTAACAATGAAGGCCAAATTATTCGTGACGGTTGCAGTCGCCGCCCTGCTGGTGGCGGGAGCGTTCGCCATCGCCCAAGCGCCGGCGCAACCAAAGCCTGCCCCACCCGACCCGCGCATCGACAGGCTGCTCGAACAGAACGATCAGATCCTGAAAAATCAGCAGGACATCTTGAAGCAACTCGGCGACTTAAAGGAAAGCATTCTCATCCTCAAGCGCCGCTCAAGCTGACGCCGCGCAATCGGCTACCGCGCCGCTTCAGCCATTTCCGTCGTGACCCGCAGTGCGGCGGCAGTTGGTTTTTCTGCAGCGATGATCGGGCGGCCGACCACGATGTAACTGGCGCCAGCGGCGACGGCCTCGGCAGGCGTCATCACGCGTTTTTGGTCACCGGCTTCGGCCCAAGCAGGCCGAATCCCTGGAGTCACGATCAGAAACCGTTCTCCAAGTGTCCGGCGGAGCGGCATGATTTCATGAGGCGATGCCACCACACCGTTCAACCCGCATTGCTGCGCCAGCTTGGCCAACCGCAGGACTTCCGCCTGGACGTTGCCGCCGACGCTGGTCAATACGGTCACACCGAGTATCACGGGGCGGCCGGGAATCATTTGTGCCGCGGCTTTCAGCATCTCCGCACCGCCGCTGGCATGCACCGTCAGCATGAACACGCGCAGCGTCGCCGCCGACTCGACGGCTTTGGCGACGGTGTGGGGGATGTCGTGGAATTTCAGATCGAGAAAGCATTTCTTGTTTTGCTCGCTGATGAACTCGACGATTTTCGGTCCGACGCGCGTGAAGAGTTGACTCCCGACCTTGAAGATCTCAACAACCTCGCGCAGCTCCTTGACCAGCGCTGTCGCCTTTTCATAGCTGTCGACGTCCAGCGCCACGATAAGCTTTGATTTCATGCGAGGCGCATGCTAGGGAAAACGCCGTGTCAACTCAAGCGCAACTGACGATGTTTTCGCCTGCCAAGATCAATCTGTACCTGCGCATCCTGGGCAGGCGCGCCGACGGCTATCATGATCTCGAGACGGTGATGCTTCCACTCGATTTCGGCGATCAGATCACGCTGCAGTTGGCGGAAAAGAACGTGACGCTGGAATGCGACGACCCGCGTTTGCCGACTGACGACACAAACCTGGCCTTGCGCGCCGCGAAATTGCTGGCGACGAAATGCCGCGTCGAACAAGGCGTGAGAATCCTTCTTCAGAAGCGCACACCGCTGGCGGCAGGTCTCGGCGGCGGCAGCAGCAACGCGGCCGCGGTGCTCAAGGGACTCAGTCAGCTTTGGCAAGTGGACGCACCGCCTGACGTGCTCGGCGAACTCGCCGCGAGGATCGGCTCGGATATCAATTTCTTTCTCGCGGGCGGCGCGGCGCTGTGTCGGGGTCGCGGCGAGCAAGTCGAACCGATCGCGTGCAAACTGTCCGCAGCGATTCTACTGGTCAATCCCGGGTTCGGCATCTCGACGAAATGGGCGTACGAAAGCTGGGCGAAGGCAGCGGCGGGGTTGACAGCCAAACCACCCGAAGTTAGTCTCCTGCTGCGCGCGCTGGCAGAGAACGATTTGCTGGGCGTCAGCCGGTGTCTGTTCAACTCGCTGGAGGCGCCGTCGATCAAGAAATTTCCCGTCCTGCGGTTGCTCAAAGACGCAATGCGAGCGGGCGGCGCGACGGGCGCATTGATGAGCGGCAGCGGCGCGACAGTGTTCGGCTTGTTGGCGGGTGCCAAGGCAGCGGAAGACAGCGCCAAGCAGATTCGAGAAGAATTTGGGCCGAGCATGTGGACGCAAGTGACGAAGTGCATGAGTGTCTGAGTGAGGCACCTGCTAACTTCAGCACTTGGGTACTCAGGCACTTGACGGTTGCCCGGTAGTGTAATTGGTAACACAGCGGCCTTTGGAGCCGTATTTCCTGGTTCGAGTCCAGGCCGGGCAGCCAATTCTTTAGCCTGCTTATCAGCGACTTGGCAATTAGTCGCCGGTCAGACCGTAGAGGCGGGCGACTAGCGCAACGCGAATCACCCCCCCCTTCCCCGGCCATGCGCCCCTTGATGCGCCGGCGACCACTCTACGCGCAATGCCGGCCACTGTAGAGGTCGAACCTACGTTGAGACGCATTGCGAGATCGCGCCGCATCGAGATCGGAGCACCACGACCAAAGCAGACCAGTATAACGGACAATGAGATTGGGGTCGCTGCTTGAAACGTTTTGTTCACAGGCGCATCGAACAAGAGGGGAGCGGTAGTGCAATGGAAGAGGGGTGCTTTCAGTTGGGTTAGCGCCCCAGGGATCAACCACACTGCCGCTCCGCCTTTTACGCTAACTGGAATCCGGGTCAGCGTCCATCGTGGAAAGCGTCAGAATAGCTTGGCCAGAAATGCGAGGAGGGGCTGTGGACAGGCAACACGCAGGCGGGCATCCTGAGCGCAACGCCGGCCACTGTAGAGACTGACCGTGAGTTGCTCGCAAGATCGGACTCGCACCGTAAGTGTTCGACTTCATTGCCGGAAAGTTATTACTGAGTCTTGCTTACCTGGCCGGAAAAGAACGGACAAGGTCAGAAAATTCTCACCCGTTAAAAATCTCTCGCTCGCCACCAAAGTCTTGTGTTTATTGGCCTCCCAAGCCGTCGGATCAGCGCGAAACAATCGCACTTCGGATTTTCCTGATTCGAGTCCAAGCCGGGCAGCCAATTTGCGTGGGCCGTTCTGACGCGTCAATCCTTCCTGCCGTGGCATATCCCCTGCTTTCACAGTGATGGCGAGCTTGGAGTGCCCAAGATTATGGCCAGCACTATTTCCGAAGAAGAAACCCAACAGTTGCTTCGAACGGTTGAAATGTTCGAGGCGATCACCGAATCCCAGCCTGAAGATTACCAGTCGCTCGAGATTCTCAAGGAGGCGTACAACAAACTTGGGCGACAAACGGACAGTCTGCGCATCTCCAAGACACTGGCCAGCGTCTACGTAACTTTGGGACAGATTTCACAGGCCATCTTGGAGTACGAAGGCATTCTCCAAGAATACCCCGACGACGCAAATGCGATTGCCGCGCTGGCGGAGTTGGAGGCGAAGACTTCCAAGATCAGTGTTCCCCATCCATCTGCGGTGCCCTCGTTGGCTGAGGACTCCAAGCCAACACCACCTGCTGGTGTGCCAGCGGGGGCGCCTACTTCTGCGGATATTCACGCCACAGCCGTTGATGGCGATCAGGCTCTGGCCAATGTGCTCATCGCCGAGAAACTCATCACTCCGCAGGCCGCCGAGCCGCTTCTGCGAAAGTTGCAGGCGATGCGCACCAACACGACGAATAAAAGTCAACCGCTGTCGCTCTGTCAGTTGCTGGTCAACGAGCAGATCGCCAAGATGGATGACATTCTCATGACGCTTTGCGACAGATCGGGTCTGCCGTATCTGCCCCTGTCGATCTACGATGTGGACCGCGACATCGCGTGCTTGCTCCCGCAGGAGGTGTGCTGGAAACTCTGCCTGATTCCTTTCGATTTGATCAGCCGCTCGGTTTTGATCGCGACGGCCAATCCGTTCGACCAGAAAGCCCGGCAACAAGTCGCGGCGATGCTCGATTACAACATCTTCTGGTACGTCACCTCACCGATGGAGATTGCCAACGCGATGCAGCGAGCGCTCGGATTCGGCGACACGCGCACCCAGCAAGTGAAATCATGAAATCATTCGGCGAACGGATTGCGGATGGGTTGATTGCGGATGGGTTGCTGACCAAGAAGCAACTGAACGAAGTCCTTGAGTCGCAGAAAAAGCAAGGCGGCCGCTTGCTGAAGCTTCTTCTGGATCGCCAGTTTGTCACCGACCAGGACATGATGGTCAGCATGGCGCGCTGTCTGGGTACGCCGCCGGTGACGCTCGCCAAGATGCGCGTCCCGCAGGATGTGATCGACCTGATCCCGAAGGACATGGCGCTGAGCTACAAGATGGCCGCCGTCACCCGTCTCGGCAAAAAGCTTTACGTCGCCATGGCCGATCCACTGAACGTGTTGGCGCTGGACGATCTGCGACGCGTCCGGCCCAACATGGAAATTGTCCCGCTGATCAGCACTGAAAAAGCGGTCACGGATTTCCTGAACAACGCGCAAACGCAGGTCAGCGGGGGCATCGACGAGATTTTGAAGGACGTCGATGTCAGCAACGTCGAGTTGGCAAAAGAGGGGCAGGAGGAGATCAACCTCGATCGGCTCGTCGAAAGCAGCGAAGAGGGTCCGGTCATCAAGCTTGCCAACCTGATGCTTGTCCAAGCCATCAAGGATCGTGCGAGCGACATTCACATTGAGCCGTTTGAAAAGCAGTTGCGGCTGCGCTACCGCATCGACGGCGTCCTCTACGACTCCACGGCGCCACCCAAATCATTGCAGTCGGCCATCGCGTCGCGGATCAAGATCATGGCCAACCTCGACATCGCCGAGCGACGGTTGCCGCAAGACGGACGGTTTCGCATCAAGCTGGCGGGATGCGAAGTCGACTTGCGCGTTTCGGTGTTGCCGACGATCCATGGCGAAAAAATCGTCATGCGCGTGCTCGACAAGGGCGCGCTCAACCTGAATCTGGA
Organism: Verrucomicrobiia bacterium; assembly: GCA_050013395.1. Classification (GTDB taxonomy): domain Bacteria; phylum Verrucomicrobiota; class Verrucomicrobiia; order Palsa-1439; family Palsa-1439; genus JBEKZD01. The sequence goes on along the minus strand of JBEKFI010000051.1, from coordinate 17,562 downwards.
AAACTTGGGGCTGGATGCGGAAGACTTGGAGAAGTTCAAACGCGCCATCGATGCACCGCATGGCATGATGTTGATGACCGGTCCGACGGGCTCAGGCAAAACCTCGACGCTTTACGCCGTGCTCACGCAGTTGAACACGCCGGACGTCAACATCGTCACCGTGGAAGATCCCGTCGAATACCAGTTGCTGGGCGTCAATCAAGTGCAGGTGAAACCCGAGATCGGAATGACGTTTGCGAACGGCTTGCGCTCAATTCTGCGTCAAGACCCGGACATCGTGATGGTCGGCGAAATCCGCGACTCTGAAACTGCCGACATTGCGGTGAAGGCCGCCTTGACGGGTCACTTGGTGCTTTCGACATTGCACACGAACGACGCGCCGGGAGCGATCACGCGCCTGATCGACATGGGGATCGAGCCGTTCCTGGTCAGTTCCTCGTTGTTGATGGTTTGCGCGCAGCGGCTGCTGCGCAAAATCTGCCCGCACTGCAAGGAGGCCTTTCAAGTTCCCCCGGATGTGATCAAACGTCTGAGAATCAGCGCAGAGGATATTGCTACCAACACGTTTTATCGCAGCCGCGGTTGCTCCCGCTGCAAGGAGACTGGTTTTCTCGGTCGAATGCCGATTCTGGAAGTGCTGGCGATTACCGAAGCATTGCGAGAGGAAATCTTGCACAGTTCAGGTGCGAAAACCATCAGAGACCTGGCGTTGCGTGAAGGCATGAAAACCCTGACGCTGGCTGGTCTGAACAAAGCCAAAGCCGGTTTAACCTCGCTTGATGAAGTGCTGCGCGTGTCCGGAAGCAACGGTTAACCCAACCAACTTTGCTCCTGACAGGTCGCAAAGTTGAGATTCTTCTCCTCCGGGATCGATTCTCCGCTCAGCCTTGGACGCCTGAATTCTGCTGGCACAGTGGTTGCTAAAAACAACCGCATTATTGATTGAGTGGCACAGATGAGATTCCCGTTTCTAAAGACCCACAGCACGCAGCCCCCAGCACCCAACAAGACTTTGGCCACGCCGCCTCGTGCAACCATCACCAAACCGCAATCCTCAACACAACCAGAGGTAGAGCAAATGGCATCCTCTTACTCCGCAGCAGTCGGCGTTGTGCCCTCGATTCCCGTGTGTCTCGGGTCGATCCTCTCGCAATTGCCGTCCCAGTTGTTCCGCACAAAGGACAAAGCTGAGTTATCCTCGGTGAACATCGCCGTTCCGGGGAACTTGATCCTGCCACAGTTGGCTTCGGGCAAGATCAGCGTAAGCTTGGCCGATCTTGTTCCGCTGCTTCCGGCAGACTTGCTTCATCAGCCGCTTCAAATTGCGTCCGAGCAACAAAGTATCGTATTGCCGCTGGCCGAGATCATCGCCTCGATTCCGCCCGACGCGCTGTCTGTCCAACACGAGTCTGCCATCGCAATCGATACTCCGGAGTTCAACGCGCTTCCCAAGTTGTTCGATGATTCGCTTCTGCAAGATTCCGCCGAGCCGGTGGCTGAGGAAATTCCGGCAACTGTGAATTCAGCCGCAACTCCAGTTCCGACGGAAGAGCCGCTTGCCGTGGCGGAGACGACCATCACTTCGCCAGAGCCTGCTCATCCGTCGTTGATTTCGGATGTGCCCGATCACGTCATGATCAGCCTGCGGAGTCTCGTTGTGGTGATGCCCGATTATGTGTTTGCGTGTCCGCGAGCCGATCTCTGGCGGAAAGCGGATTTTGATTTGCCCGTTCCGATCCCCGTCGAACCGATCTTACCTCAACTGAAGACCGCGCGGGTGAAGCTGCCGTTATCCAAGGCGGTTGAACTTGTGCCGCCTTCGTTGTTGGCCAATCCGCTGCCGCCGCTCAAAGGAGAGACTGTGCCCTTGCCGTTGGAGGAGATTGTCCCGCAGCTTCCGCCACGCCTGTTCACCACGCAACTCCGCGACCCAGAGCCGCAGGAGTTTGAACTGGCTGACGTGGAAATTCCCGCGCCGTTCCAGGAAAGAGGTGAGGAAGCAGTCGAACTCGTCCCAAGCGACGAGATTGTTCAGGGACAGACCCAGATCGCCGAGATCAAACCTCCTGAGATCCCGGTCGAGCCGGCTGCGTTGGACGACGAGACCTTTAAAATCTTCGCTGAGAAACCCGCTGCGGTCGAATTGCCGGAAATCGAATCGCTCGAAGAGGCTGAAGCGACGCTGACAAATACGAACCAAGCACCGTCCATCGAGCCAATCGCCAAACAGACAGAAGCGACTGCCGTTCCCTGTGCTCCTGCTGAGTCCCTGCCTGAAACCGTCGCAGAGCTTGGCGGCATCATTGAGAACAAATTCCTCATCGATTTGAACCGCTGCACCGTCGAAGACCTGCAGACAATCCAAGGCGTCGGCCCTGCGCTCGCCAAGCGGATCATCGAGTTTCGCGATGCGCGAGGCCAATTCACATCCATTGAGGAACTGCGAGAAATTCCCGGCATCGGCCGCAAGACGTTCCGTGCTCTCGCCGGTATCGAGCCGCGCGCGCTGAACCGACTGCTGGGAGTCGAACACGACCGCGAACTGTCACTGCAGGAGATTGTTCGACTCACCAGCGCGTTGCCGGGAGTTGACGGCTGCATGCTGGCGATGTCTGACGGTCTGTTCCTGACCGGCGAACTCCCGCCGCACCTCGATCGGAGTGCCGTCAGTGTTTTCGCGCCGCAGTTGTTCAAGAAAGTCGGCCACTACATGCGTGAACTCCGAGTCGGCCAGATTCGCCGGTTCACGATTTTCACCGATCAGCAACCTTTGAGCATCTTTCGCGCGGGCGACGTGTACCTGATTGTGATCCATGACACCCGCCACTTCAGTAAAGCGCTGCTGCGTCGATGCGAACGAATCAGCCAGGAAATCGCCCACCTGTGTCGTCAACGGGCGGTTGTGTGAGGAGACAGAAGTACCATGGCAATCATCAATTACGCGAACAAGGAAGTACAATTCAAAGTCGTCTATTACGGACCAGCCCTCTGTGGCAAGACAACGAACTTGGCCTATATTCACGGCCAGGTAAACGATGCCAACAAGGGTGAACTGGTCTCTCTGGCCACCGCCGCGGATCGCACGCTGTTTTTCGATTTCCTGCCGCTCAATGCTGTTATCATTAAAGGATTCAGGACGAAGTTCCAGCTCTACACTGTGCCGGGCCAAGTCATCTACAATGCCACGCGCCAGCTTGTGTTGCGCAGTGTGGACGGCATCGTCTTTGTCGCGGATTCGCAGTGGGAGAAAATGGAGGAAAACATCGAGAGCTTTAAGAATCTCCAAGACAACATCGGCCGCCAAGGCCAGACCTTGGATAACATTCCGTACATCCTCCAGTACAACAAGCGCAACGTGCCCAATCCTGCGCCCGTTCACTACCTCGAGTACATTCTGAACAATCGCAAGGTGCGTGTGCCGAGCTTTGTAGCCGTGGCGACCACAGGCCAAGGCGTATTCGCCACGCTCAACGCCGTCTCGCGGCTGCTCTTGCAGAAATTTGCCTGGGAGAACGAACAGGCTGTGTCCAAATATCAGCGCGCGGGCCATCTGCCTGCAACGACCTCGCTCTCGGGAATTGCAGCAGCTCAATCCCGGCGTTGAGACAAGCGTCAAACCTTCACGAAATCAGCAGCCATGCACACGATGCCAATTCTGACGATTCAAGCGGTCAATCACCTTCTCGACGCGCTGAAAGATTTCCTAGACAAGTCCGAAGCCGGCTTCGCGATGATTATTGACCGCGGCGGCGCTGTCCTCTGCCAGCACGGCAACATTGCTGAATCCACCGACCCAGCAATCATCGCGGCATTGGCCGCAGGAAGTTTTGCCGCCACGAAGGAATTGGCGTTGCGCATCGGCGAGGAGGAATTCAGCGCGCTCCACCAGGAAGGCGAGCATTCTCAGATCTTCATGTGTGCGGTGGACAATGACACGGTTCTGGTGACGATTTTCGGTCCGCAGACGACGCTCGGCTTGGTCAGGTTCTACTCGGCGCGCACGGTCAAACGAATCAGCGCGGCGTTGCAGGAAAGCCGCACCAATCAACGCGCCGGGCCGATGTTCTCGCCGCAGGACGTGCAGTCAATCCAGAAACTCTTCGGTCACTGATTCAGCCGCACGTAGCGGCTTCGCCAAATCGGTTTGCCCTGTTCTCGAAAAATCCGCTCGAATTCCGTCATTGCTGCCGGAGGCAGTTGTTCTGGCGCGGTCCGGACAAATCTCCCTCCCTTTGCCATCAGTTTCTCGATCTGAGCAAAGTAACTTTCGTCATCGGTCAACACATTGACCACCCCACCCTTCTGCAAGGTCCTGTGCAAATCGTCAACGAACCCGGACTGGAAGAATCGGCGTGCCTGATGCCGACGTTTGGGCCAAGGGTCGGGAAAATAGATGTGGTATGCCGCGACTGAATCATTCGGCACGAGTTTGCCGATGCAATAGCTGGCTTCGACGCGGATCAAGCGAACGTTGGTGAGGCCCAAACGCTGGGTTTTCTTCTCCGCTTTGCGCAGCCGCACGAGTTGACGCTCGATCCCGAGCAGATTTGATTGAGGCCGTGCCTGCGCGGCCCACAGCAGAAAACCGCCTTTGCCGCAGCCGACGTCGATTTCAATCGGCTGAGGTGTCGCGAACACGTCCTGCCACTTCAGAGGGACAAACCAATCGGCGGGCCTGTAAATCGCAGTCTGCACTGTCCGACTCAGGAGACCTTGTTTTCGAGGATAGGATAAGCCACCGCCGTAAGGTGCGAATTGATGTGTTTCAGATTGGTCAGCACATCAAGATGAATGGCGCTGGTCTCGATCGACTCCGCAAGCCCGGCGTGCAAGCGATGAAAATGGCGGTTGCGCAACTCCCGCTCGTGCTCGTTGAGATTATGCTTGTGGCGCAACAGTTTCTCCGCCAACTCACGGTCCCGACTGGCAAACGCCGCCACCGCGATCTCAAGGTTCTCCAGTACCTCCTGGAAAAATCCGTCCAACTCCACCCAGCCGTCCTTCGAGAAATCAACGCTCAAGGAGATTTTTTTCTTCGCCAATTCGACCAGGTTCTTGTCGATGATGTCGCCGATGCTTTCCAGTTCGCTGCAAAACGCCAGCAACGCCACCTCGCGCTTGGATTCCTCGTGATTCAGCGCCTGTTCGGAGATTTTGGTGATGAACGCTTTGATCTCGGTGTCCAACGAGTCCACGATGTCGTCGTGCCGCTGCACTGTGGCACACAAATCCACATCGGCTTCCTTGAAGCAGCGATACGCGTCGCGGAACATCGCCTGCACGTGATCCGCCATGTGCAGAATTTCCCGCGTCGCCTGCCCCAGCGCCAGCGCGGGGCTTTCCAACGCGGCAGGATCGAGATAGCGCGGCCCGGTTTCCCCCTCGCCCGGCGGCGTTGACGGAATCAGTCGCTCCAGCAATCGCGCCAGCAGCGGCACCAGCGGCAGGAAAACCACGGCCAGCGCCACGTTGAACAGCGTGTGGGCGTTGGCGATCGCTTGCGTATCGCCGCTCGGACTTAACGCTCGCAGCGCCGGCACCAACACGGGCACCAACGGGACGCACACGATCACACCGGCGAGCTTGAAGATAAGATTACCCACCGCCATCCGGCGCGTGTCCACTTTAACGGACCCCGCGATCAGCGCCGTCAGGCCAAGCCCGATGTTCGCCCCCAACACCACCGCCACAGCACCGTTAATCGGCAGAATCCCCTGCCCACACAGCGCCAAGCCGATCCCAATGGTGGCGGTGGGGCTTTGCAAAATCAGATCCAGCATCGTTGCGAACATCACCAGCCAGACCGGATGACTGGCCAGCACCCGCATCACCTCGCCGACATCGGCGTTGCCCTTCAGCGGCGCCACCGCGGCCGACAATACTTGGAGCGCCAACAGCAGAAACCCGGTCCCGAGCAGTGCCTGACCGGCTCCGCGCACGTTCAGCCGCTTGCCGAACAGGTAGAACGGTGCACCCGAGACGATAAAGACCGCGTTGTAGATGTAAAACTTGAACGCCAGCAGTTGAACCGTGACAGTGAACCCCACATTCGCGCCGAGCATCAGCGCCAGCACATGCTGGAACGTCATATAGCCGGCGTTGATCGCTTCCATCGACAACAACGCCACCGCCGTGCTGCTTGGCATCACGATCGACACTAGCAACCCCGCCAGCAACGAGCGCCCACTGTCTTTGGTTGCCGACTGCAGCAATCGCCGCAACCGCGCGCCGAACAATCGCTCCGTGCCGCGCCGCAAGCTGTGAATGCCGAGCAGCATCAAGGCGATGCCGGCGAGAAAGTTAAAGTAATTGAGCACTGGCCATCGGCTCCTGTCGTTCACTCACGGTGCTGGAAGAAAACTGGTGGCGAGGGTCAGAATCGAACTGACGACACCTGCATTTTCAGTGCAGTGCTCTACCAACTGAGCTACCTCGCCACCGCTTGAAGCTGAGGAACTTCCAACGACACACTCACGCCAGCAAAAGGCACTGTCGTAAGATTTGCAGTAACTTCAGCGTCCAATCTGGCCACCGCCCGCTTCTTGCGCTCAGGCCCAAGGTGCGCGTAGCGCATTGTCATTGTGATCGTCCTGTGTCCTGCCAATTCTTGCACGGTGCGAATGTCCACACCCGCCATGACCAACCGACTGATGTACGTGTGTCGCAGGGAGTGAAATACAACGTCCTTACCCAGCCCCGCAAGTTTTTTCGCACGTTCAAACGCCTTGCGCCACTGCTGCGGCCCGAACACCAGCCCGTCCGCCCTGTTCCCCGCCGCGTCTTTCCATTCCCGCAATGCCTGCTCCAGCCGCTTCGTCATAGGATTGTTGCGCGGGTCGCCGTTCTTGGTGTAGTAACTGGCAACCGACACCGTCCCGCGTGCAAAGTCCACGTCCTGCCAGCGCAACGACCGAAGCTCGCCCGCCCGAAAGCCAGTGTCCGCCCCCGCCAGCACCAGCGTCTTCAACCGCCGGTCGCAATGCTTCACCAACTCGGTTTCTTCTTCCAGCGTCAACCACCGCAGCCGGGCGTTATTCTCGCGGAAAAACCGCACCTGTCGCACCGGATTGTCCGCCGTCCAATCCCATTTGATCGCCATGTTGAAGAAGTTTTTCAGGCACGCCAATTCGCGGTTTGTCGTTGCGTCCGCATAACCCGCCGCCTTGCGCTGTGCCTTGTACTGCTCGACGCCAAAGGGACTGATCTCGTCCAGCCGCTTTTAGCCGAACATGCCGCACAGGGCTTGCAACGCATACCCCATCCGCTCCGCCGACCGCGCCTTGTGATTCTGCTGATAATAGCTGCGGTACTCCTCGACAGCATCGGTGAATTGTCCCTTCTCTGCGTCGTACTGCCCGAACAACGGCGCTTTAATTGGCCGCTCGACCAATCCTACCCTCCAACGCCTCGACCCGCTTCTTTTCGGCCACCTCACGCGCCACGGCCTTGCTCACCTCGCCGATGCTGCCCTGAAACCGCTTGCCCTTCACCGTAAACTGGTAATACCAACTGTCGCCGCGCTTGTAGATATGCCTCATGCCTTGCCTCGCTTTCGTTTGGGCTTGCCCCGAATCTTTCGGGGGTGGACGGCCTTGATCTCGCCCGACTTCACACGTTCTGCCAAGAAATTCAGTAGTTGAGCGGTCTGTGGCCCCGGCGGACGGAAGCCCGATTCCAAGTGTGTCACATGCACCCGCGTCACTCCGAGACAAGCGGCCAACTGCGTCTGCGTAATGCCTGCCGTCTTGCGGAGCTTCTTGATCGTTCGCGGCGTCCAGTTCTTCATCGGTGGCAATGTTATCACAGAAACACTCCTTGTCAAGCTCTATCTGCAACGCCGATGCGCCACGCTACAAATTCCGCAGGAACCGCTCCACGTCGTTGTGATTGCCGACCGTAATGAGACGCAGAAGACCGTCTTCGATGTCGTAAACGATCCGCAGCGAAAGCCCCGCCCGCACTTCCCAGTGGCAGCGTGTGAGTTTCCTGATGCCCAGCCCCTTCGGCAGCGGTTGACCCCGATGTCCGATGTCGGGGTTGAGATGTGCAATGAGGGCTTCCAGCGCCCGAAGGACTTCCTGCTGCTCGGCGGCGGTGAGCTTGTCAAACTCCCGCAGGAAACGGTTAAGCCGCCGCAGTTCGTAAGGCATGACGCGGTTTCTTCGCTCGACGGCGCAACTCGGCCACTGCCTCGGCGGGATCGGGGAAATCACGGTAAGCACCCCGCGCTTCCTCACGCTTCACGAACTCCGAAAGCTTTCGGAGCTTCAACGTGGCTTGTCCCGAACGATTCGGCGCGGCTTTGCCCGCTGTCGCCCCGTTCCGTCCTGCTGTGGTGTGCTTGTTCGTTCCCATGACACCGATAGCCTACACCGCGCCACGTTGCTTTGCAACGGCCTTTTAACGCTTCCATGTGTCCACCGTGCCGCTGTGCAACCGTCGCCCAATGGCTTCGTCCACATCCACACCTTCCAACTGGTGCATGTAGTTGTCCAACTCCATCGCATCAAACACCAACTTCCGCCCCAGCCGTCGAAACGGAATCTGCCGTCGAGCCGCCGCCTGGTAAATCGCCCCCGCCGTCAAGCCGAGATACACCGCCGCCCCCTTCGCGTCCAAGTAGCGCCTTGCAGTGGTTGTGGCAGCGGTCGTCGTCATTCAATCAAACGCGCTGGAGCACAGCATTCCCCGAATCGTTGGAAACGAAGGGCAGCTTTGAGGCGTTCGTTTCCAGCAGTTTCTCGAAAACCCGTTTCCTGCTCGTTTCCACTTTTCCCGAAGAAACTCGCTGGTTTTTGAAGGCCGTTTCCACCTTCGTTTCCACTTCGTTTCCTGTTTCCTCAGCGTAGTGTTGAGTTTGGAAACGAGGTTTCATTTCGCATCCTTCGTTGGCCGATAGCTGCGCCCTTCGATCACGATCAAACCAAGCCGCTCGGCGCGCTTCGCCAGCTTCGAGACTTGGCCTTTGCTCAAGCCGGTTTCCGCTGCGATGTCGGTTGCGCTTTCCAGCCCGGCCTGTACCCAAGACACAATGAGGTCAACCCCGCTGATAGGCTTGGCCGTGACCGCCGCCGGGCCGTCGCCTTCCGCTGTCAGCGTCCAATCCAGCGGCGGGCAATCGTCCTCCAGCGCATTGCGGTTCTTCGTGAACAAGGACGTGAAGCGAAGGTTGCGAGACTGCGCCTCGTCAGTGTCGGCACGCTCCAACTTCAGAACCCAAAAAGCTTGGTCTTCCCGTCTTGACGTGCCGCGTATATTTTCCCCGCTTCGCCCGGCATGGGCGACGATCACTACGGCAATCTTGCGACGGCGCAAGTCCAGTAACCACGGGAGCACCAATTCCCAAGAGTCGGCGTCATTTTCTTTCAGCCCGTGGAACAAACAACTTAGGTTGTCCAGCACCAGCAAGCGGACACCGTGCGCCAACAGGATGGCGGTCAACTCAGCTTGCAGAAGTGGACTGGTGAGATTCAGCGCCTTGCCCGTGCGCTCGAAGTAAATCTCATGGTGAAGCCACAGCAACCGATCACCAGCGTTGCCCAGCATTTTGTCGCGCCGCCTGCTTTCATCGGCAGGCATTTCGCCGTCAACGTAGAGCACAGGCCAGAGGCCATCCGCTTCCCACGGCCCGGCTTTCCCGCCCGTGGCACTGGCAACGGCCAACAGCATCGCCAGCCAGGTCTTGCCGTCGCCCCGCCGTGCGTAAATGAAACCGAGGTCGCCTTCCTTCAAAAACGGTTTGATGATGAATCGTCGCGGTGGAAGCTGCAGCCCGCGCAACTCGGTGCTTGTGACCAGCGCCGTTTCCAGCATGGCCGAAGATTGCCCTTGAGTGTGGCGAGCGGTTGGTTTCACGACTTCCGCCCCCTCAATTGCTGCGTTCACGTCGCCCAGCGTTGCCTCGGCCTTGCCCCACTCTGCGATGTCCTTGTGCTCCTTTGGCGTCACCACGGCTTTGACTGTGCAACCGGCGTTGTCGGCCACGTCTTGAAGCCAGTCTTGCCCCGGTTCGTCGTTCTGTGCGAAAGCGAAGGCCGTGGCGCTTGGTCGCAGTAAACCGCCAAGCAGCTTGGCGTTGCCAGCGCCGCGAGTGACAACCACAGCCCAGCCCGGCAACCCGTCGCCGCCAACATGCCAACCGATCTTGTCCAGAACGGCGAAGGCATCCCATTGCGACTCGAACGCACCGACGTATTCCGCCGCCTTCACGTCGCCGATAACCAGTGGCCGCACCTTCGCCCCGCTCGGCTCGTAAAACCACTTGCTGCCGTCCTTCGTGCGGACGTGGAAGGCAGTCACCGTGCCGTTATCGCCGTGGACCGGGAACGCGACCAGGCTGTTGTGAAGGCCGACCAATTCGCGCTCGCGCAACCACCGGCAAAAATCCAACGACAGGCCGCGCCACGTTGCCAACGTTTCAACGTGTGCATCCGTGAAGGCCACAACTGCCCCGCGCCACCGCTCGGACAAGTCGGCCTCTGGCTGCGGCGCGTCAGCTTTCGGTTTCGTCGTCGCCAGTTGACCGTTGCTGCCGTTCAACGACATGCCTGCCCGTGCTGCCAACTTTTCGGCAGCTTGGGGAAACGTCAGGCCGTCCAGATGTTGCACCAGCGCGAACACGTCCCCACCCTTGCCGCACCCAAAGCAGTGAAAACTCGCGTCATTGTCGTAGACCGTGCAGCTTGGCGTCTTCTCTCCGTGAAACGGACAGGACATCTTCCAGCGCCCCGCCGCGCCGTCGCGTTTCAATTCAAGGCCGTAGTCAGTGCACAGCAGGTCAGACAACACCACGCCACGCCGGATTGCCTCTAGGGTAGCGTCGCCAATCACGGCGTCACCCGTTGGAAGAGGGTTTCGGGTTCAACGCCCAGCGCACGGGCAAGGGCAAGCCGTTGCTCGAAAGTCGCGGTTCGTTCGCCGCGCTCAATCGCGCTCAGGATGCTGGGCGCAATTCCAGCCGCCGCTCCCAGTTTGTATGCTTTCAGCCCGCGCCGTCGCCGTTCAAGTAAGATTCGTTCGCCATCACTCATAAGTTCCTTTTCTTTTGAGCAACGCGGGTCAAAAAAAATCCGCGTGTCTCTCTATGAGTAGGCGGCGGCGTCCAACACCCTCCGCAAGGTGGGTAGTTACGGTGGGAAAATGGACAAGCGGTTAGTCGGGGTCATCCTCGCGCAAGTCCGCGCCACCGAGGAAAAGGTGATCGTAGCGGCCTTCGTTCAACGTCCGCAAAAACGACTTGAAACCCACTCGCTTGCACCGTTTCTCGAAAAGCTCCCGGCTGTATCCAGTCGCAATCTCAGCTAGTCGCGCCGGCCCGCTGTAGCAGTCGTGCGTCATAAGCTCGCGCAGTTGCTTGTCGGAAATGCCCTCTAGCTCTTGGCGGTGGGCTTCGCGGATTGTTTCAAGCCGCGCGGGGATTTCCTCGTTGCTCGCCTTCCATTCCCGCTGCAATTCGACAACCCACTTGAAGTAGCAATGCAACACAAGGTCAAGGTTGACGGTGGGCAACTCATAGGATTTCCCCGACTTCGGGCTTGTCAGAATGGACAAAGCGCGCCGCGCTGCCGCTGCCTTTTCTGCCGGTGTGCCCTCTGGCACAACGCCGCGCACCCGGTGGGCGCACTGCCCGGCTTTTGCCGCTTCAAGAATATCGGCCAACGCCGCAACGTAGTGCCGCCCGTGTGACAGCAGCAGGCAATCCCCGCCGATTGATGCGCTTGTCGCCGGGAACAAACGCGCCGGGCTTCCGGCCAGTTCCGTCCTGTAAAACTGGCGCTTGGTTTGTCTCGTCGCTCATGGCTCGGTGTCTCCGTCAGTGCTGTCGTAACTTTTGCAGTAACTTCGCAGTCGAAACCAGTCGAAACCAGACAACACCAGCCGACTCGGAAGATTGCTCAACTCGCGCTCTCTCAACGGATTGCCTTGCATTTGGGCGAGTTGCATCGGTGGGCTTGGTTGAATTGTCAGTGCAGTGCTCTACCAACTGAGCTACCTCGCCACCGCAAAGCAGGCCGACTTTATCCAACACCCCCAGCCCTGTCAATCTTCAGCCAATCACCACGCGTGATTCAAAGTATTGTGCGGCCCCTCTACCCGCATTGCGGGGCGAGGGGAATAAAATGTCTGTCTCCTCTCCGCCGCTTACGGGGGAGAGGATACAGAGCTTGTCCTGAGCTTGCCGAAGGATTAGGTGGCACTTGGTTGCTCAACGGTTTGAATCGCACTCCCAAATCCAGCGTGTGACCCAAGAGAGGCGAAACGTTATTGCGCAACCTCGACACGGATCTCGTCGCCATCGCGGATTGATTTCAGCGCCCGAGGATTGCCTTCGAGCTTGCCCAGAACGTTCACCTTCGTCACGAGGCGGCACTCGTTGCCCCGCGAAACCGGCGTCGGCCCAAACGGGATCGCCAACGACCGACCTTCCATCCAGAAGCAGATGGTGCCCGGCGGCACGACTTGCTGCGCGTCAGGTTCCAACTCCGCGCTCACCGGTGCGCCGAAATAAACTTCCTCGCCCCACGTGTTCGCGCTGGAAGAACACGGAAGCGCTCTGAACAATTTCCTCGAAGTCGGCGTGTCTTTCAGAACGCCGAACACCTCCCGTTTATCCCAAGAGATTCGAATGCGCACAAAAACCTCCGCCGGCTGCTCTGCCATGTCTATTTCTTTGGATAACCCACTGTTTGTGAGAGGATCACCTTCTGGTCCGGCCGCAACTTCATGGCCTTCGCCAAGGCGGGCCTGTCAATCATCGCGCGCACAACAGTGACCAGACCTTCGGAAGCGCAGTACAGGTACACGTTCTCGCCAATGAAACCGGTGTCGGCGGCGGAATAGAAATCTTTTTGGTCATTTGCCGCCCGCCCCATCTTCGAAAAATCCGCCACGTAAACGAGGTTGACAGGCGCCTCATGCACGAATGGCTGGAGACCGGTCAGAGCGCGGATATCTTCGGCGAGAACAGGCTGCAACACGTGCGCCTTCGCATCATAAAGATAGAGACCATCGGCGGTGGCAACGTAGATGTCGATTTCCTGCTGATTCATCGCCGACGGCGCGGTGCGCTGTCCCGAATCCGGTCGATTGACTCCGAACCCTGCCCAAAGCAAATTTGCCAGCGTTTGCATGGGCAATTTCTCCGTGCTGAACGCGCGCGACGACCTTCGATCCTTCAGCACCTGCATCAGAGGTCTGCCGCCGTTCATTTGCGGCTTCGGAAGCTGGATCGGCTTGAGTTCCTGTGCGGAAGTCAAACCGGAGCAAATAAGCAGAATGGCTAATCCTCTCCGAGCAGCTAAAAACGATCTTGTATTCATGATAGTCCTCCACCGGGTTTGACAATCATCCACGCGGTCACCCGTTTCCCAAGCTTCAAGCGTTACGATTGCCACATCAGCCGAGAAGACTACGCTCGGCTGCAGCCTCCGGTCAACCATCAAGAGGCTGTTGAGAAACTGGCGGGGGGGCTGTAGCGGCGGTTTGCCGCCGTGACTCCTCGGCTTCCCATTGCGTCGAGTTCACCTGTCGAAATTCTGCGGAAGAATGACGACTCGGCGCCGCGAAAAGGTTTCGCGGCTACAATCGCGGGGCCGAGTCCCTCGTGGACTCGGCTTCCGCGTCTTCTTGAGGCCGCCGTGGCGGCTGCAACAGTTCCGAGACGTGCCGCTGCACCTCGTCAAGCTGGTCGAGTCGCAGATGCGGATCGGGAACCGTGAACGATTCGCCGCTTTGCGCGTGCTCATAGACAAGTATGTCGTTTCCGTGGTCGTCATGAACCGTACTGCGGTGCCGGAGGATTTTCTTCCGCTCCAGCATGACCGCAAGGATGTACCGCGCCCCCGCGTGAATTGGATCGGATGATTCAACCAGCTTGCGCAACAAGGTTTCCGCCGTGTCTTTCTGGATCGGTTCGGGCAGCGGTGGCGGGGGCAGCTTGTACTCCCATTGCCAATACGAAATCACCCCGTCACGCTGAACGGTCGCGTAACAACCGGCACACAAATCGCGCCGTTGATAGCCCTCCGCGTTGATGGCGAGCAGCGTGTGGTAGGTTTGTTTCTCCGCGAACGGCGCGCGACAGACGGTGCACGCGTCGGAGCGCGGTTGGATGTCCCATTCAATCATTTTTGTTGCGGATTTTGCGCGCGATTATATGATGCACGCGATTCTTTGTCACGTTCCGCATGAACCACACGAGGAGAAATCTTTTCGTTGCCGTTGCGCTGACCATCTCGGTCATGGGCTGTAGTCGAACGCCGGAACAGCATTTCCAAAGCGTTGGCGGGCGCGCCTCCCACGGCGCAGGCGTTGAACTTCCTCGGCGTCTGCAAACTCCAGGAGGGCAAACCCGACGAGGCGACTCACGATTTCTTGGAAGCGATCAAGCTCGACTCCGGCTACGTTCCCGCGCGCTACAACCTTGCGCTCGCCGCACTGGAGAAGGGACAGGCCGAAGACGCCATCACGCAGTTGCGGTACGTTGTCCAATCGGATGCTGCGCCGCCGGATGCGGCGTACCATCTCGGCCTCGCCTACATGCATTCATCCGCCTGGGCGCAGGCGCAGCAAGCTCTCGACAAGTATTTGCAGACGAAACCGTCATCGCTCGACGCGCTCAACAACCTCGGCGTCGTCAGCACTCGACTGCGCGACTACAACAAGGCCAAGAGCTGTTTCGACCACTGCATCGCCGCCAACGCGGAATTCGCTCCTGCCTACCTGAACCTCGCCGTTCTGGAACAACATCATCTCGGCCAGAACCAAGCGGCGGCGGACCACTACAGGAAATATCTCGACCTGCTTCCCAAGGATCAGCAGCGCGAAGACGTTCGACTTGCCCTCGTGCAGATTGAGCAAGAACTGACGGTCAAACCGAAACCGATTGAGGTCACTTCCGCTCAGCCTTCGAAACCAAAGGAAGCGCCGAAAACTGCAACGACAGAATCTTCTCAAGCCGCCACGCTCGTGCCGACCAACGCGCCGCAGTCCCAGAAACAACCGGCACCGAAGCCAACACCGGTTACACCGCCGCCTGCTGCGCCAGCAAAGCCTGAGATCGTTGCGCAAGCGACACCGCCACCTCCTCCAAAACGCCGCACGCCCGTTGCTCCGCGCGTTCTGAAACCGGGCAATCGCACGCAGGCAAAAACCTATTTCAATCAAGCGGTGCAACTCCAGCAGCAAGGCAAGTTGGCCGCCGCAATCTCGACCTACGGCAAAGCCATTGCAGCAGACTCGTCCTACGTACAGGCCTATTACAACCTCGCAATTGCTTATCGCGACTCGCGGCAACTCGATCGTGCCCTTGACAATTACGAACTGGCGCTGATGGCCAACGACAAGTTCACCGACGCACGCTACAACTACGCGATTCTGCTCCAGGAACAAGGCTACATCGAAGACGCGATTGCCCAATACGAAACGTTGCTTCAGGGAAACCCCGACGACGCTTCCCTTCATTTGGCCGTCGCCGCGCTTTGCGCCCGCGACCGGGCGACCTCGCATAAAGCGCGGCAACACTACGAGGCCTACCTCAAGCTCGTGCCCAACTCTCCGGTCGCGCGCGACATCCGCCGCTGGCTCGATCAGAACCGATAGGCGCGCTCAGTTCGCGCGTTTGTGCTGGTAATACCACTGAAGCTGCGCGGCGCTGCTGTCCTGATCGACATTCTCGGCATCAACAAGTTCCTGGCCGCGTGAGGGCGGCAAGACTTCCTTGAGTTTCCACTGTCCATCAAGCCGCCCGAACGTCCAGTACTCCACAAACGGCGTGACGTATTCGTTCTGGCTGACGACTGCCCCACCCCGCTTGATAATCTTCTGCGCGTGCGCGCTGATCCGCACCGTGTACTCGTCCTTTGAGTTGTCCGCGAAATTGCGCACGAGAATCAGTTCCGCTTTTCTGACGCACAAGTTGCGATATTCGATGCTCAGCCCTTCGGCTCGCTGTTTGCCGATTTGCTGGCGCAAGTCCAAGGCGACAACGGGAAACAGTTCGCCATCCTGCACTGCCGTTGGATCGCCCGCTTCACGCGCCAGCATCACGTGAGTGAACACCTGCCGCGCTCGCTCCAACATCGCCCGTCGATCCCACAGCTTGTCCGTCTGGACGAGGAAGTTCAGGAGACGTTCGATCTTCGTGGCTTTGGTCTCCACGGATTTCTCCACCCACGGTCCTGCGGGACCTTCCTGGCCCGCCGCCTTGCCGTAAACCTGCTCGACGCCCTTGTCCGTGAACTGCTCGAAGAAATTGTCCTCCTTCAATTTGTCGGACTCGCGGCTCTGCTCAATCTCCCGCAGCAACCATTGGCCATCCTGCCGCTGAAACGTCCAGAACTCCTGGAATCGCGCAGGGTCCTCATCCCCGCGCAGGAACTCCATCGTGCGGTCGTCCACATAACTGTCCCGAGCGCTGGCTGTAACCAACGCAGTGAACTCGCGTTCGTTCTCTTTCTGCCCATAACGGACGTTGACGATGTCCACGCGCTCGACCTTCAGGTCGTCGATCGCATTGATCTCGTGATTCCGACGCAAACCCTCCAACTGCGCGCAATGCTGCGCATACAGATCCGGCATCAGCAACGGCTGCATCGGCCCGTAGTCGCGCGCCTGCCAGCATCCCTGCAGCTTCACAAACACCAAGGTCGTCTTTTGCTCCAGTGTTTCTGCCGTAAACTCCGGATCGACCCGCGCGATGAATTCCAGCAGTTTGCGGGTCTTGTTCGCTTTCGGCTCAATCGCCCCCCGGCTGTAGCAAAAATCGAGGTCTTCGCCAGCTTCCCGCTTTGCCTGCGCGGCTTTCGCGACAATAATGATCACGACGATACCGACTATGATGAAGAAGGCTGTCGGGTCATTAGACCCGCCGCCACCGCCAGAACCATGATAACCGCCTCCGCCATGAAAACCACCCCCGCCGCCGCCTTTGTTATGCACGACGAAGCCGTCCACGATGAAGGTGTGCGGCCCGGCGACCCGAAGATTGTACACGAGGCTTTCCTTTCCGCTCCTGCAACGCAACACCGTTGCACCGTGCAGTCGGTCACCTTGCGATAGATTGCCAGCCAACCGGAATCTGCCATCAGCGCACAGCAGCGGATGTTCGGTCGTCGTGCGCAACGTTCCCATGTCGGTCTCCACCGATAACACCGGAGCGCTGGTCATGAACGTGGCTTCCACGACCGCCGTACCGCCCCGACCGGTCGACACGACATCGCCGGGCAGCAGACTCTCGATCAGAACTTCACCGTGCGGCGTGAGGACCAACGTGCCCGCGGGGAAACAACCGCCGCCCTTGTTGTGAACGGCAATCCCGTTGGCGAAAAACGTGTTGGGTGCGTCGGTTTGCAGGTTGTAAACGCGTGTGCGTTCTCGAATCCGTTCGACGCTGACGATGCGTTGCGGCAGTAGCGCGGGCGTCTCGCCCGTGTCGTTTTTCCCGGCCTCAACGGCAAACGGGCGAGACGCCCGCGCTACGACGGCGTAGATGGCGTCACCAATCCGCAGCGCTTCCAGCGTCTTGAACGTGCCGTCGCCGACGTAAAACGGGTGCTCTGCCGT
>JBEKFI010000050.1:0-20628 GCA_050013395.1 Verrucomicrobiia bacterium | reverse complement strand
AGCAAACCGACCACCGCCATCTGCCGCTGCTCCGCGTTTTTCGACTCCAACATCTGGCGAAACTGTTTCTCGACGCGCGCCCCGCCGACCTGCGTCAGCATCTCCACCGCGTCCGCGCGCTGCTCGTCATTCGTGCTGCCGATCTGCTTGATCAGATTGTCGATGCGGTCGCCGCGGGCCACCGACGTTGCCCAAAGCAATAGTAGGGGCAGACCTATGTGTCTGCCCAGACGTGCGTGTCTGGTCATTCGCCAACCCCATCGGATTGGGCGCACACGCAGGTGCGCCCCTACATTGACGCTCGTCATCTGACTGACGCTCCGATCCATTTGAGATACTTTCGCTCTCCTTGTATGATGGGCAGGAAGATTACTTCGGGAACCATGTAACTGTGCGCCGACCTGATCGCTCGTGTTACGGCCTTCGTTTGCGCTTGCGTCGTTTTGATCAGCAACAAACACTCCTTGGCTGCTTCCAGTCTTCCCTGCCACCAGTAGTGAGACTCCGCGCCGTCCAAAATGTTCACGCATGCCGCCAGCTTCTTTGTCAGCACCGCCCTCGCCAGTTTGCGTGCTTCTGTGCGTGACGAACACGTCACCATCCCCACCACAAATGAAAAGGATGAAGGATGAGGGATGAGGGATGAATTCTTCTTCCCCGCCCGAGAACCTTTTTGCCGCTCTTCATCCTTCATCCTTCCGCCCTCATCCTTCAACAATATCAATCACATCCGTCAGCCGCTTGATGATAAAGTCCGCATCCTTCGCCCAATCCGGAACGCCGCCGCCGTTGACCAGAACGGCGCACAGCGCGCCGGCGTTCTTTGCGCAGAGTACGTCCCACTTATAATCGCCGACCATCAGCAACTCGTCCGGTTTCGCCTTCCAGCGTTTCGCGATCCTCCAGATCGGCTCGGGCGCGGGCTTGTGCGGGCCGTCCTCGCGCGTGACCGTCACGTCGAACTTCAATTTCAGTTTGCGGCAAACGGCGTCCACCGACCTGCGCGAGTTGCGGGTCAGCAGTGCCGTTGGAATCCTCTGTTTGGCCAGCGCGTTCAACAACGCGCGCGCCCCACGGTTCAGCTTCGCGTTGGCAACGCCCCTCTTTTCGAATCGCATCAGCAGCCCGTGAATGCGCTCGTACTCCGCGCCCGTCGCCGCGCGCAGATAATCCAGCATATCCACGTCGCCGATGCCCGCCGCCGCCTTGATCCCGGCAAAATCGAGATTCGGCGCGGTGATAGTGCCGTCCATGTCGAAAATGACGCCCTTGATTGCCATAGGAATCGGACGGCCATTAACTCACATTCCACCGCAAAATCAATGCGGGAATGAGGCACGCCACTCTGCAAATCGAAACAGGACGCTATTGACTGGCGGAAAGGTGCTGAACAAGGCGATGCGCAGGGCCAGTTCGACTTGGGAGTCATGTATAAGATCGAAGCCGAGCGCCGACATGCACGGGAGCAGAGTCGGGAATTGCCACCAGCACTTGTGGCGTTACAGAAGGGCAAATGATTGCGGTCCTTTGTGCGCGGCATTTCTGAACAAATGAGCCGATCTCACATACTCAATGTCTGGGACTTCGAGGTCATGTCGCTGCAATCACTACTTGACCCAGCCCCGCTCCTTCGCTGGGCGGTAGAGCGCCGCAAGCTGTGATGGTGTTACGAATTCCATGTTCGAGTCGCGCTGTTCGTAGATGCGGGTCAGATCCTCCGGGCCGTAGATCCAGCAGTTGACCCAGCCGTGTACAAAGGCAGGTCGGCGCGTGCCGAGCTGTTCACGGACCTCCCGAAGGAAACCGTCCTTGCCGTAGCGTCCGCCGGTCACTGCGCGAAAGACCGGCATGCCTCCGGGCAGCGAGTAGGTCAGCTTGTCGATACCATTGCGCTCATCATCATGGCCCATGTCTGCAAAAATGGAGTGGCAAAACGGGAGTTCCTTCGCGTAGCGGGCCACGATGGGGTCGCCGCCGCGTGCCGTGCGGACCGTCCGCATTTCCATCGGATGCATCAGGCGCGCGGTCCATTCGAGGAAACCCGCGAGGACACGTTCGCGGTCGGCGTACGCAAGGCCGTAGTTTTCCGGCTGGGTGTAGGCGACGCCGGAAACGTCGGCGATGAATTCCGTCTGCGGTAAGGCATGCTCATAGTACCACTGCGCCACAGCGGGCATCAGTTCTCGAATCGGTGGCCCCATGCCGAAGGCGAGCGGGAATTTGCCGTAGGAAGGATGATTGAAGTATTTCTTAAAGAAATCCATCCAGGCGTTTTCATTGTCGCCGTCAGACATAACCAGCGCGATGTAAATCCGGCCCGCCTCCAGCGGCGGTGGTGTCGGCTGCTTTGGCTGCTCCAGTCGCTCAATACGCACGCCACTCATCACGCAGACATTGCCTAGGTAATCGGAGCCCACGACACCTTTGGCATAACGACTCGCGAACGCGACTCCATCGGGTTCACCAAGTCCAAACCCGTCGCCAAGGGGAGGAATGGCAGGAAATCCGAGCATCGCCGTATTGGGATCCATCTCCGCGAAAATCTCCGCCATGAGGCGGCATTCGGCGAGTTTGTCAGCGCCGGGCTCGCCCTCGTCCAGCGGCCCGGCAATCCAGAAGACCACGCTCCGCCATTGCAGGTCATAGGCAAAGGTGCATTTCTCCAGCAGCGATGGGTGCGCGTATTTGCAGAGGTGCCGGCTCAACTGGTTTTTGTAGTTTGCCCACACCCAGCGCATCCCTTCGGTATAGGTCTTGAACCAGCCGCGCAGATCGATCCTTACCGGCAACGCGAGCTTTTCCGCCAATTCCGGCGTGGCAATAATCAGATTCTCGCAGGCCGCAACGTTCACCGCCAACAGATTGCCGCGATATAGTTTCGCATCAGGAATAATGGCGCCTTTGTATGCGCTGGAAAATTGTCTGAAGAGGCCTGTCCAATTCGTCACCACTTCGTAGCCGTCGATGTACCCCTTCTCCTTGTGCCAGTCGAGCCAGGCTTGATCTTCCCGGTCACGCCGTAACCAAATGCGCGGCTGTTCGCGACTCGTCAGGCCTTGCAAACACGTCAGAGCGATGCGTTCCTCAGGCTTCAACCGCTGCACATTAACGGCCAATAGTCTCCGTGCTGGCGGCTTTGACTTCGGTAGATAAGTGTCGCCCCAAGGCCGTGGTGTGACAGCAAAGGGCAGGTTCGCCGGCAACGGCTCCGGTTTCGGAATCTTGTCCAACGCCGCAAGTTGAGTGTGGAAAGCATCGGCACTCAGTTCGCCTTTTTCCAGTTGGCACCAAAGAACGCCGCGCAGCAACAATTGCTCGGCCAAGTAGCAGTTCAATTCGTCCACGTCTTGCGCGATCTGCCCAATCCACACGTCGCGCGCGCCACGGAATGCCGCGCAGCGATGCCGAATCAGCGCCGCTGCCGGATGCCACTCGGTGCCGACACCGATGTTGACCAACGGAATGACTTCATCTTCGCCAGCGAGACTGCGCGGGTCGAGCCACTGATAGCTGCCATTGTCGTTGGGCAACATACTCGTTTTGAGCCCAAGAGGATTGGCAGTAACCAAAGCACGAGGATCTCTATCTCTTGCCAGCAACGCGCCGAAACCGCCGGTGCCGATACCTCTGGCATTGTGATCGAAGAAACTGACGTGGCCGAGGTCTTTCCACTTGCCGTCCACCTTGTCGCACGGGTGACAAAACGGAACGCCGTTCATCACGAGGCATCCGCCTGCCGCGTGGAACGCACGCAGGTTCTTAAAAGCGGGTCGAGGAAATGCGTTTCCATACGGCAGAACCAGCACCGTGACGCGTTGCGTGTTCAAAATGGCAGGATTCGACATTTCCGCCGCCGAAAGCGCCTGGGCTTGGATGCCGTGCCGGGCAAGCGCTTCGACCATCCTGAACGACGGCAAGGCGGGCGTGCCGCCGGCAGGAAGCAGTCCTTCCTCGACTAATACGGCAACACGTGGCGGGGAGGCGCCTTGTGCAGCAGCAACGACCATAGCGGCCACGAATAAGGCGAGACACTTGATCATTCCTGTAATCCAGTCAGTGTGCTTCACTTGCACCATTTGTTACCCCAACATTCTAGAGAGGCACAATCAAGGCACAATCTTCAACGGCTGTCTGACAACCTCGGGTCGCGTTCAGTAGACCCGCGCACAATTTGATGCGGATGACTTACCACGTGTACCGCACGGTGTAGGTGATCACCTGCTCGCCGTCTTTGGCGACCTGGACGGGGAAGTGGATCGTGCTGGAATCGTACTTCGTCCATTTGTGGCTCGATTCGGTGATCTCCCAGTTGTTCCAGCGATAGAGCGGTTCCTTGACGAGGACCTCGACGGCCTCGTCTTTGTGGTTCCGCACTCGAATCTCGAAACTCTCGATCATGACGTGACGGGCGCTGTCCGTGCTGAAGTTGGTGCGTTTGCGTTCGCCGACGATGTCGAACGCGTCGCCGATGTGCAGCCGCACCGTCTCGTCCTTGGGCGTGTGGTCGATCTGGTCTTCGCCGATGAATTCCAATGAAGCATCGGCAGGATCGCGTTTGTAGAGGCGGACTTTGCCCTTGGGCAACGGCATGCCCATGTGGTTGTCCTGCGAGTTCTTGACCTCGATGATGACGTTGACCTTTTTGTTGCCTCCCTCGCTGCCGTAACCGGCATCGGTGACGAGGCCGCCGTACCAGCGGAATTGCGGCGCGCCTTCGTAGAGGTACACTTTCTCCACCGGAACGTCAGCCG
This sequence comes from Verrucomicrobiia bacterium, assembly GCA_050013395.1. Lineage (GTDB taxonomy): Bacteria > Verrucomicrobiota > Verrucomicrobiia > Palsa-1439 > Palsa-1439 > JBEKZD01. Next base: position 15,877 of record JBEKFI010000050.1, on the reverse strand, counting down.
TCTTGAGCAATTCGATCTGCTTGGTCTGGTTGTTGGCGACGGTCGTGGGACGGCCCAACGTGTAGAGGTGGTATTCGAAGAACGCTTTCTCCTCGAAACCGCCTTCACCGGCCACCATCCCGCGTCTCGCTATTCCGGACATCGGCATAGTCTGCGGCGGCTGAATGCGCCGTACATCGCCCGCGATGAGCTTGAGCTTCGCGTCCTTGTAAGTCGCGCCCGATTGGTTGTTGATCGTGACCCAACCGCCGAGGTCAAGTGCGGTGTCTTTGGCGTTGAGCACGGCGTTGTAGTCGGACTGCCAGTTGATGCCGGCGGTTTGATAGGCGATTTCAACAAGTTGCTCGCCGGTTTTCTCCGTCGTCAGTTTCCAGACGAGCGTCGGCTTGGTAATCAGTCCTTCAGGCAACGCGCTGAACTCGATGTCTTTGACGTTGTCGCCGCGCTGGACCATCGCCAGATCGCCCTTCTCGCCGTACTGGCGGATGACGAGCTGGTTGCCATCGAAGCTGAGCAGGTTGCCCGAGTAACGCGAGCCGTCCTTCGTGAGCACGGTGATCGGCTTGTCGATGTACTTCTGCAACAGCTTGTCCGCCGAGACGAGGTCGTACTCGTAGTTCTGCTCCAGCACCTTGGCGCCGGGATCGGTGAGCGACTTGAAGCTGACGCTGGTGCCGTCGATCTGCGCGGCAACGTCGGTGAAACGGATCGTGCCCAGCTTCTCGGCGACGTTGACTTTGCGCCGCTCGCGGACGACGCCGAAGTTCTGGTTGTAAATGGTGAGCGCGACGCCCTCCTCTGGTTTTCCCTGTGCCTCGGCTGCGGCGATAGCCCTGTCGGGGGCGAGGCTGGCTTTGATTAACAACATGGCGGTCAGAATGGCTGCAAGTTTGCGTCCGTTGATCATGATTGGTCTCCTGTTCTGAGTGTCGGACACCGAAAGCCTACCAAAGTTCCGCGCGTTGAGCAATTTTTTGCGCTGGGTGCCCCGTTTCATAAATCGGCTCACGTATCCGCGATGGACCCACCCCGTCCGCGCCCGCACACGACAGCGGCTGCGGCCACCCCTCCGTGGGAGGGATACCGATACCGTCCGATTCCCCTCCTTGGAGGGGATAGGGGTGGGTGCCGTTTCCTTGGCGTATTTGTGAAAAGTTGTACTAAGCTTCCAAATTGCTGTCGACTGCTTATACTTTCGATGAAACCGATGGCTTCCTTCAAATACGACGTCATGGCCGTCGGCGCGCGCAAGGCCGTGGAAGAATTGGAGCTTGATGAAGAGTCACTCGCATGTGGTTCGCGGACGCGGCGCGGCTGGCAACCCGCCCAACCGCTTCGAGTCCATTTCCTACGAGCGCGATCCCGAATCGACTGAGGAGGAAGCGCCGTCGCCCCGGACAAAATTTCTCAAAGATTTGTCGCAATCGATCATCACCTACAACGACAGTCCCGATGTCGGGTTCAGCGCGAGCGTCAATCCGTATCGCGGTTGCGAGCACGGTTGCATCTATTGCTACGCGCGGCCCTACCACGAGTATCTCGGCATGTCGGCAGGCCTGGATTTCGAGACGAAGATTCTCGTGAAGGAAAACGCACCGGAGTTGTTGCGCCGTGAACTGTCCGCGAAACGCTGGGAGCCGCAGGTGTTGGCCATGAGCGGCGTAACCGATCCGTATCAGCCCATCGAACGCAAACTCAAGATCACGCGCCGCTGTCTCGAAGTGCTGGCCGAATTCCGCAACCCTGTCGCCATCATCACCAAGAATTATCTGGTCACACGCGACATCGACTTGCTGTCGGAACTCGCCAAGCATCAAGCGGCAGCCGTCTTCCTTTCCGTCACCACCCTTGATGCAGACCTGGCTCGCATCTTGGAGCCGCGAACGGCGCAGCCCAAACGACGGCTGGAAGCGATCCAAACCCTCTCCCGCGCCAACATTCCGGTCGGCGTGATGGTGGCGCCGGTCATTCCCGGCCTCACCGATCACGAATTGCCGTCGATCATTTCTGCGGTCGCGAACGCCGGCGCGCAATTCGCCTGTTTCGTTCCCGTGCGTCTGCCGTACGCGGTCGGGCCGCTGTTTGAAGAATGGCTGACCCAGCACATGCCCGAGCGCAAAGAGAAGGTGCTTGCCGCGATCCGGGCGATTCGCGGCGGTAAACTCAACGACTCGAACTTCGGCTCCCGCATGCGCGGGAAAGGGATCTTCGCCAAACAACTCTCCGCGCTGTTCCACGCCGCCTGCCGCAAAACCGGTATCGACAAGTCCGAACCGACACTCTCCGCCGCCGCATTCCGTCGGCCATTCCCTGCGCAACAGCCTCTCTTTGAGTAGCCCAGCACCGCCGTCAGTGCCGCACAGGATGATCCGACGGGCGCTGGGGGCTAGATTTTTTGCTTGCGCTGGAGACGACAGCAGCGTTATAAAACCGCGCATTAGGCGAGAGGCGGGTGGGGCGCCACTTGGTCGATTCAGGTTGCGAGAATGGGAGAAGAGCTATGAAGACGAGGCGAGTCCAGTCATTGCTCGGTCGAACAACTCTGAGCGGGTTCAGTTGCCTGCTGTTTCTTAATGCACCAGCCCGGGCGCAGTTTACGGCCAGTTACCAAACCAACATCATCAGCGGCGGCGTTAGCAACTGGGTGGGTAACTACTATGGCGGCAACTACATGGACTGTGACCAACTGCAGACCATTAACGGCGGTCATTTGAGCGCCAATGGCTACCTCTATGTTGGCAACTATGGTAGCAGCAACTCGCTGGTCATCAGCAACGGCGGCGTGGTGGCCAACAGCATTGGCAGCCCTGGCTACATCGGCTACTTCGGCACTAACAACAGCGTGCTGGTCAGCGGCACCGGGTCAGTGTGGAGCAACCAGGGCAACCTCTACGTTGGCTATTGCGGGGGCGGCGGCAACTCGCTGGTCGTCAGCAACCGCGGAGCGGTGTATAGCCGCTCCGGCGACATCGGCTCTAGCAACGCCAACAACAGCGTGCTAGTCAGCGGCACCGGGTCAGTGTGGAATAACCAAACGAACCTCAATGTCGGGGCCAGCGGCAACGCCAACTCCCTGACCATCAACAGCGGTGGTGCCGTGGCCAACAGTTACGGCTATATCGGCTACTTCGGCACTAACAACAGCGTGCTGGTCAGCGGCACCGGGTCAGTGTGGAGCAACCGGTCCAACCTGTACATCGGCTACCGCGGCAACACCAACTCGCTGGTCATCAGCAGCGGTGGCGCGGTGTTCAACAGCATTGGCTACATCGGCTCCTACGGCACCAACAACAGCGTGCTGGTCAGGGGCACCGGGTCGGTGTGGAACAACCAGGGCGACCTCTACGTTGGCTATTCCGGGGGCGGCGGCAACTCGCTGGTCATCAGCAATGGCGGCGCGGTGGTCGACAACAACGGCTACATCGGCACCAACGGCAATGATAACGGCGTACTGGTCAGCGGCACCGGGTCAGTGTGGAGCAACCGGTCCAACATCTATCTCGGCGGCAGCGGCAGCGGCAACTCGCTGGTCATCAGCAACGGTGGTAGAGTGTTTAACACTTACGCTTATCTCGGGTACTACAACGGCGACAGCAAGAGCGTACTGGTCAGCGGCACCGGGTCAGTGTGGAATACCCGGTCCGACCTCTACGTCGGCCAATGGGGCAACACCAACTCCCTGACCATCGACAGCGGTGCTGCCGTGGTCGACATTTACGGCTATATCGGCTACGTCGGCACTAACAATAGCGTGCTGGTCAGAGGCAGCTCGTCGGTGTGGAGCAACCGCAGCCTCTATGTCGGCTACGGCGGGGGCGGCGGCAACTCGCTGGTCGTCAACGATGGCGGGGCCGTCGTGGCTTCGAACATGGTCGTGAGCCCTGCGAATTCTGTCAGGCTCAATGGCGGCACCTTAATCGCGGCGAATGGGCTGACGGTGCAAGCCAATGCTCTTCTCAAGGGGACCGGCATGATCCACGCAAACCTGACCTTGGCAGGAACCCTAGCGCCGGGCAACTCGCCGGGGGCGCTGACCAATTTCGGCAACGTGACCCTGCAATCCAGCGCCGTGCTCCAGTTCGAACTGGGCGGCACTGTCCAAGGCAGCGAGTACGATTTTCTCCTCGTCACCAACGGGGTGGCGACGCTCAACGGCCTTTTTCAGGTCAGTTTCATCAACGGCTTCGAGACCAACGCGCTGAACTCCGACATCTTCACGCTGCTGACGGCTGATACACTCACCGGCTCATTCACCAACGTCCTCAGCGGCGAACGCCTGATGACGGTTGGTGGCGAGGGAAGTTTTCTGGTTGACTACAGTGGAGACAATCTGGTGCTGAGGGATTATCATGTGATCCCCGAGCCCGGCACGTGGGCGCTGTGCGCGCTTGGGCTGACTGGTCTCTTCGTCGCGCGACGGCAGAGACTCCGCCACCGACCATGACCTTCGGGCTAAGCTACTTCTTGCCGCCGGTTTCCACCAGTTGCCAGAACTTGGGGTTTTCCTGAAGAAGCTGGTCTTCGGAGATCGGCAGTTTGCTGCGGAAAAAGAAATCCTTGAGCGTGTTCTTGTTCAGGATGCACAAGACGTTGATGATTCCGTCCTTCTTTTCGAAGTAAATGCGGCAATTTTTGACGCGGTCGGGCCGCTGTTTGAAGAATGGCTGGCCCAGCACATGCCAGAACGCAAGGAGAAGGTGCTTGCCGCGATCCGGGCGATTCGCGGCGGTAAACTCAACGACTCGAATTTTGGCTCCCGCATGCGCGGGAAAGGGATCTTCGCCAAACAACTCTCCGCCCTCTTCCACGCCGCCTGCCGCAAAGCCGGCATTGACAAGTCGGAACCGACACTCTCGACCGCCGCATTCCGCCGTCCCGCAGGCTTGCAACAACTATTGTTCGAATAGCGCCGTCCGAAACGTCGCACAATCTTCTTGACTTTTCGCCTCCAATTTGCCATTGCTTCCCCAAGTGAGGGGATCTGGAGACATAGGCGGGTTAATTTGTCTGCGCTGTGTATCGATACGGAATCGGTGTGTCGTTCCCTTCGCCTCCCCGAAAGGAGCAACCATGAATCATCCTAGAGTCACTGCCTTGCGGCGCATGTTGGTGTTGGCAATTGCCTTGATGACACCGCTAGCGGCGTGGGCGGACACCAACGCATTAAACATGATCAATCTGACGGGCGGCATAGCCACCTACGACGGATACGGGGTTAATGTGGGGCAAATTGAGGCGGAGGGGGGAACGCCCACGAACCATGTGGATTTCAACACGAACAATCTGTTCATTGTCAGTCCCACCTCAAGTCTGTACACGGACGCTAACGAACATGCCACGGAGGTGGCCAGCGTGATCATAAGCACGGGGGTAGTGACTCGCGGTGTCGCTCCTAGGGCGACGCTTTATTCCGCGGGCGCAGGGACTGATCCCGATCTCCAATCCTACATGTGGCTGATGGCCACTCAAAACACGGCTTCGGCGAAGGTGTGCAAGGTGATCAACATGAGTTTGGGTACTCCCAACGAAACGATGGTATTGTCCGGTACGTCAGGTGGAACTAATTACTATAACGTTTATCCATCGTATAGCGCCAATGGAAGCGACCTGCTCAGCCGAACGGCCGACAATCTCGCGCGCAACAGGGGTGTCATCTTCGTCATCTCCGCCGGTAACAACGGTTCGTCTGGTACAAACTCGATCACCGCACCCGGGGATGCGTACAACATCATCTCAGTCGGAGCCGTCAGCAACCTGACTGTGGGAACAACATCGGTAGCCGACTTCAGTTCTCGTGGGTATCTGTCCAATGGCCGGTCCAAGCCCGATATCGTCGCGCCGGGCGCCGACATGGCCATGGCCGGCTTCTACGCCGCCTCCTCGAATCTTACCTACAACGCAAGTACCGCCGTTCTTTCGAACAATGTGGGAATAGCAACGACTATTGCCTCGGGAACCACCGTGGCCGTCTCATATCCTGGACCCGCCCAAAACCCCGTGAGCGGGGTAGTCACTGATTCCGGCACCAGTTTTGCCGCACCCATGGTGGCTGGTGTGGCGGCGCGATTGGTACAGTACGGAAACACGCTCGCACAGTCCAACTCCGCCACCGATCCCCGCGTGATCAAGGCTGTCCTGCTCAATTCAGCCACCAAATTGCCGGGCTGGACTCAGGGTACCACCAACATCGGCGGCGTTATCTCGGTCACACGCCCGCTGGATCCGAATCAGGGCGCCGGCTTGCTGAATGCCGGACGGGCTTTCAATGAGCTTGCGGGCGGCAGGACCTTTCCAACGCAGTATGGCAACAGCTTTCTTGGCGATCTGGTGACCAACAATGTTGGCTGGGACCGGAGCGATGTGCAGTTGGGTTTGACGAACATCTACATGATCAGCGCACAATCATCCGGCGAGCTGCGCCTGACATTGGACTGGTACCGCGATGTGGACACCAACAACAACGTGCTGGGATTGGCTAATCTCGACCTGATGCTGTGGAGCAGTCCGAACCAGTCGCTGTCCAACATGATTCTCGAAGCCAAATCGATTAGTACGGTGGACAATGTCGAGCAGCTCTACCTCACCGACCTACCGGCGAACTATTACGCATTTGGAGTCTATTATACGAACACGTACTCCGGCAGCGTTTTCTACGGTTTGGCTTGGGACTTAGTGCCGGTTCCGGAACCGGGCACACTGCTGCTCGTCGGCAGCGGGCTTGCGTGCTTGGGCTTATGGCGGAAGTACAGGCAGCGGCGCGGCCGACTCATTTCTTGCCGCCGGATTCCAGTAGTTGCCAGAACTTGGGGTTTTCTTGGAGGAGTTGATCCTCGGAGATCGGCAGTTTGCTGCGGAAAAAGAAATCCTTCAGCGTGTTCTTGTTCAGGATGCACAGGACGTTGATGAGACCGTCCTTCTTCTCGAAGTAAATGCGGTAGTCTTTGACGCGGTAGCGGTAGATCTTTTTTCCACCACGAGTCAACTGGCCGAACTTTTCGTCCGCCTTCTCGAAGTCCTGCGGCAACAACTGAAATCCGTCGATGAGTTCGAGTTGAAGGTTGCGCGGCATCGCCGCCAGTTCCTTCGCGCTGACCGGGCTGAAAATGATCTGCAACATGCGCCAGACAATACCTAATCGTTAAAAAAGTTAAAAGCGTTAAAAAGTTAAAGCCAGGGCGCGGTCGGGATAGTTGGTGATCAAACCATCCACTCCCCACGAAATGAGCCGCTGCATCTCCGAAGGGCGGTTGACGGTCCAAACGAACAGCTTCCATCCGTTCCGATGGATTCGCTCCACAAGATCGTGCGACCTCACGAGGCGACGGCTGAGTCCTAGTCCTTCAACGGACACGGACGCATTGAGACGGGAAATCGCGCGTCTCAAGTTCCGCGCGACGAGGCCGAAACGCGGGATGTCGGGATTTGCCTCGGCAAACTGCCTCATTCGCGCCACCGACAGCGAAAAAACGATGACGTCCGCCTGCATTCCCCACTTCTCAATCAGTGCGGCAACCTTGCGTGGATCGGCGCGCTTGATTTCGATCAGAACGCGCGCCTTGCCGCGACAGATGTGGAGCACCTCGGCCAGCGTTGGAATGCTCGCATTGAGTTCCTTCAGTTCCGCCAGCGTCTTGTTCCGCAGCCAGCCCCGAACGCCGCATAATCGATTAAGCCGATAATCATGAAATACGACAATCTCACCGTCGCGGGTCTCATGAACGTCGATCTCGACGAAATCAACGCCCAAGTTCAGCGCCGCGCGGATTGCGGGCAGCGCGTTCTCGGTGAAGCGGCTGCTCCAGCCACGGTGAGCAATGATCAGGGTACGATTCTTCACGGGAGAGCCTGCTTCCATTCGTCGAGATACTGTTGGAGATAACGGCTCTTTTGATCATCGCTCCAGCCAAGATGTGCTGCCATCAGTCTGGCAACCGCCGCGGCGGTCTCAGCGCCGCCATGGCGGCTGAGAGCGAGGCTTGTGCGTCGACGCATCACGTCACTGACCGTCACCGCCATTTCGTACTCGCAGGCGTGAGCAATGTCGCTCGCGTAAACGACGGGCGAGTCTGCGATCCTCTCTCCTGACAACGGCGGACGGTGTTGAGGAAGCGGCGTCTCGGCCGTGCGACAAGGCGCAACGCGTGTCCCGAGCAATCTGGAAACCCGATTCACCGCCTCCTCAGCGATAGCGCGGTAAGTGGTGTACTTGCCACCGGCGATGCTGATCAGGTTTTCGCCGTGACGGACGATGCGGTACTCGCGCGAGCGCCACGAAGGATTCGCAACTTCCGAGTGCAAAAGGGCGCGGACGCCGGCGAACGTGGTAATGACGTCAGACAATTCTACAGAACTGCCGGGCAGAACCGCCCGCACCTCGGCCAACAGGTAATCGATGTCCGCCGGTTCGGCTCGCACTTGGCCGGGATCGCCCCGCCAATCGGTGTCGGTTGTCCCGACGATCGAATACTCACCCCACGGAATGATGAACATGATGCGGCCATCCCGCGCTGAGCGGGACTGGAAAGAAACGGCGTGCTGCTGCGTGAGGCGCGGCAACAGAAGATGAACTCCTTTCGTCGGACTGAGCGCGACACGGCGACCATCGAAGGGAGTCAGGTTCGCAACCGCTTCCACCCACGGGCCGGCAGCGTTCACGAAGGCGCGGGCGCTGATCTCGAACGTTTCACCACCTTTCAATCGGTCGGTGACGCGCGCGGCAACAATGCGACCCTCGCGCGTCACGAACCCGGTGACTTCGCAATGGTTCGCGCACACCGCTCCGCATTCGGCTGCGTGAATGACGTTTTCCAGGCAGAACCGCGCGTCATCCTCCTGGCAATCGTAGAACAGCACCGCGCCCCGCAGACCGCGCCGAGCCAGCCCCGACACCTGTGTCGGGGCCAGTGCTGGTTCCTTTGCACGCGCGGCATCAGGCGAAAGCGACTGATGCGGCGTGACGTTCCGATACCGAGCCATCAGATCGTAGAGGGTCATTCCGAGTCGAATCTTTGTGAACGAGCGGCGATCGCCTTCGTACACCGGCAGAAGGAAGGGCAGCGGACGCACCAGATGCGGCGCGATGCGTTGCAGAATCCGCCGTTCCCGGCAGGCTTCGGCAACCAAACCAAACGCGTACTGCTCTAGATAACGAAACCCGCCGTGAATCAGCTTCGACGACCGACTCGAAGTGCCGCTCGCAAAGTCAGCCTTCTCGACCAGAGCGACCCGCCAGCCGCGCAAAGCCGCATCCCGTGCGGCCCCGGCGCCGAAGATTCCTCCTCCGATGACGAGCAGGTCGAACGTTTCCCCGGAAAGAGCAGCCAAGTCGCGTTTCATTCTCTCGAGTTCGGAGCAATCTAACAGGCCGCACCCTGCTTGTCCGCTGGAAAAAAGGATGCGCAGGAAGATCGCGACCCTGTCGGCTGGAAGACACATCTTGATACCACCGCCGACATCGTCCATAGCCGATAGGGTGATTGTAGCCGCGAGCCTGCTCGCGGCCTTTGCGATAGCCGATGAGGTACGACTTGCCCCGAAGGCTTTCGGGGCTACAATCCGGTGGCAGTGCCCAGATCCGCTGTCGGCTGGAGGCACTTAACTTTTGCCTTGCGCGACGGCCATGGTTTGGCTATTGTTCGCCGTTCTCAAACGGAACGGAGTCAATAAAATGTCTCGACGTTGTGAAATTTGTGGCAAAGGCTGGGTGCGCGGTAACCGCATCCTGCGGCGCGGCCAGGCCAAGAAAAAGGGCGGTATCGGCCAGCACATCACCGCCGTCACGCCGCGTTTGTTCAAGCCGAACCTGCAGGTTGTTCACGCCATCGTCGACCCCGACACAGGACGTCGGGGCAAGATCAAGGTCTGCGCGAACTGCATCAAGAGCGGTCGCGTCCTGAAGGCCGGCCTGACGGCGCGCGCGGCAACATCCGTGCCCCGCGAGCAATCCCACCAAGCTCAAACGGTTTGATCCGGTCTGATTGCATGGGATTCGGCTGGTGCGGCGGGCCATTCAGAGCCACAAAAAAAGAGAGTCGAACTTCAAACCCTGTCTTCCCTCACCGCTGTCCGACTCTCTACCTGTAACATACGCCTGCTTGTCGAGATTGCAACTGACCGTTTGCGGTCTGGAGACGGACGCCGAGAGAACGGCGCGATGCGCAGCCATACCGCAGCGAGGCCGGGGTTGAGGGCACGGACAGCAACGTGCAACGCCCGCACAACTTCTGCCTGCTGATACGGACTCTCAGCAGGCAGTGTGCGTCCCGTGATGGGACAGCGACCATCCGCTAACGACTGGACAATCTGCAATGGCTCGCTTGTAGTTATCGAAAGCCTTTCATCCTTGTTCAGCCCAACGATCAAGCTCAGCCACCGCGAGCCGCGCAGCGGGTCGCGGTTGGCTGCAGTGCATGGTTAGGTCGCTCTCTCACCGAAAGGCACCATAAATCGCGTCACAGTCACAACGCCAAAAGCATTCTGGATGAGCAAAGCCGCTCGCCTTCAACTCGGCGAAGTGCCACTCCAATGGCAAACCTTCCTCGACTCCGCCATCCCACCCGCCAAGCACGCGCTCGGTAATCCGACGCTGGCCAGAAAGTCCAAGCGCCCGTGCATACGCCTCCCAGAAACTCTCCCAATCCTCACCGTCAAGCTTTGCCCCCACACATCGCATCTTATCTCGGTTCTGCTCCCAAAACTTTTGCACTTGCGGCTGCTGGCTGGCAACATGGTCTGCGTTGACGAAAATGCCTCCGGGGCGCAATACCGCCGCAAGCCGGCGATACAAACTTGCCAACTGAACTTCCGTGAGCCAATGCAGTGCCGTCGAAGAAATCACCGCATCTACCGAAGCCGGCAACTGCGCACGCCAATCCTCCGAGCGCAAATCCGCAAGGATGAGCCGTGCGCGTGCTCCGTATTGACGCAATCGCTGTTGCGCCAGCGGCAAAAGCACCGGGTCAAAATCAACCCCATAAACCTCTGCTTCGGGAAAAGCATCCAAGAATGGATGCGTCAAACTGCCGGTGCCGCAGCCCAAATCAAGAACCCGCTTGACTGGACTCACCGTCTCACGAACCAAGCCAACGAGTAACTGAATGCGCTCGGTGCGTCGAACGAGGTATCGCTCCTGCATCCTATCCCAACGCTCAACCCAGTGCTGCCAGTTGATATCATTTGGAAGCTTCAATGGTTTGGTGGTACTCATGTAATGCTCGAAGTCAAAGCGGCCTAACGCGAAGCTGAGCGACCGCCGTCCCGCAGCGGCGGGATGGAGCGTGGGTGGCGCGTCCGAATTGCCACCCGGTGGTGAGCGGAAAAGCGCAGCGGCGGCCTTGCTCGCGATGCCTTTTATCGGAGTTCGCTCGACCGATCTTGTTCGGCCTTTTGTTCATTTCGATTCGGCATTTGCTGGCTGTGGCAGCGCAGCCGGCAAGATGTAGCGCTGTAACATTTCCAACGGCTGGTTCATCAAAATGTTGTCGTTCAAGCCGGTGAATACTGCAACGATTTGCTGGTCTGGAAAGACAAGAATGAATTGCCCTGCCCGGCCTCGTGCGCCATAGAACGCCACGTCTCGAGTCCCCACCCTCAAGGTGCCGAGCCACCACTGATACCCATATCCGCTGGCGGCTTGCAGCCACGCAGGAAATTGCACAGAGCCGACGTAATTCCTGGTTGACGCCTTGATCCACTCTTCACTGATGATCTGCTTGCCTTTCCAGCGACCACCATTCAAAAAGAGGTAACCGATTTTTGCCATGTCGCGTGGCCGTAATAAGAGACCCCCTCCGGTCTCGACGATGTCATCAGGGAGTTTCGACCAATAGTAATCCGAAATGCCGAGTGGGTCAAAAAGATGGCGTTCGGCAAACTTGTCGGCTCGCAGCCCGGAGACCTTGTAAATGATTTGGCCCAGTACGACGGAAATACCGGTGTTATAGGTAAAATTTGTGCCGGGTGCTGCAGCTAACGGCCTCTCCAGAATGTAGCGGATGGGATCCGGGCTGAGGAGCGCCTTGAGAGCATCGTTGCGGGTGTCGGCATAGGGATAAGTCCACTCGTCCCAAGACAGGCCCGCCGACATGGTGAGAAAGTCCTTCAGGCAAAGCTTGTCTTTTCCGTCGTGTGCAAAGATGTCGGCGTATTCCGGGAAAAAGGTGGAAATCTTCTCGTCAACGCCAAGAATCAGATGCTGTTCGATCGCGAGCCCGATCAGAATGGACGTCACACTTTTTGTCGCGGAATAGAGCTGTTGTGGCAAAACCCGCTTAAACGCTCGTCCTCGCCGCTCTCCCAAAACCTCTTGGCGCGGAAAATACTCTTCGACGACGAGCTTGCCGTTTTTGACGATAAGGACGCTGGTGATGTTTTTGTAAGTATTGTCGCTGATCCGTTCAAACAATTCCTTGGTCAAATCGGCGTTGATATTCTCGCTGGCCAGAGAAGCGGTTTCCCAACCGTCGTTTATTTTTTCTGGAGCGACGTAGTGATAAGTCTCGACATGATTGGTGTGGACTTGGCTTCGCCCGCAACCAACGTGTAGAAGAACGATAGCGAGCAAAAGGCCGTAGATTGTCCAGTACTGTCTGGTGAATCGTGCGTTCATATCTGCGCGTGACTGTTGGCCGAACGACGAGAACTGAGCCACGCCGGGCCGGTGATGTCAACCGCGAAAGTGGAACTGAAGCGGCCAACCGGCGTTGGCTCCAGTGACTTGTTAGGCGTCTTCATTGTGACCATAGCCGCACCTTTCATAGGTGCGTGGTTGCGCAGGCATAAAGGTCGACCCCGAACCCGTTCGGGGCTGCGGCTACATGCACAACTCGTCAATTGATGTGTGACGGAGCGCTACAACACGGGGCGCACGTCCTTCATTTTCAACTGCACCGTCTGCTCGCCGCGGAAGTCATTGATCTCCGGGGCGAAGGCGATGTCGAACGTGGCCGCTGGCAGTTCGCGGTCTGCCTTCCCAAACCAGATGGCCTCGACTGTCGCCTCTCCGTCCGTGACGTTGAACTTCAAGTGGTCTTTGCCAACCACGCGCGGTACTCCACGCATCTTGACGCCGCGCACCGCAAAGACGGGCGAAGGATTCCCCGGGCCACAAGGTTCAAATCGTTCAAGCTGCGCGAAAAAATTCTTATCCAATTCATCGAGCCGAATCACTGCATCGACCCTGACCTGCGGCAGCCAATCCTCGTCCTTCATCCCGCCACGGCGGGACGCGGCGTAGTCGTTCAGCGCACGCCGCAGCTCCGGAATCTTTTCAGCCTTCACGCTCAAGCCGGCCGCCATCTCATGTCCGCCAAACCGTTCCAGCAACGGCGCGCAATGCGCCAGAGCTGCGACAATCGAAAACCCCGCAATGCTGCGGCATGATCCTTTGCCGATGCCATTCTCCGTGCCGATGACCACTGTGGGCCGATAAAATTCCTGCTGGATCCGCGAGGCGACGATGCCAATGACGCCAACGTGCCACCCTTCGCGAGCCAGCACCAGCACTCGCGCGCGATTCAGGTCCACGTCGGCACGCACCATTTCCGTCGCCTCCTTGACGATCCGTTCTTCGATCTGCTGGCGCTGGGCATTGTGATCGTTCAGGAGTTTTGCCAGTTCCTGCGCACGCGCTGCGTTGTCCGTCAGCAATAACTCGAGCGCTGCCATTGCGTCGCCGAGTCGCCCCGCGGCGTTCAGGCGCGGCCCGATGCGAAAGCCAATGTGGTAGGGATTCACCCCGCCAAGCCGGGGCACACCGGCAATCTCCATCAGAGCCAGCAGGCCGATCTTCCGCGTGCGCGGTAACCGTTCGAGACCCGCCTTGACGAGGATGCGGTTCTCGCCTGTCAGCGGCACGATATCTGCCACCGTGCCGACCGCGACCAGATCGAGATGATCACGCAGGTCAAACTCCTCGGCCCAACGCAAACCGCGCTCGCGGGCGCGCTTCTGCAGCGCGTGAGCGAATTTGAATGACACGCCGACGGAGGCGAGCGGCAGCCAAGGGCTTGTAGCCGCGAAACCATTTCGCGGCTCTTCCATTCCGCCGCGAATAAGATTCGCGGCTACAACTCGCTTGGGATTGACCACGCCAATACACTCCGGCAGCTTCTCCGGCGGTTCGTGATGATCGAGTACGATGGTCTCGACCTTGTGACGTTTCAGGTCGGCGATCTCACTCGCGGAACTCGTCCCGCAGTCAACGGCAACAAGCAGTTCCGGCTCGAGTTCCTTCAGGCAGCGCGCCACGCCCTCCTTGCTCAGGCCGTAGCCTTCGTCCATCCGATGCGGCAGAAAATTCTCGACCGTCGCGCCAGCCGCGCGCAGCACGCGGATGAGCAACGCGCTCGAGGTGACACCGTCCACATCGTAATCGCCGTAAATCACGATCCGCTGCTTCCGCTCGATTCCGCTGAGAACGCGATCCACAGCCGCCGCCATGTCGGGAAGCTCGAACGGGTCGGTGAGGTGGCGGAGTTGCGGATTGAGGAACTTCTCAGCAGACTCAGCGTCCTGGAAGCCGCGGTTCACCAGCACTTGCGCCAGCGCCGGTGGGATGCGGAGTTCGCGAGCGAGAGTCTCGACGAGCGCCGGTTTGGGTTCTGCAATGACCCAGCGTTTGTTCATCGTCATTCTGTAGAACGGGCTTCCAGCCCGTTCGCGTCGGTGGATAGAACGGGTAGGCCGCCGAAGCGCCAAGGCCGCTATGGCGACAGCGCGGTGCCAGTTCTACGATTACGCCTTCGCAGGCTCAGCTTTCTTGACGACGGCCCCGGCTTTGACGCCTTCTTTGCGGTGATACCAGAGCACGCACGGGCTGGCGATGTAGATCGACGAGTACGTGCCCGTCAACACGCCCACCACGAAGCAGAACGCAAAATCGTTGAGCACGCGCCCGCCAAATCCGTACAGCGCGATGGCGCAAAGAAACACGGTTCCAGCCGTCAGGATCGTCCGCGACAGGGTCTCGTTGACGCTGCGGTTGATCAAGTCGAAGTAGTTGAGCCTGCCGCCCGTGAGCTTCTTGTTTTCGCGAATCCGGTCGAAGACGACAATGGTATCGTTGATCGAGTACCCGATCAGCGTCAGCACCGCCGCCACCACGGGCATCGAGAAGGTACGATGGGGCCACGGCCAGAGGCAGAACAGGCCAACGGTCATGAGCACGTCGTGGATCAGTGAGACCAATGCGCCCAGGCCGTAAGAGAATTCCCCGAACCGGAGGCCGATGTAGACCATGATCGCAATGAGCGAGACCGCCATTGCCCAGAGCGCCTGTTTCAGCAACTCGTTGCCGACGACCGCGCCCACCCGCTCCGAACTCAGCACTTTGAACTGCGCCTGTGGATAGTTGTTCCCAAGATGTTTAACGACCGCTTCAGTCTGTCCCTCGGGCAGTCGCAGCGCCAGAACTTCCCCGCCGCCCGCCATATCATGCTCATACTGAATGTAAGCTTCCTTGAACCCGTTCTCTTCCAGGCTGCGTCGAACATCGTCCGCGTTGACGCGCTGAACGAATCCCAGCGTCGCGGTGTCGCCGCCCTTGAACTCGATCCCGTACACTTCGCCGGTGCCGACGTTCAAGCCGCCGCGATTCACGAAGGATACCATGCCGGCAACGATCATCAGCCAGGAGATGGCGAAGGCGAGTTTCCAGACGCCGAGGAAGTTGATCTTCTGCACCCGCTTGAAAACGTGCATCATCGGAAACGACTTCAACCACCCGTTCGCCACCAGCCAGTCGAACACCGCCCGTGTCCCGAAGACGCCCGAAAACAAGTTGGCAAGCAGGCCGATGACCAGCGTGACGCCAAACCCTTTGACCGGGCCTGCGCCCATGAAAATCAGAATTACGGCGGTCAGAATCGCCGTGAAGTGG
>JBEKFI010000049.1:0-37915 GCA_050013395.1 Verrucomicrobiia bacterium | reverse complement strand
CGTGAAGAAAGGTATTCCGTTCCGCGAAGCGCACCACAAAGTCGGCGCGCTCGTGGCCGTATCGGAGAAGAGCGGCGTGCCCTTGCCAAAGCTGGCCGCGAAGAAGTACGGCCCTGCCGCCGCCCGCGTGTTCGATGTTCATCGCGCGCTCGCGGCGCGCACCGCCATCGGCGCACCCTCGCCGCGCAACGTCCGCGCCCAAATCGCGCGCTGGAAACGAATACTGCGTGGCTCGTAATTCGCAATCTGTGATCCGGCCTGCGAGGCACGAAGCACCAATCACCAAGCACGACGATGTATCTGCCGAGAAAATCGGCAGCCCCATCCGATCCCTCTCCCAACAACGCGGCGGGATACCGAAACGGCCGCCATTGCGCTACAAGCGTCGACACAATTTGCTGTTCGTTCCACCCCTCACCAGCGCGATCAATTCGCGTTTCACGATTTGACGCCGACCGCCTTTGACACCAATGTGCACTGTTACTTCGGGGTAGCATCAGATGACACAAAACCCAAAGGAGGAACCGATGAAGAAAGACCTCGCAAAAGTGAAGTTGCTGGCCCGTGATCTACGGGATGGCAAAGAATACCCGCGCAGTCCGCGCACCACGTTGGCAGGCTACGTGTTGGCTGCTCGCGCCGTGGACAAATGCCGGGCCGTCCTAGTCGGCTGGCAGGGCGAGTTTCATTCCAACTGTCCGCTCGATCAGATCTGGTTGAAGTTTGCGAAGATCGATTACAACGCGTTTCGGTCGTTCGTCGGCACCGGCGCGACCGACGACGAGATCGCCACGTGGATCTGCAAGCGCGCCAAGAAGCGTCCGCGCATCGAGATCATCGCGTAGAACAACAAGCAACGCGATTTGCGTCTCAGCGAGCTGTCGCCGGAACTGCAGGAGTACATGGAGGATTACATCCAGAAATTCATCCCGCGCAACCGCGTCGTGTATCACTGGTTTGACGTGTACGACCTAGAAGAAGAACGGCTCTGAGTTCCGGCCTTTGAATCATTGACAGCAATCGCGCGCTTGCCGTTACCGGCACCCGTTGGCATACTGCCATTTCATGGGTGAGAAGGATTCGTTAGTTCCCGTCGAAAGTCTCGACCAGCTGATTTACGAGATTCGCGGCCAGAAGGTCATGCTCGACCGGGATCTGGCCCGCCTCTATGGCGTCGCGACGAAGAACCTGAGCAAGGCTGTTCGTCGCAATTTGGACCGCTTCCCCGCCGACTTCAGGTTCCAACTCACGCGAGAAGAGTCGAATTCTTTAAGGTTCCAAATTGGAACCTTAAAGCGCGGCGCAGATGCACGCCCGCGCCTTCGAGGGTTACTTCACAGCTGTTTGTCGAGGTGGTGTGCGACTGCAATGGAGCTAGATCGGACGACAGCGAGCAGCTTGTTGAAGAGCTCATGAGTCACATCGGTGATGCCGCCGACCGCCGCCGTTGCCATGCCCGCCTCGCGCCGGATGCGTTCGGCAAACGGCACTTGGTAGCCCGGGCCGACGGAAATTTTTGCATCCGGCACCATTCCGCCTGAACTGCAATCAATCAAGTCCACGCCTTCGGCCTTCAACCGTCGCGCTAGCTCGATGCTTTGCTCGATGTCCCAGCCGCCGGTCACCCAATCCGTGCAGGAAATCCGCACCAGCAACGGCAACCGCTCCGGCCACCGAAGAGGGGTCAAAGAGGGGTCAGTCCGCTTTTCATAACGAATGTGATAACAAGCGGTCTGACCCCATTTTCATTTCGCCCGTTACATCAGCCGTATGAGTTCTTACATAGTAGAGGGTGTCAGACTATGGCGCCTGCCCGGTGCCGCCATTGCAGAATGCAAATGAACTGAGATCCACCGGCGTCAGACTATAGCCCCCGCCAAGTGCAGCCATTGCCGAGTTGATTTGACTTAGATACCCGGTGATGAACCAGCCTGATCCACTTCCACCATATGTCCAAACCGTGAGAAGCACCAATCGCCCGTTTAGGATTATAAATGCCGGCTGGCCACTGTCTCCGGAAGTCTTGTCCTCGTAAAATCTGCTGCGGGTAACATCGGCAGGCGCCATGAACGAAACACCTGCAGTCACCGTCGAGATGTCTGATTCCAAGGCGCTCTCATTTTGGTTGAGACACAGCGCCGGAATGGACTTTGAAGAAATGGGTTTTAACGAGTTCGGAAAATAGTTCGTGAAACTGGATGGCAGAACCTTGGCGAAAGTGATCAAATTGGTCGGGACATCGGAATCCAGGACCCCGATCCGAAGATCCGTCAAAGCGATTTGCACTGAGTTTGAGAGCACGCGAGTAACAACTGTATTATCATTAGCAACGAACCGCAGTGTTGTGCCGTTGGGAGGGCTGTAGTGGTTAGCAAACACCACGTGACGCGGACTGATCAGCGTGCCCGCCCGCCGCGTGGCCATCTCAAATGAGTTGTAAGCCGCAATGCAGGTGAGGTCGAACCCGTGCGCCCAACAGTTCGTATTCCTGACGTAGTTGGTTGTAGCGTGGTCCATACTCGCGTAGATCG
The DNA here is from genome assembly GCA_050013395.1 of Verrucomicrobiia bacterium. Classification (GTDB taxonomy): domain Bacteria; phylum Verrucomicrobiota; class Verrucomicrobiia; order Palsa-1439; family Palsa-1439; genus JBEKZD01. Next base: position 35,384 of record JBEKFI010000049.1, on the reverse strand, counting down.
CCACATTTCTCGCCCACCAGTTCGAGTTGGTATCGAGTGCCGCTATCGCCAAGTTGGTATCGATCCCAACCGTAGCCGCGTAACGGCCTGAACCCGGTTCGAAAAAAAATGGGATCGTCCTATGGATCACCCTTCCCAGCGCGTTGGTGTTAGTGTCAGCATACTGTAAGTAGATATCATCGGTAGGTTGGTTGTAGCTCTCCGGTAAGGTGTAGGTTATCGGCCCGCCGGTCGTATCAAAGACGGTTGACGGCAACATTGTAGGATTCAGGCTCACTCGTAGAAATGGACACAGCGCTGGACCGTAACCCATGTTAAGCATGCCGATGGTAACTGTACCGACTCCTGAGAATGGATAACAGACCGTGCCGTTGACCACCACAAGATCAGGATCTGGGCCGGGCACCAACCCGCTTCCCGGCGGAGCGAGAGGCCCGTCGGAGATGCCATCACCATCGGAATCGGGATTCTGAGGGTCCGTACCAAGGCGATACTCCTCCAGGTTGGTCAATCCATCGCCATCGGCATCGAGGTTGGCGTCGTTGACCAGCGGATTGAGGCCATGTGCGATTTCCCAGCCATCCGGCATCCCATCGCCGTCGGTATCGGCATTTAGCGGATCGGTGCCGAGTTGGAACTCCTGAAAATTGGTTAAACCGTCGCCATCGGGATCGTCCGCAGCGCGGGAGTAGTCCCTCGCCAACCCCGTGGGATGCCCGAAGTAGAGTTGCGTCCACCAGTCGGGGATGCCGTCGCCATCGCTGTCCTCTGGCGGCGGACTGCTTAACTGGGTGGTGTGCAGCCGGTAGGACGGGATCGGCTCGCTGGCGTCACCGATGGCTTGGAACGATTGGACTCCGCCGTTTAGCGCGTCTATGTCCTTGACCCATTGAACGCCGCCGTTGCCGGGGACGTAGTCCACGATGTTTGTCCACACGCCGCTAATGGAGTCAAAACGTTCCAACGAGTAATACTTCCCACTGACAGACGTGAAATACACGTGGATATCCGCGCCTACCGGGATGATGGCCGTGATGCGCAGCACGCTGTTGCTATCGGTCGGGTCGGTGCCGTCGTAATACTCTTGGAGACTGGAGATGCCGTCGCCATCGGGATCGGCGGTGGGCAGCGCATTCAGCGCGTTCACCGAGCCGAAATATTGAATCTGCCAGGCGTCCGGCAGCCCGTCGCCGTTGCCATCGAAATCGCCAGCGGCATAGATCACACGAATGGTATTCGTGGCAATGTTCGCGGGCGCGGCGTTGTCACTTGCGAGCACGGTCAGCGTGTTGGTGCCGGGGGCCAAACCCGTGACCACGGCCACCCAGTTGCTGTAGCCATTGGCGCTCGAGGCCGCAAAACCATTAACCTCGACCGCAGAAACGCCGGAGTGATTGGCACTCGTACCCGCAACAGCAAGAGTTGAATTCGTGATGTAAGAGTCGTTCGCGGGTGATGTGATGGTCAACATGGGTGCCGTGGTGCCTTCAACCGAAGAGTCCCTCGTAGCAACGCGATAGAAGCGGCAGGTCGTGCTGGTAGCCGCACCTTTATCGAGGTAGTTCGTGACAACATCCCCCACGTTGGGGATCACGATGTTCGGACTGATGTTGAAAAAGACGCTCAAAGTGCTGCTCGCTGCCTGAAGCACATTCGTTCGACCTCCGCCGGCCCGCCAAGTGACCAGGACATCGCTTCCCTGTATCCTTATGCCAAGGATCCGCAGTGCCGAAATGCTGTTGGTCGGATCGGTGCCGGCCTGATACTCCTGCAGGTTGGTGAACCCGTCGCCGTCGGGGTCGGCGTTGGCGACGGCGGGGTCGAACGGGCCGAGGCCGTACTGCTGTTTCCACCCGTTCGGGATGCCGTCACCGACCGCGCTCTGATTCGGGTCGAGCACTAGGCTGCCGACAATCAGCGTGCCGCCGTTACGGATGAACCGACCGCAGGCATTCGTCATCACCAGTTTGTCGGCTTGCAGCACGCCGCCGTTGAGGATCAACTCACCACTGCGCACTTCCAGCACGGCGTCGGCGGTTGCGTTGGTGACAACCACGCTGCCACTGTCCAACTGAACAAGGTTGTCACAAGTGGCCGAGTCAAACCCCACGGTAAGATCGGTGGCGAGAATCGACCCACCGGCCACCACCAGCGAGTTGCCAGAGGATTGGTCGCCGACATACAGCGTTCCGCTCTGCCAAACGCCGCTGTCGACCACACGCACGCTGTTGTTGCTGCTGACCTCGTAGCCTAGCTGACCGAACCCGCTCGATAGCACTCCGCCGTTCTGAATCAGCAACACGTCTGCAAAAGTATTCGAGCCAACGAGGTAGTCGCCCGCCCAGTTGCTGACGACGCCACTGATGACGTTGGTTTGGAAGTTGTCCGTGTACTGGGCGTTGACCAAAGTGCAAAGGTGAAGGGATAGGATAAGTCCAACTAGCGTGCACCGGTGGAGATAAGCCCGACTGGTGGCTGGAGGCAGGCGGCGAGCCCGCCAAGAACGTGCGATGATCAGGCGCTCGTCCGAGACGGGCAATTGTAAAGATACGTGCACGTAATTTACATCCGCCTTCATCTGTAGACCGCTCGCAACCCGGGTGATGGGCTAAACTATTACTCCCGTCCCTGCGCCGAAGGCAAGCAAAATCGCCGCGGGGCAAGGTTTTCTGCAGGTCTTGCAGCGTAGCGTATCTCGGCCTCCTCGACCTTGTCCTTGCGGACGATCTGGTGCCGCCGCGTCAGACAGAGGCACTCCAACTGGTTGGCGAGCGACTCGCGGAGGGAGACCAAGCTTGATTACTTCTTGCGTCGCCTCAACGTCAGCAAGCCTACCAAGCCCATACCGACCAGCGTAAAGGTGCCGGGTTCGGGAATTGTGGCGATGGCTATGCTCAGCCCAGTCAACCCGAACTGTGTCGGGCCGATCTCGTTCACGTTTCCGAGGTCAATGTCAACAGTGGCCAGATAGCATGACGTGTCTGCGGCCCTCACCGACGCCCACAGAACGCCTGTCGAGTCATCGAATTTCATTCCGTTAACGCGGTCGCCGAAGGTCGCATAATTCAACGGTTCAACCACGGTTGCGGCCCCGGTCGACTGGTCGATAGTCGACAAATTATTATTATCCGCTTTGTACAGGGTATCGAACGGAGAAAAGGCCAATCCGTTGCCACTGGGGAAATTATCCGCATTACCCAAAAAAGTCGCTACGCCGGTTGTTATGTTGAAGGTATAGATATCGCCGTTTTCGTATCCATACAAAGCGTCATCGCTGTTACGGAACGAAATGTCCTGAAAGTGCGAGGACGCGTCCAGCGTGGTTGCGCCAACTACGGTTCCTGCGCCCGTCAACGGATTGATTGTTATCAGTTGCTGTACGCCGCCGGGGGATATGCCCACCCCGTAAAGTATTCCGGACGAGCTAAAATCAATCGCGCTAACCCCGTTGAAACCAATCGCCCCAATCGCCGTGGCCGCGCCTGTGTTCGGATTAATGTTATACAAAGTGGAAGGAGACTCCGACTCATCGTAGGCCGACCCATAGATGACGGGGTCCACCGCCCGCACCTGGTTGACCAGAGCACCTGCGCAGATCGCCGTCAGCGCGATCCGCTTCATCCAAGAACTCGTACTCCTAACCACCCTCACGTTGCTTGCACTCGCCCAATTTCTCATAATCTCCCTCCCGAATCTGTTTGCGTCCCGCCGCCCATTCCATGCCCTGATCCAGTTCACTAACACACGTTTGGATCAAACGCTTTCCACCTCGCCGTGGAAAAATCCGCTGGGGCAGTGTTTTACTGCCTCTACAAACGCACACACTCTCACAAAACTCCCGGCTGAATGCAAGCGAAAAATGAAACAACACAAAGAAAGTTTCGTCAGTGCGTCGAAATACGCTGGAATCACTGCCAATCGCGTGCCAGAGGCAAGGCCAACGTTACGCCGGGCACTTCAAAGAGCCGCACGCGGTGATAGCTTGCGAGGATCTTGCTGGCTGTCGCGACGGTGATTTCGTGTGCGGCGCACGCAACAAAGAAAAATGCGCGACAAACGTACTCGTTTGCCACCCGAAGCAATTTGCGGAACTCAGGTTCTAGGCGCTAGCGCCGTTGTCGTCGGCGCGACCAAAGCCCCAAGCCGAAGAGGCATGTGATGCCAACGAGAGCGAAGCTGGAAGGCTCCGGAATCTCAAAAACATTCGCCGTTATTGTCCCTGAATTGAGTGTAAAAGTATTTCCGCCTGCGAAAACGCCCCCGTAGATTTTGTCCGAGGCAATAGCGATGCTGGCCGAGGGTGCGATAAACGTACCGAAAAGCGTGAGGTTGTTCCCCGTCACATTCAACGCGTTGGTAGTGGGTGACGTGTTCAGCAAGTTAAACAAGACGTGGTTCGTTGCCACGCCGCTCAATATGATCGGCGCAAAGCCGGCTTCAGGGCCGTCTTGGTAAAAGGCGGCGTAGTTTGCAACATTCAAGACGAAAACGTCATTGGCCCCGCCTTTTAGCGTCAGCGTGTGGACGCCAGCTAAGCTAATCGTCCCCACTGAAATGATGTTATTGCTGCCGTTACCTGTGATCGTGACATTGCCGTTAATCGTGCCGTACGTCTTGGTTGGCGTCAGGCTGGCCGCATACGCAGAAACGCTGCTCACGGTCGTGGACACGTAGTCAAGGTCTTGAACCACCGTGCCACCGGTGAAGTTCGCATCGCTGTATCCGTGGCTGTTGTTCGCAGTGTTGTCGACCCGGTAGGTTCCATTGATGGTGAAGTCGGCACCGAAGTTCTGGGTTCCATTCGGTCCAAGCCCAACGTCTCCAGTAATCGTCGTGGCCGCGCCATTGACCGTTAGATTACCCTGGGCATAAGCCGCAAAATTCGAGACCGCATCCAGACCCAACTGACCTGGATCGATGTCCGCGTAGCTTTTCAATGGCAAGGCGAGCATCGAGATGAATGCACATAGGCCAAGCGTACGTAAGATCGAAGTGAAAACCATCGACCTCCAAATCCCCTGATGAGTAGCTCTCGTTCTCCTCGCCATTTTATCCATCTTATCCCCCATATCCATGAGTCCGCCCCGACTCATTTCTCCCATGCCAATGTACTCGCTCTTATGACGTATCTTAGCAGCGTCCCGGTTCATTGCAAGCTTTTTTTTCGTGTCGCTCGGATTCTAGTGCTGCGCCAAATCCCAGGCGGGTGCCCGCCTTAGAAGCGGGGCTTCTTGGTCCTCGCGGACTGAATTGCCTGTGCACTCTGCAAGCGCCTGCTACCGCCTGACTTCCGCCAGCACGGTGCTGAAAGCTTTCGGATCGTTCGTCGCGAGGTCGGCGAGGACTTTGCGGTCGAGGGCGATGTTGGCTTTCTTCAGCGCGGCGATGAAGCGGGCTATATGTGACGCCTTCGGCCCGGCAGGCGGCGTTGATGCAGGTGACGCCGTTGGTGCCGGAGAGATCGAGATCGTTGGACCATAGCAAGCGTGACAGGCTGAGTCGTTTCCGTTAAAAGGATGGCCATGTACCTCGGCGTGGAGATTGGTGGAACAAAACTGCAAGTCGGCGTGTGCGATCGGTGCGGGCTGTTGAAGCATCTGGAGCGGGCCGCCGTCGTCCGTGCGCGTGGACGGCGCGGCATCCTGCGGCAACTCGAGAAGATTGTTCCCAGCGTTCTGAGCCGTTATGATGTCAAAGCCATTGGCGTCGGCTTCGGCGGGCCGTTCGATGTCGAGCGCGGAGGGGCGGTGACATCGCACCAAATCGCAGGCTGGGACGGGTTTCCCGTGAGACAATGGTTTGAGCGGCGCTTCAAACTGCTGACGGTTGTCGATAACGACCAGAACTGCGCCGGCTTCGCGGAAGCAGTTTGCGGGGCGGGCAGGGGAAAGCGAAGCGTGTTTTATGTGACCGTCGGGACGGGTATCGGTGGAGGGTTTATTCTGAACGGCGAAATCTATAACGGAAGATTTGGCGCAGCAGAGATTGGGCACACCCGCTTCTGCGCCCCCGATCAATTTGGCTTAAATCGTAAACGATCGTTGCCACGAAAAGCAGATTTCCCGACGCTGGAATCGCTTGCATCGGGCTTGGCGATCGAACGCGGCGTGAGTACAATTGGGCAGGCGACAAGATACTTGGGCGTTGCGGTCGCCAACGCGATCGCGTTGTTGAACCCCGAGATTGTGATCGTCGGCGGCGGAGTGTCGCTGGCAGGCGATCAATTCTTTCGAACATTGAGGCAGACGGTGGAGCACTTGATCTTTCCGCCTTTTCGCGGGAACTGTCGAATCGTGCCTTCCAAACTTGGACAGGCAGTGGTTGTTGTCGGTGCGGCGCTGCTGGCGGCAAGATATTGTGACCGCGCACCCGCCACGCGGGTACCCGATTCGCGGCAGAGCCTTTTGCACAGGGTGGAAAAGAATCGCCGCGAAAAAGTTTCGCGGCTACAGTGACAGAAAACAATGCGTTACATGGTATTCGGCGATGTGCACGGAAATCTGGTAGCGCTGGAAACGGCGCTGGCAGCGGCGGAACGGCTCGGAGCGGAGGGTTATCTGTTCGTGGGCGACCTGATCGGCTACGGCCCGGAGCCGCTGGAGTGCATCGAGCGATTGCTGGCTCTTCAGCAGGACGGCACACTGGCGTGGGTCGTGGGAAACCACGATTTGGTTGTGCGGGGGGAACTTGATTCCGAAGGCTACAACGAGGAAGCCCTGCAAACGCTGAACTGGACGCGCGAATTGGTGGACAGCACGCCGTGGGCGAAGGAGTTTATTGCCTCGGGGAATCTGACGGTACAGGTGGACAAACTGATCTGGCTGGCGCACGATTCGTTGGCGTCTCCCAGCAATGGACATTATCACCGCTACCCGCAGAACGCGAAAAGCGAGCTGGCCTGTTTGCGGTATTACGGGGGTCGCGTTTGCTTCTACGGCCACACACACTCAATGCGGGCAGAACTACTGCGGGAAGGTGAGGTCGTGCTGGTGCCCATGGAGGCGCACGAGCCGGAGGACGTCGACCCGAAGCCGCTGCTCCTTCCCGCACAGGAACTTGGCTGGATCGGCGCGGGTTCGACAGGTTTTCCAACCAGTGAAGGGCGGCGGGCGGAATTCCTGATTCTCGACGATTCTGAGGGTGATGATTGGAAAATTGAAAAGTATGCCGCGACGTACTCGCGAGAGGAGGCTCGCGAGCGGGCGCTGAGGATTCTGACCGAAACGTGCAGTACGGCGGTAGCCGAACATGTCTCGCGCTGGTTGTGAGCAGCGCTTGCTGTCGCATCCCGGCACTGATAGGATGCGCGAACTCTCGGTGAATGCGTTTCAATACAGGCACGGCGAATTGAATTGCGAGCAAGTCCCGCTGCGTCGATTGGCGGAGGAGTTCGGGACGCCGTTGTACGTTTACAGCTACACCCACATCGAGGAACGGTACGGGCAACTTGATCGGGCATTCGGGAGCCTCGACCACCTGATTTGTTTCGCCATGAAGGCGAACAGCAATCTGGCCGTGCTGCGCGCCGTGGCAAACGCAGGCGCGGGATTCGATATCGTCAGCGGCGGCGAACTGTTCCGCGTGGTGCGGGCCGGCGGTGATCCGCGCAAATGCGTGTTCTCCAGTGTGGGGAAGACGCGTGATGAGATCGAATGCGCGCTGAAACTCGGGATATACTGTTTCAACGTCGAGAGTGAGCCTGAACTGCGCGCGATTGCCGAGGTGGCGCGCGGTCGGCGGCAGCGGGCGCCGATTGCGGTGCGGGTGAATCCCGGCGTTGATCCGCACACGCATCATTACATTTCCACCGGCACGCGCGAGAGCAAGTTTGGAATTCCGATTGGCCGCGCGCTGGAGGTTTATCGAGAAGCGCGCCGCTTTCCATCGCTGGAGATTCGAGGCGTGCAAATGCATATCGGCTCGCAGATCACGTCCACGACGCCATTCCTACAGGCGATCAAAAAGATATTGCCATTGATCGAGAAAGTTCGGGCGCTGGCGCCGACCACTTTGCAGTTCTTCGACATCGGCGGCGGTTTGGGAATTCGGTATCGAAACGAGCGGCCTCCGACTGCCGCGGAGTTTGCCGCAGCGGTCAAACCGCATCTGCAGAAGCTGGGGCTGAGAATCCTGTTGGAGCCCGGTCGGTTCATCGTCGGCAACGCGGGCGTTTTGCTGACGCGGGTGATTTACATCAAACGGACAGCGGTGAAACTCTTCGTTATCACGGACGCGGCGATGAACGACCTGATTCGTCCTGTGTGGTACGGCAGTTATCACGACATTGTGCCGGCGGTTGCGTCGCGCCGCAAACTGATGACTGCTGACATCGTCGGCGCGGTTTGCGAATCGGGGGACTTTTTCGCGCAAGGGCGCAGGCTACCTGAAGTGCGCGCCGGGGAGTTGCTGGCCATCATGAGCGCCGGTGCTTACGGAATGACGATGGCGTCGAATTACAATGCGCGACCCCGGCCCGCCGAGGTAATGGTCAGAGGTCGTCAGTTTGATCTCGTGCGGCGGCGCGAATCAATGAAGGATTTGGCAAGCGGCGAAGCCGTGGCGCAGTGGTCGGCCTGAGTCCGCGTCACTCAAGCAGTTGCCTGACGCAATCAATCAGCGTTTGGACGGGAAACGGTTTCATCAAGTACTTCACGCCCGTCTGGCTCAGGAAGAGGTTGATTTTGGGATCGGCTGCGAAACCCGTGATGAAGATGAATCGATCTCCGAGCGGTGGCCGCATGTCCACCGCCTGCTGATAAAGCTCGTCGCCCCGCAGCCTCGGCATCATCACGTCGCAAATGATCGCGTCGTATTCGTTGGCCTTGATTTTGAGGAGGGCCTCTTCGCCATCGTGGGCCACGTCAACGAGGAAATTCTGGTCGGCTAGAATCCACTGCAGGGCGACCGCCAGTTGTCGATCGTCGTCCACCAGGAGAATGGCTTTGAACACGAAAGTGTCCGAGGGACGTTCCGCAAGATCAGGCTGAGGCTTGAATTCCATGACTATAGTAACCTTAGCAACCCAGATGCCAAGATAAGCATCAAAACCTTGCGAAACTGGCCAATTTGGGCGATAAAACCGCCGAGATGCATTTGAAATTCTACAAAATGAGCGGAGCGGGCAACGATTTTGTCGTTGCCGACAATCGCCGTGGCGATTTCCCGGCCGACCCGAAAACCATTGCCCAAATCTGTCATCGTCGCCTTGGCGTTGGGGCGGACGGGGTCTTGCTGGTCGAGCCTTCCAAGACCGCCGATTTCACGATGCGCTACTATAACGCCGACGGCAGCGAAGCAGAAATGTGCGGCAACGGGGCGCGTTGTATCGCCCGGTTCTACCATGAGCACTGCTCCAGCGAACACCCCGATCTCACGTTCGAAACCAAGGCCGGCCAAATGCGGGCGGTTGTTCAAGGCGACCACGTGCGGTTGCAGATGACCGAACCGCGAGACATTGCTTTGCACAAAAGAATCCAGCTCAAGGGCGGCCGGCGGGAGTATCACTTTGTGAATACGGGAGTGCCGCACACGATCTTGTTCACTGAGGACGCCGATCGCGAGAAGGTGGAGAAGGTCGGAGCGGAGGTGCGATACCATAAGGTCTTCGCTCCGCAGGGCACAAACGTGGATTGGGTGCAATTGCGGGGTGAAGATTCAATCCGCGTCCGCACCTACGAACGCGGCGTGGAGGCCGAAACGTTGGCGTGTGGCACCGGCGTGGTCGCCTCCGCCATCGTCGCCCATCTTGTCCACGACATTCGGACGCCTGTGAAAGTCACCGTTCAGAGCGGGCGAATCCTCGAAGTGGATTTCACGCGGCGCGGCGACCGATTTCGAAATGTATGTCTCACCGGCCCAGCGGAATTCGTTTTTGAAGGTACGCTGCTCTGAAGCGACGCAGCGCGGTTAAAACTCAGGGGTTGACAACCCAACGCGGCTGCTTATACTCAGCCGCGAAGTCTTTGGAGGTGTGCAGCCGTTCCGAAGTACTCGGAACGGTTTTTGTGCGCACGGGACTAAACGAAGAGAGGTGGGTTGAGTACTATGGCAACAGGCAAAGTGAAGTGGTTCGATACCAAGAAGGGTTTTGGATTTATCCAACAGGAGGGTGGCGCCGACGTGTTCGTGCATTACACCTCAATCTCGGGTGGCGGTTTCAAGAACCTCGAGGAAGGACAGGCCGTGGAGTTCGAGCTGGTCGATTCTCCCAAAGGCCCGAAAGCTGCCAACGTGATGGTGAAATAACCGTTGCGCGAACTGAAAATCCCCTGACTGCCACAGCGGTCAGGGGATTTTGCTTTCCGTTGCGTGTGGTCCCGTGGGAGCGACATTCCTGTCTCGACCACCGGTCGCGCCGTGGGCCATTGTAGCCGCGAATCGCATTCGCGGCAGGACACCGTGCCACCACCTCTGCGCGATTTGCTCGATCCGCTTCCCAAACTCGTGCCGGCAGGCATTCACGCCGCGACCGGTCGATACGCTGACGACACAGCCGCCCGCGAACGCGCTCGCGTGTCGGGCAATCGCCGCCGGCGACGACAGGATCGCCGAATCGTCACACAGGAGGCCGCGACACGCACATCACCATGATGCCTAGCACTCCTAGGCATCGTACTTTCTTACCGCACGCCGTTGCGTGAGATCGGCTGTCGAGGAAGCACGATACATGGCACTGCCATGTATCGCGCCGTTCGCCATTGGCAGGGCGCACCATGTCGCCCTGTAGCGGGGTTTGCCGCCCTGACCCTCGGCTTCTCCTCGCGTCGAGTACGACCGTCGAGTGCCGTCCGACTTCATCCCTCATCCCTTCGCTTCGGCGGGAGAGGAATCTCGCATGACACTTGTTACCCGCGAATGTCGCGAATGAACGCGAATCTCAGAACATCTCTGTGGCTGCTGCTGTGAACTGAGAACTGTAAACTGTGAACTGCGAACCAAGCACCCGCGCAGTTTTCTTTTGGCGACGTTCTTGGTAATCTGACCGGGAGGAAATGGACGCCAGAATTATCATCCTGGGGGCGGGCTGCTTTGGCGGCGGATTGGTTGTCTTTTTCTGGGGACTGCGTTGCTTTCAGCGGAAGCGCCTGATGCAAAACACACCCACTTCCAAGGTTGAGGCGGTCGCGCTCGGGCTGGCGGAACTATGCGGCCGCGCCGTGCCCCAGAAAACACTCCAAAGCCCCATCGAACAGTTGCCGTGCGTGTATTGGCGGTACAAGGTGGAGGAATTGCGCCGGTCGGGCAAATCCAACCATTGGGTCACGATCGACAGTGGCGAACGACGGGTTCCATTCTACATCGAAGACGATACGGGCAAAATACTGGTCGTCCCCGTCGGTGCCACAATCGATATTCCAAAGGATCTCCAAGTGGAACCGCCCAAGTTTCCTCTGAGGAGCGAACTGTCTCCGCGCATCTTTGAGTTCGCCGAACAAAAGGGGATCGAATTGGACGGTGTGTTCACCCCGAGTAAGCGGTTTACCGAATGGATGATTGCCCCCGGCGATCCGCTGTTCGTGTTCGGTTCGGTGGTGGCTTCGGAGGGCCAACCGGCCGAGCCGACGAAGATTGGGGATCGGATCGTTTGTCTGGACCGGGCCCGTGATTTCTTCTTTATCGCCGACAAATCGGCGCGTGAGGTCGAAACCGAGTTCGCGTGGAAAGCCGCGGGCGGCATTCTTGGCGGCGCCTTGCTGTCACTGGCCGGGCTTGGTATCCTGTTGGAATGCTTCCACCGATTATGAACGCCTTACTGATTGGTTTTGCGGTCTTGTTGGGGATGATCGCCGCGGCGTTCTACGTCGTCGTCCTCTACAACGGGCTGGTGTACCTGCGCAACCAGATGGACAAAGGCTGGGCCAACATCGATGTGTTGCTGAAGCAGCGCCACGACCTGATTCCCAATCTCGTCGAGACCGTCAAAGGCTATGCTGCGCACGAACGCCACACGTTCGAAGCCGTCACCACCGCCCGCTCGACGGCGGTCGCGATGCTGCCGCAGGGCCGGGGCAGCGCCCCCGACCTGGCGCAGGCCGAACAGGTTCTCGGCGGCACGGTTCGCTCGCTATTGGCCGTGGCCGAGGCGTATCCGAACCTGAAAGCCAACGAGGATTTCCTCAGTCTGCAAGACTCGCTCGTGCGCATGGAAAACGAAATCGCAGAACGAAGGGAATTCTTCAACAACGCGGTCAACCTCTACAACAACGCGATCCAACGGTTGCCCGACGTCTTCGTCGCCCGGTCGCTCGGGTACGGCCCCGCCGTCTACTTCAGCGCCGACGAAACCGCTCGCGCGCCAGTGCCGGTTCAATTCAATGCCGCTGTCGGATGAGTGATTGATTGCCAGGCGCGCCGTGCGAAAGTTTAACCACGAATGCACGCGAATGAACTCGAATGCGGTCTCACGCAAAGCCGCCAAGCCCGCAAGGCATGTCATTCTGAGCTTGTCGAAGAATCTCTGTCGTTGACTCACCACGCGTCGTCCACGCCTTGCCGGGAATTCAACAAACTGGCAGACTAATCCATTACATATGAACTTCGAGTACTTCGGGGGAATAAAGATCTACCGGCCATCAGCCGATAGTGAATTGCGGCTGCGCGCCGAAGTCGAAGCGAATCTTCGAGCAAACTTTCCCGTTGGCAGATTCACTGATGGACGTGACATCAACTCAATACTACAGCGCGAGTTCAACTTTTATGAAACGAAGTTGACCAACGCCCTTCCTAAGATAGCGTCGCGAGACCTCATGAACTTTTTGCTGTTTCAGTATGAGGAAAGTTGCAGAATTAACTGGCTTTCATTACAGGGTCCAGAACTTCAGCGATGGGATGCGCTCGGTCCGGAACTGAGACGGGCAATAAAATACCTCTGCGAAAGGGTTGCCTTGCTTTCGCCACCAGAAGATCCACGGGCTCCTCTTGAATTGCTAGAAGGGTTATTGGACGAGTGCTTTATCTGCGCAGAGGCAATGGTTTCGCTGTACATGCTCAGCGAGCAAACCTACGGCCTGTTTCCAAATGATACCGTGCTGCAGATCTACCCGCCGGGTCAACTCGATCTTTTCAAACTTGATTTGACTGGGACAGCTCGGCAGTGCATGCAGTTTGGAGAAAGAGTGGACATCCACAACGCAAATCGCCGCCGATTTATCCCCGATCTTCCACTTGATAACGATCCTGCAGAACAGGGCAAACTTCTAAATCCATTTTTCCTCAAGTCGTTCGGCATCTCATACACCGACGCTCTATCAATCATCATGAACATAAGCCAGAACGCGAAGCCACCGCCAACAGGTTTTCCGGTGCCGTTCTGTCGCTTGGACGAGATACTCGACGGATTGGCCCAAAAGGGTATCGACAGAAATACAGCCAAAACTATCTTCGCTGGTGTCACATTGCGGCCAAACGAGATGCTTGCGGAAGGTCGCGTAATCTGGAAGCCTAAGCAGGAAAACCGGGCATATAGAAGAGCGTTCTTTGAATTTCCGCATCGGACGGGAACGCATCTCACGTGGTCAAAGAACATGGTGAAGGAATCCTTCATTTTCTCACTGGTGGGCGCGGCCTTTCAGAAGCTCCCGAGTGAGTGGCTGACCAATGAAACGCGAAAGGGACTAGCGGAACTGTCAAATCGTGTCGGGGCATGGTTTGAAGGTGTTGTGCGAGATAACCTGAAAACTGCAGGTATTGAGGGCCGGTCGTACGAAGGTCAAATTGGGGCAGAGGCAACTGCTCTCGCCATCCCTAAGGGCATCGGGCAGATTGATTTTGTGGGTCACTCCCAGCGAGAGCGTCTGCTCGTAATCTGCGAGGACAAGATGGTTGAGGAAGGTTTAGAACCAAGGTTCTTCCGCGACTCGCTCAGTCAGTTCGTCCGCAGTAAAGACAACTACGCAGATAGGTTTCGGAAGAAAATCGACTGGGCGTGGCAGAATCGAGAAGGCATCGCACGTGCGCTGAATCTCGGTTCAAAGCCGTTAGAGGTGGCTTGTGCCATGGTCACGTTCTATCCAAGCCTTGCCTCATACTTCATTCAAGATTTCCCATGCGTCTCCATCACGGAACTGATGCTCGACTATGAGAAGGCGAGAAAGTGGCCGTACACTCTCGGCCGGCGCGGCTGAGAACGTCGCTGACCCTGTTCAGGTACTTATGTTGTCACCGATGCCGAAGTATGTGCAATCCGGGTGATGGAAAACCAGCGCACTCACTGACGCTTCCGGATCCATCATGAAACCCTCGGTGAGCTGAACACCAATTTCCTCCGGCCTCAGTAGCTTCCAAATCCCTGCCTGATCTTCGAGCGCGGGACAGGCCGGATAACCGAAGCTGTAACGGCGGCCACGGTATTTCGTCGTGAAGCGGTCAATCATCGTCCTGACAACCGAACTCAATTCGAGCAAAAGCACAGTCGGCATATCGGATCGAGGCTCTCACTTGGAGATGCTGTCGATGGCGCGTTGGGCGGCTTGTCGGATGGTTGCAGGGTGGGCAGGGCTTGTGCATCCTTCATCTTCTCCAACGCGCCGATCGCAATCAGTACGTAACCGGGGTCCGTTGTGTCGGCAAGGATTTGCCGAAACAGCGGGCCAGTCGTCGGGGCGGCAACGTCGGCTAGTCCCCCCAGAATCGCCAACCGATACTCCGCCGGCGTATCGGGAGAAGTGTAAAACTGCTGCAAGGTGTCCAGCCCGTCTTGTTGCTTGAGTTTGGCCAGACCATAGGCCGAGTTCACGCGCACGCCCCAATCCTGATCGTTGGCCATGGCCGGCCGTAACACGTCCATAGCCGCGTCGGAACCGATCAGCGCCGCCGCATGGGCCGCCATTCTTCTAACCAGCAGGTCGGAATCGTTTTTCAGGATGGTGTCCAACGCCGGCAGAGCCGCTGGATCCCCGAGGCTTTCAAGCAGGGCGACCAACAGGAATCGATCTTGTGTGGAGGTCGAGTCCTGAAGTTGTTCAATCACGGTACGGACTCCGTTCGTGCCGGATGCCTTGATCCTATCGGTCAGCTCCTGCATTTCTTTGCTGCGATAGGCCGCGATGCCTTTTCGTGCCACCTCAACAAATGCGGTTTTGAAATCAAACGCTGGTTTCTCAGGAGCCGGCGGAGCCGTTGCCGCTGGCGCAGGAGCACTTTCAACCTTGGCCGAAGAAGGGGCTGGCGATGTTACCGGCTCGGCCGCTCCCGCTTGTATTGTTCGGGCCGGTTCGGGTGCAGCGGGTTTAATGGATGGAGCCTTGCCGGAGGGCGCCGCCGTCGAGGCAACCTCGCGGGCCGGCGCTATGGGCGCTGGCCTGTTCGACAGGAAGATGGCCGACGTAATTGCCGCGCCGAGGCCGAACCCAACGAGTAAAACGAACACGTGCGAGCGATTCATGGTTTCTCCCTTCTCGTTCAGGATCTAGATGCACGCCGTGAGACGTGCGATGGTGCCTGCGATGGTATGCCCCAGTTTCGGTGCCGTCAATCCCGATCCGGCCAGCCGCGAATCCGTCGGCAGCACCAGGTGGTTGCGCTATTCTCCCGAATCGCCAACGCCAAAATACATGCAATCGGGACAATGGAACATCCTTCGACTTCGCTCCCACCTTCGCCGAAGCTACGGCGGGCTGGCAGGACACGCTCTCCGGCTCCATCATTCACCTGTATCTCCAACTCCGAAGTACGTGCAGTCCGGGTGATGAAACACCAAAGCGCTCACCGAGGCCTCGGGTTCCATCATGAAACCCTCGGTCAGACTCACACCGATTTCTTCCGGTTTTACTAGCTTCCAGATGCCGGCTTGGTCCTCGAGTGCGGGGCAGGCCGGGTAGCCGAAGCTGTAACGGCGGCCCCGGTATTTGGTCGTGAACCGGTCGATCATCGTCATGTCGGCAGGGTCGGGAAAACCCCAGTCTTCCCGGATCCGGCGGTGCAGCCATTCGGCAGCGGCCTCGGCGGTTTCCAGCGCGAGGGCTTGGATTGCGTGCGACTTCAAAAACTCGCCCTTGGCTTTGTATTCCTCGGCGCGTTGGCGGATGCCGGTGCCGGCGGAGACGACGAAAAGGGCGAGCGAATCACGTAACAGGCGAGACGCCTGCGCTACTGGCGGAAGAACGTAGTCGGAGAGGCACAGGCCGTCGGGCTTCCGCTGGCGGTGGAAGGCGAAGGTGTGAAGTAGCGCGGGCGTCCCGCCCGTTTCTTTGGCGCTACCGGAAGAACTGAACGGGCGAGACGCCCGCGCCACTTGATAAACCTTGATCGAGTTTCCCTTCGCCTCGGCAGCAAAGTATTGCCACACCGCTTTGACCTTCATGAACTTCGCGGCCTCGGCTTTGATTTCTTGGACCCGGTCGTAAAGCTCCAGCGCTTTCGGATCGCGGGCAGCGAGCGCCTTCTCGAAGTTGGATTTGAATCCGAGATGCCGGACATACAGCATCTGTGGATTGATGTAGCTCCAGATCTCCTGCAGTTGCGGCACGTCGCGCACTTTGCGGTCCGGGTAGGGCGGAGGAATAAGCGGCACATCCAGCCGCACCCGGCTGCTGCGGTGAGTGGTCTCGGGGAATTCCACCTCGGACGGCGCGCTGGGGCCAGCGCGCCCTACCGGGGCGTGTTCGGTGACAACTTTGTCGCGCTCGGCGGGGTCCATCAATCGGTTCATCATCGAGAGGCCGGTCATGGCGTCTTTGCAGTAGATGACAATTGGTGGAGCGGGCGTCTCGCCCGCCTTGTCTGTCAAATTCGCAGGTGAGACGCCTGCGCCACTATCATAACTCGGCGCGATGCGTGTCCTTGTGAACTTGTCGCTCAACGCCGCGCCGCCGACCAGCAACGGCACGGTAATGCCGGCCTGTTTGAGATCGCCCGCGGTGATGGCCATTTGGTGCGCGCTTTTGACGAGCAGACCACTCAAGCCGATGACGTCGGGCTTGTGTTCCCGGTACGCCTTGATTAATTCCTCGGGCGGCACTTTGATGCCGAGGTTGATGACCTTGTAGCCGTTGTTCGAGAGGATGATCTCGACGAGGTTCTTGCCGATGTCGTGCACGTCGCCTTTGACGGTGGCGAGGATGACCTTGCCCTTGGTCGAGTCGGCCTTCTTCTCCATGAAGTTTTCGAGATGCGCGACGGCGGCCTTCATCGCCTCGGCGCTTTGCAGCACTTCGGCGACGATTAGTTCGTTGGCGTTGAACAGGTGCCCGACTTCCTTCATCCCGTTCATGAGCGGGCCGTTGATGATGTCCAGTGGCGCGGCGCCTTCCTCGATCTTCAGATCGAGGTCGGGAATCAGTCCTTCCTTCGTCCCTTCGAGGATGTAATTGGCGAGGCGTGCGTCGAGCGGCAGATCGGAAGTCTTCTTCTTCACGCGGCTCTCGGCGGTGCGGAAATGCTCGTTGACCGCCGCGATGTGATGCTGGTTGATCGCGATGCGCTGTTCGCGGGTTTGCCGCCGGTAATCCTGGAGCAACCATCTTGGTTGCCCATCAGATGTCACGGGCAAGCTGGAAGCTTGCCCCACATTGAACAGCAAATCTTCGACGAGTTTCTTCTCCTTGTCGGGGATGCTCGCGTAGCGCTCGAGTTTCTCTGCGTTGACGATGGCGAGGTCGAGTCCCGCCTTCGTGCAGTGGTAGAGGAATACGGAGTTAATGACCTCTCGCGCGGCCGGCGGCAGACCGAAGCTGACGTTGCTGACGCCGAGGAGGGTCTTGCAGCGTGGGAGTTTCTCTTTAATGAGACGCACGCCTTCGATGGTTTCGACGGCGCTGCCGATGTAGTTCTCGTCGCCCGTCGCGCACGGGAACACCAGTGGATCGAAGATCAGGTCTTCTTCGGGAATCCCGTGTTCGGTGCAGTACTTGTGCGCGCGCTGGGCGATGGCAAGTTTCCGTTCCCGGGTGATGGCCTGCGCCTGCTGTTTGTCCTCGTCGATGGAGCCGATCACGACCGCGGCGCCGTACTTTTTCAGCAACGGCAGCACCTTGTGGAATTTCTCTTCGCCGTCCTCGAAGTTGATCGAGTTGATGATGCTCTTGCCGAGGCAATAGGTCAGGGCCCGCTCGACCGCCTTCGGGTTGGTGCTGTCGATCATGAACGGCACTTTGACCTTGTGAATCACCTTCTCGTAAAAGCGGTCGATGTCGGCCAGTTCGTCGCGGTCGGTGTTTTCCAGGTTGATGTCGATGATGTGCGCGCCGCTCTTGACCTGCGCGCGGGCGATCTCGGCCGCCTCCTCGAATTTCTCGTCCGTGATCAGCCGCTTGAACGCGCGCGAGCCGACCTCGTTCGTCCGTTCGCCGACGAGCAGGGGACGATTGTCGTCGGTCGCCTCGACCAACTCGATGCCGGTGTAGTACGACTTGCGCGGCGCGCGGAATCTCCTCGGCGTCTTGCCTTCCACCATCTGCGCAATGGCTTTGACGTGCGCGGGCGTGGTGCCGCAGCAGCCGCCGACGATGTTGAGCCAGCCGTTCTTGACGAACCGCTCCAAGGACGAAGCCAGCGATGTCGGCGTTTCGAGATACAAACCTTCCTCGTTCGGCAACCCGGCATTCGGGTAACACGACACGCGCGTGTTGGCCATCTGGTGAATCGTGCGGATGTGATCGGTCATGAATTCAGGGCCGGTCGCGCAATTCAACCCGATGCTGAGCAAGTCGACGTGCTGCAGCGACGCGACGAATGCATCCGCGGCCTGGCCTGCGAGCATCGTGCCCGTCGGTTCGATCGTGCCGCTGACCATGATCGGCAGTTTCACGCCGAGTTTGTCAAATGCCTCTTGGATACCGATGAGCGCGGCCTTCACGTTGCGCGTGTCCTGGCAGGTCTCGACCAACAGAATGTCCACGCCGCCTTCGATCAGCCCGAGCGCCTGCTGGTGGAAGTGACCAATCAACTGCTCGAAGGTCACGCCGCCCGTCACGGTAATCGCCTTCGTCGTCGGGCCAATGAAGGAGTTCACGAACCGCGGCTTGTTCGGCGTCGAAAACTCCGCTGCCGCCTGACGCGCCAGTTTCGCTGCTGCCGCGTTGATTTCGCGGCATTTATCGGCGAGGCCGTACTCCACCAGCACCAGCGGCGTGGCGCCAAAGGTATCCGTCCCGATGAAATCCGCGCCCGCCGCAAGATACTGCCGATCGATGTCGAGGATCACGTCGGGCCTCGTCAACACGAGATGCTCGTTGCAGCCTTCGAACTGCGGGCCACCGAAATCGGCGGCAGAAAGGTTGCGCTGCTGGATCATCGTTCCCATCGGACCGCCGAGCACGACGATGCGTTGATCCAGAACCTCGTGAAGCAGTTTGATTCTATTGCTGACGTTGCCCATTGGAATTGGCCTCTAGCTTATCAGTGTGTCCCGACTGACTCAAGACGCTTACCGGCCCGTTCGCCAATTGTAGCCGCGAGCCTGCTCGCGGCCCATTGTCCGCAGCCCGCGACTTCCGAATGCCGCGAGCAGGCTCGCGGCTACAACGACACATCTCTCAGCATCAGGGGAAACAAAAAACCGCGTTTCGCATCAGCGAAGCGCGGTTGTCTGCGCGGAGTTTTTTGTCGGAAGGCCGCTTGCCTCCCGCACATCGGTCCCGAATCCTTTCGGAACCAAACCACCGTAGGCACTCCTGCCTCGGTTGGCAGCCTCAGCTCTTTGCTCGCAAAGAGGCCGGGCGTTCCTGATGCTGGGGTGAAGTATATTGAATCCGGCGGCGGATGCAAGCAGAACTTGCGTGCCGGCGGATTTCGAGGGATGATGCGTGTCATAAGGAGCGAAGGCAATGAGGAGGACCATCTGTGTGATAGTCGCCGTCGTGAGCGCATGTCTCGTTGCTCGCGCGGCGGAAAAGGAGGCAACCATGTCGCAATTCAAGTTGACCAGTTCTATGTTCGGCGCGAACCAACCGATCCCAAAGAGGCACACGGGTGAAGGCCCGGACGCATCGCCCGCGCTGAAATGGGAAGGCGCGCCGCCGGCCACAAAGAGCTTCGCGTTGATTTGTGACGACCCCGATGCGCCCGTCGGCACCTGGGTGCATTGGGTCATCTACGACATTCCGGCGAAGACGACCGAGTTGCCAGAGAACGTGGCGAGGACGGACACGGTTCCCGATCTGAGCGGGACGAAGCAAGGCGTGAACGATTTCGGGCGCGTGGGCTACGGCGGACCGATGCCGCCGCGCGGGCATGGGGTGCATCACTATCACTTCCGGCTCTACGCTCTCGACACCGCGCTGGCCCTTCAACCGCGGGCGACAAAGAAGCAGCTCGAGGAGGCTATGAAAGGTCACATCCTCGCGCAGATCGAGTTGGTCGGAACGTATCAGCGCAATTGAGCAGGAGCGCGCCGATTCATTGGCGCTTTGGAAAGCGGCGACAAGTCTCCGCACTCCAAACTGCGCTGTGCTTGCGTCTGTGGCCGGTCTCGATTAAGAATCGATCCCGCGAATGCATGCGCAGCGCGAACTTATTGGTCCGTTGCTTCGGGACGTTTCCCGCTCGTTTTATCTGACGCTGCGCGTGCTGCCGCGCGAGATTCGACCGCAGGTTTCGCTGGCGTACCTGCTGGCGCGTGCGAGCGACACGATCGCTGACACCAAGGCTGTGGCGAAAGCAGAACGGATCCAGCGGTTGCACCAGTTGCTGGCGAACATCACGTTGGTTTGTGGGAGCCCCGACACGAACGTCGGGGCTCCCACGAGCCCGGCGGAGGCGCGGTTGCTTCAGCGCTTGCCGGACTGTCTGCGATTTCTCGGGGAGCTGCCGGACGCAGATCGACAGAGGATTGGCGGATTGCTGGACACCATTATCGCCGGCCAGATCTTCGATCTTGAGAGATTTCCCGGCGAGACGGAGAAGGACCTGGTCGCGCTGAAAGACGACGAGCTTGATCGCTACACATACTTGGTCGCGGGCTGCGTCGGCGAATTTTGGACGAGGATGTGCAGGGCGCATTTCAAGGAACTGGAGTTCTGGAGAGATGTGGAGATGGAGGAGTTGGGGGTGCGGTTTGGGAAGGGACTGCAACTTGTGAACGTCTTGCGCGACATTCCGACGGATTTGCGGATCGGCCGCTGCTATCTGCCCGTGAAAGAGCCGCAGTTGTTGCTCGATCCGCAGAACTTCGCCAGCGTTCAATCCCTTTATGATCGCTGGCTCGACACCGCGGTTGCCCATCTCGATGCCGGCTGGCAGTACACGATGCTGATTCCGTCGAGCCTGTGGCGGTTGCGGCTCGCGTGCATCTGGCCCATTTGGATTGGATTGAAAACCATCGCGCGATTGCGGGAGGCGAATCCGCTCGACCCGGCGCAGCGGATCAAGGTTTCGCGGATCGAAGTGTACGGATTGATGCTCGAATCGTTCCTGTTGCGCCTGAACGACGCGGCGCTCGATGAGAGATATCGGAAGCTACGGCGGACAGCCATCCCGTAGGGGCGCACCTATGTGTGCGCCCGATGTCGTGCAGCCGGGAAACGGCGCTGTCTTGTGCGCATCCAACCACGTGTCGAATCCATCCGTGCCATGACACTGCAGGTTTTCTTTGTGGAGGTGCCACCGCAGCGGATTTGTGTCGATGTATTCACGAATCTTTTCCAACGACCGGCCGTCTCGGATTACGTGCTCGTAATAATTGCGTTGCCACAACCTTCCATGGAAAGGCGCCCAACCGCGCTCCTTTACGCCGCGAATGTAATCGTTGGAAGTCATCGTTTTGAACCACTGAACGACCGTGGGCAGGGAGGCGGCCGTCGGGGCGCTCGATGCAAACGTGCGACCATCCAGTCCAACGCCGAGAATCGTGAGGATGCCATGGAGATGGTTGGGCATAGCGATAAAAGTATCCGCACGAACAGTGGGAAATTTGTTCGGCAACTCGATCCACCACCGAGTGAGCATGCACCCCGCTTCATTCAGGCCCATAACGCCATTTCGAATCTCGCCGAACAGACAGTGCTTGCCTTGCGCGCACACAGTCAGAAAGTACGAGCCTGGTCCCGAGTAATCATACCGCTTCAGCTGAATGGATCGGCGGTGGTGGTGTTTCGGGTCGAAGGGCATTTTCATAACAGGCGTAACGGGGTGTGCATCGCATTCATTTCATTTGATCATTGGGCAGACACGCAGGTCTGCCCCTACGACGGACAACCATCCCGTAGGGGCACACCTGTATGTGCGCCCGATGTCGGACAACCGAGAAACAGGGCAGACGCGCAGGTCTGCCCCTACGGCAATTATGGCTTCCGATGCTCGTCTTTGAAGAGCTTGTACTCGACGGAGTCCACGAGGGCTTCCCAACTGGCTTCGATGATGTTGTCGTTGACGCCGACCGTGCCCCAGATGTCCGCGCCGTCGGTGGATTCGATCATGACGCGCGTCTTGGCGGCGGTGCCGGTCTGGGAGTCGAGGATGCGAACTTTGTAGTCCACAAGCTGAACGGCGGCGATGGACGGGTAGAACTTTGTCAGCGCAGCGCGCAACGCCTTGTCGAGCGCGTTGACAGGGCCATCGCCTTCGGCCACGGTATCGACGATCTCGCCTTTGGCTTCAAGTTTGACGCTCGCTTCGACGGTGCTATGCCCATCTTCGCCGTGACGATCCATGATGACGCGGTAGGCGAGCAGGTTGAAGAACGGCTTGTGGCGCTTGAGGAGTTTCTGCACGAGGATGTGAAAACTGGCGTCGGCCGCCTCGAATTCGTAGCCAGCGTGTTCGAGTTGTTTCAGTTGCTGCAAGATTTCGCGGACCTCGGCCGAATCCTTCGGCAGATGGACACCCAGCTCGTGCGCCTTGATCAACACGTTGCTGCGCCCGCTCAATTCGCTGACGAGCACGCGGCGGCGGTTGCCGACCGCTTCAGGCTCGATGTGCTCGTAGCTGCGCGCCACCTTTTCGACGGCATTGACGTGGATGCCGCCTTTGTGCGCGAAGGCCGTCGCGCCGACGAACGGTTGGCGGATATCGTGGCGTATGTTCGCGAGGTCGTCGATGAACAACGACAACTCCCGCAGATGCCGAACGTTTTCCTTCGGGATGCACCCGATGCCCATCTTGAGCACGAGGCAGGGGATGACGGTGGTCAGGTTGCAATTGCCCGTCCGCTCGCCGTATCCGTTCATCGTGCCCTGCACTTGTACCGCGCCTTGCTCAACAGCAGCCAGCGCGTTGGCCGCGCCCAAGCCGCAATCGTTGTGCGTGTGAATGCCGACGGGGCAGAGGAGCGCCTTGCGGACTTCCGCCATGATGCGCGCCACTTCGCCGGGCATGGAACCGCCGTTGGTGTCACAGAGCACCACGATATCCACGCCAGCCTCGTGCGCGGCCTTCAGCGTCGCCAGCGCGTAACGCGGCTCGCCCTTGTAACCATCGAAGAAATGTTCGGCATCGTACACGACCTCCTTGCCCAGCTCTTTGAAATACCGCACCGAGTCGGCGATCATCGCCAGGTTTTCCTCCGGTGTGGTGCGAATGACTTCCGCGACGTGCAGCGACCACGTTTTGCCGACAAGCGTGACGACGGGCGTATTGGCTTTCACCAGCATCTCGATCTGCGGGTCCTCCTTGCACTTTGTGTTCGCTCGGCGCGTGCTGCCGAAGGCCGCAATGCGAGCCTGCTTGAACCTCCGCTTTGCCACCTCCGTGAAGAAATCCATGTCCTTCGGGTTTGATCCTGGCCAACCGCCCTCGATGTAGTGCACCCCAAACGCGTCCAGCCGCTCGGCGATGCGGATCTTGTCCGCACTGGAAAACGAGATGCCTTCGCCCTGCGCGCCGTCGCGCAACGTCGTGTCGTAAATCTTCACCTGTTTGCTCATTGGAAGACCCAAAGACTAAGACCAACCTCCACGCCCGTCAACCTCGCACTTGGGCGGAGAATTGCCTCGACTTTTCGATCGCCCTGTGTTTTAGTCTTTGCCAAGAAGCGCGCATTTGACGATTAACGAGGCGAGGTCACTTATGCAAAAGTGTTTTAAGGTCTGGTCCGCTCTGCTTGTTCTACATTCATTCACCCTTATCCTCGCGGCTGTCTCCTTCGCCCAGGATCGAGAAATCCTTAGGTTTGAGCCGGGAGATACCATTGAGGTACTTCAGAACAAGATCAGGAATAATGGATATCAGTTCAGCGTGGGACACAACTGGGTGTACGATATGTCACCCGAGGAAAAGGAGCGATTCTTTAGTCGTCGCCCGCCCCTTCAGCTCCAACCGCAGCTTGGTAGTACGGAGGACATCGGTCCCCTTGTCAATCATCTGGGGAAGCAACTGCCGACTCAGTTCTGCTGGACCAATTACAATGGTCACTCGTACATCGGCCCGATTCGGGACCAAGGAAGTTGCGGCTCCTGTTATGCGTTCGGGGCGTGCGCTGCGGCAGAAGGAACCTACAACTGGGCCACGGGCCATTACGATGGAAATTCTGCGGATTTTTCCGAATCGTACATCATCTGGTGCCTGGGGAGGTTGCCCCAGTACAGCAGCCATTTTTTCGGCTGTGACGGGGCGGACTACGACTACTATGAGTTGCAGGCCCTCACGGTCGAGGGTGTCACCGATGAAGCCCATTTTCCTTACACGGTAACCGATCCCGGCTCGTGCACGCACTGGAGTGATCCCACCACCCGCTTTGCTTCTTGGTACCGGGTCCCCTGTGGCGACATCAATGCAATTAAGACCGCCATCATGACTTATGGCGTGGTGGACGCGGCAGTTTACGTTGACTCCGCTTTCGAAGCCTACAGCGACGGCATATACGAAAATACAAGCACCAACTGTGACGCCAGCCCCTGTTACTACAAACCAACCAACCACGCCATCGCGCTCGTGGGGTGGGATGACAACGGCGGCAACGGCTATTGGATTCTCCGCAACAGTTGGGGTCCAAGTTGGGGCGTAAACGGTTACATGCAGATCAAATACACCTCGGCGATTGTCGCCTGTGAAGTCGCCTACTTGGTCTATAATGTCGACGCGCTTCAAGTGAGTCCTTTGGGTGGTTTCAGCAGTGCCGGTACCGTGGGCGGTCCGTTCACTCCTGCTGGCACTACCTACACATTGACGAATCAGGGCAGTGCCTCGACTGGTTGGACCGCTGCCAAGACGCAGGTTTGGCTGGATGTGACGCCGACAAATGGCAGCTTGGCGGCGGGCAGTTCCACCAACGTGAGCGTTTCCCTCAACCCGGCCGCCAATGGTCTTGCTGTCGGCACGTATAGCGACAACATAACCTTCAGCAACCCGGCAAGCGGCATCCCGCAAACGCGCACCGTGACGCTGAGTGTCACACCGTCCAACACTTTTGTGAATCCCAATTTCATCACGATCCCTGATAGTGGAGCAGCCACTCCCTATCCATCCACAATCACCGTCTCCGAAGTTGCTGGCACAGTGACCAAAGTGACCGCCACCCTCACCAATATCAGCCACACGTATCCCGATGATATTGATGTCTTGCTCGTCGGACCAGCGGGACAGAAGGTCATGCTCATGTCGGATGCCGGCGGCGGTTACGATATTAACAGCGTCACGCTTACCTTCGACGATTCGGCGGCCTCGGTTCTGCCGGACAGCGCTCAAATTGTGTCCGGCACGTTCCGCCCGTCCGACTATGTAACGGGAGACACCTTCCCGGCCCCGGCACCCGCCGGTCCATATGGCACAAGTCTGTCTGTGTTCACCAACCAAAACCCCAATGGTACGTGGTCGTTGTACGTTTATGACGACGCAGCCGGCGATTCCGGCAGCATTGCCAACGGCTGGCAACTGGCCATCACCACATCGAACTCCGCCCCCGCCCAGCTTGTGGTCACGCCGACGAACGGGTTGAGTTCAACAGGGACCCAAGGCGGCCCGTTTACGCCCTCGAACCAGGTCTATACGCTGACCAACAGCGGCGGTAACGCGCTGAACTGGAGCGCGAGCAAGAGCGCCGCCTGGCTCAGCCTCTCGGCGACCAACGGCACGCTGCCGGCGGCGGCCAGCACGAACGTCACCGTCTTGATCAATGCCAACGCCAACGGTCTGGCCCCCAGCAACTACACTGACACCGTCACGTTCACCAACGCGACCAACGGCATCGGCACGACCAACCGTGCCGTAAGTCTAACTGTCAACCTCCCGCCCTGGCAGCAGTGGCAGTTAAATTACTTCGGCTGCACCAACTGCTCGCAGGCGGCAGCGACTGCTGACCCGGATGGTGACGGCCAGAACAACCTGGCGGAGTTCCTAGTGGGCACGAATCCGACCAACAGCGCGTCGGCATTCCATATCATTTCGATTGTGCAGGAAGGTGATGGCCTTCGCGTTACTTGGATGGCCGGTGGGAGCAGAACCAATGTCGTGCAGACCGTGAACGATGCCGGCAGCGGTTTCACGAACAGCTTCAGCGACCTTAGCCCGATCTTCATCATTCCCGGTGCGGGTGACGTGATCACCAACTATCCCGATGTCGGCGGCGCGACCAATGCGCCCTCCCGCTTCTACCGCGTACGGCTCGTGCCGTAGATGATCAGCGCGGCGGTCGGCATTGCTAGCCGAGGTGGATTACCCCTGCATCCTTCCCATCCGCCCTCACAATCCCCAAATCCGCCGTGCTAAAATTGGACAATAAAAGGTTGATACCGGTCTTGCGTTCTGCTCGGCCTTATGGCATACTGAAGCTCGTTGCGAGGAAGCAGAGAAGCACGATCACAGGCATCGATGACGTCATGAACACCTGTCACAAGAACGGGTATGACTGCAGGTTGCTCCGCAATTCCGCGTTTTACTTCGGTTTACTGCTGACGATCTTCTTTTTCTTGATTTCTCTAATTGCGGTTGCAGACGCGCAGGAAATCAGTGACAGCGCGCGCACACAGATTCAGGCGTTGTTACGGGAGAAGGCCACCCGCATCCCCGCGCAGTTGAAGATGGATTCGCAGCTCGTCTATGCCGCCAAACAGCACCGCAAGGAAACGATCGCGGCGGGCGTGACAATGTTGCAGACGGGCGTCAAGTTCGAGCCCGACGGGCGGATTCTGGTGGATATCGACGCGAACGTCACGACGAATCTTCTGGCACAAATCGAGCAGGTCGGCGCCAAGATCATCAACAGCTTTCCCCAATTTCACGCCATCCGCGCCGTGTTGCCGGTCGATCAGATCGAGGGTCTCGCTGGATCAGCCGACGTTAGATTCATCAAGCCAGCCGTTCGGTCCTTCACGAACACGGGGAATATCGACTCCCAAGGCGATGTGACACACCGCGCAGACCAAGCTCGCGGCGCGTTTGGAGTGACCGGTGCCGGCGTGAACGTCGGCGTGTTGTCGGACAGCGTGACTTATCTGGCTAATTCGCAGGCAACGGGCGAATTGGGACCCGTCACGGTGTTGCCGGGACAAGCTGGCTCTGGTGCGGGCGAAGGCACGGCCATGCTAGAAATCATCCACGACCTCGCCCCGGGGGCCGGCCTGTATTTCGCGACTGCCTTCAACGGGGAAGCCAGCTTCGCGCAAAACATCCTCAATTTGCAGGCTGCGGGCTGCAACATCATCGTCGATGACGTCAGTTATTACGACGAATCGCCGTTCCAAGACGGCATCATCGCGCAGGCGGTGAATTCAGTCACGGCCCAAGGCGTGCTGTATTTCTCCTCGGCGGGCAACTCGGGCAACAAGAATGACGGCACCTCCGGCACGTGGGAAGGCGACTTCGCGGATGGCGGAGCGGTATCGTCGCCCGAAGTGGGAAGAATCCACAACTTCGGCGGCGGCACGAACTACAACGTAATCACAACATCACCGCCCTCTGGATATATGTTTTTGTTCTGGTCCGATCCGCTCGGCGCATCCACGAATGATTACGATCTGTTCGTGTTGAATTCGACAGGAACGAGCGTTCTCTTCAGTTCGACGACGCGGCAGAATGGCACGCAGGATCCCATCGAGTACGTTTATTCCGGCTCGACCAGTCTGGTCGGCGATCGCCTCGTGATCGTGAAGTATTCCGGCGACGCGCGATTCCTGCACGTCGACACCTTTCGCGGCCGGTTGCAGATCAACACGCCCGGCAACACGCACGGGCACAATGCCGCTGCCGCCGCCTTCTGCGTGGCCGCGGTCTCCGCTCTGACGTCGTACCCCAATCCATTCTCCGGCGGCGCGGCAAATCCCATCGAGACCTTCAGCTCGGACGGTCCGCGGCGCATCTTTTACAGTCCGGACGGCACACCGATCACGCCCGGCAATTTCCTGTCCAGCGGCGGAACGCTCCTGCAAAAACCGGACATCGCCGCCGCCGATGGCGTGACGACCTCCGTACCAGGCTTCGGCCCGTTTTATGGCACCTCCGCCGCCGCGCCCCACGCCGCAGCGATTGCCGCGTTACTTGAATCCTATAACAATTTTCTCAGCGCAAGCGAGATTCACACGGCGCTTACCAACACCGCCCTCGATATTGAGGCGCCGGGCGTGGACCGCGACTCGGGCGCGGGCATCGTCATGGCGTTGCAGGCCCTGCAAGCGGTGCCCGGCGCCCCGAATGCGATCTTCACCAGCGCGAGTTTCGGCGACGCCAGTGGCGGCAACGGGAATGGCTACCTTGATCCGGGCGAGACGATTCAGGAAACCGTCATCTGGAACAACGTGGGTGGAGCCGCGGCCACCAACGTGACCGCGAGCCTCTCCACCGCCGCAGCCGGTGTTACCGTTACCGAGCCTGTCGCTGCGTATCCAGACATTTCCGTCGCCGGCAGTTCCACGAATATCACGCCGTTTACGTACCGCCTCGCCAAGACTGTGTCTTGCGGCACGACGATCACGTTCACCAACATCCTCGCGACTGGCGGACGATTGTTCACGGGCGCATTCACCCACGTCGTTGGTCAGGTCCAGAACAGCGCGTTCGTGACCAACACGTTTGACAGCAGCAACGTTCCCAAAACGATTCCTGACGTCACCACTATCTACTCCACCAACAGCATCGCCACCACCGGCGTCATTGACGACGTGAACGTTACGGTGCGACTCAATCACACCTATGACGGCGACCTGACCATTGCCATTCAACACCCCGACAGCACCGAGGTCGTTCTGGCCGAGGGGCGGGGCGGTAGTGGCGACAACTTCGGCACTGGCACCTGCGGCGCGGGCGAAGTCCGCACGACGTTCGACGATGAAGCTGCCAACCCCATCAGCGCCGGCAGCGCACCCTTTGCTGGGTCGTTTCGTCCTGAAGGAGTCCTGACCAACCTCGACAGCAAACCGGTCAACGGCACCTGGCGGCTGCGGGTGACGGACAGCTACTTGCTCGATACCGGCACGCTCTACTGCTGGGGCCTGCGCATCATCTCCCATCAACAGCAGTACGTCTGCTCCGTCTTCAACAACGCGCCCGTCGCCAGCAACCAGACCATCACCATCAGCGTCAACACCGCCACCAATCTTGTGCTGACCGGCAGCGACCCCGATGGCGACCCCATCAGCTTCGGCACGAACAGCCTGCCGGCCCACGGCACGTTGTCCAACTTCAATCCGTCCACCGGAGCAATTACGTACACGCCCGCGAACAACTACAGCGGCTCAGATAGCTTCACATTCGTCGTGAACGACGGCATGACCAACAGCGCACCGGCAGCCGTCAGCATGACAATCACCGAGCCGCCGTCGCCGTGGCAGCAGTGGCAGTTGAATTACTTCGGCTGCGCTAACTGCTCGCAGGCGGCAGAAATTGCTGACCCGGATGGTGACGGCCAGAACAACCTGGCGGAGTTCCTAGTGGGCACGGATCCGACCAACAGCGCGTCGGCGTTTCGGATCATTGGCATCGCGCAGGAAGGCGATGACGTGCGAGTGACTTGGGCCACGGCAGGCGGTCGCACGAATGTGCTACAGGCAACCGGCAGCCTGTTGGGCGTCTTTTTTAACATCAGTCCCAACATCGTGATCGCTGGCGTGGGGGATGTTGTCACGAACTACCTCGACAAAGGTGCGGCCACAAACGCGACCTGTCGCTTCTACCGCGTTGCTGCAGAGGGCAGTTCGATTCAGGATAGCAACGCGCCTACGTTGACCATCACGTCGCCAGCCAACAATTCTTATACGACCAATTCGACCATCACTGTTGCGGGTACGAGTGCCGATGCCTCTGGCGTTGCCGGGGTCGACGTTCATGGCATCGCAGCTTCGAGTGCCAATGGCTACAGCAATTGGGCGGCCGAGGTCAGCGGTTTGGCTGAGGGCACCAACACGCTCACGGTGCTTGCAGGCGACAACGCCGCGCCGGCGAACATCGCTACGGATGTCGTTCGCGTCATTTACGCCACGGGTTCGTTCGACGGTAATGGCGATGGGTTGCCGGATGTCTGGCAGATCCAATATTTCGGATCAGTGAACGCGCCGGGCAGCGGCCCCAACGATGATCCTGACGGCGATGGCCTGAACAACTTGCAGGAATGGCTTGCGGGCACGAATCCGACCAACAGCGCCTCGACGTTGCGCATCATCGGCGTCACGCAGGAAGGCGACGATGTGCGCGTCGCATGGACGACGGCAGGAGGCCGGACCAACGCGGTGCAAGCTGCCGCCGGCGATGCGAACGGCAATTACGACACCAACTATGTGGACATCAGCGGGCTGATCATCGTCAGCGGCACCGGTGACACCACCACCAACTATGTGGATGTGGGCGGCGCGACCAACGCGCCCTCCCGATTCTACCGCGTCCGCCTTGTGCCGTAGATGATCAGCGCGGCGCCCTGCACTGCTAGCCAAGGTGTATTGCCCCTGCATCCTTCTCATCCGCCCTCACAAAACCCAAATCTGCCACGCTAGAATTCGACAGCAAAACGCTAATCCCGGCGTTGCGCGATGTTCTGTCTTCTAGTATACTAAATCCCACTTGGAGAAAGCCAAGAGGTACGCAGCCGCAGAAGGAGAAACTTGTCGGAAAACGCAGCGGGCGTCGTCAGGGCCCCGTGGGGTTCTGACGACGATCACTTTGTGGGAAGACAAATGAAAACGAGAAATTTTCTGAAGTCCTACCTTGGTTTTGTAGTGACTCTCAGTCTGGTTGTTTTTCCGGTTGCCGGCTTTTCGGCAGGGCTTCCAGAACTTGCGCCGGTTAACCCGGCCTTTGAAGAGTATCTTGCCAAACGCCAACAAGGGGTGGTTGCCCTTCAGCAAAATGAATTGCCGCGCGGGTACATCCCGCCGCCCATGCAATTGCCCGCGCCCAGTGGCGCCGTGCCCTCGCTGGTGGCCGGCCCTTTAACACTGCCGTCTTCTTACGACCTGCGAACCCTGGGCAAGCTGACGCCAATTCGGGACCAAGACGGCTGCGGTGATTGCTGGGCCTTTGCCACCTACTCCTCGCTGGAATCCTGTCTGTTGACCAACGAGACTTGGGATTTTTCGGAGAACAATCTCAATGTCTCCAGTGGATTCGATCCCGGCTGTTGCAACGGTGGCAACAGTTACATGTCCGCCGCCTACATGGCGCGCTGGAGCGGCCCGGTCAGTCAGTCGGATGACCCCGAGACCTGGACCGGCTGCACGACCGTGTCCGGCGTCGCTCCCCGAAAACACGTTCAGGAGGTTTTGTTTCTTCCAGTGCGCACCAGCGCGACGGACAACAACACCATCAAGCAAGCCGTGATGACCTACGGCGCGGTGTACACCGCCATCCTGGTCACGGGCGGAGCTGGGTATCTGCCGCCGTATTCGGACGCCTACTACAATGCCAGCACATACGCTTACTATTACAACGGCACCGCCGCCACCGACCATGCCATTGCCATTGTCGGCTGGGATGACAACTTTCCCGCCAGCAATTTCAGCACGGTTCCAGCGGGCAATGGCGCCTTCATCATCCGGAACAGTTGGGGCACCGCGTGGGGCCAGAGTGGCTACTTCTACATGTCGTACTACGACACCAAGGTTGGCAGGGTTGAGAACGCGGTGTTCGTGAGTCCCGATTCCACAACCAAATACTCGCGCATCTACCAGTACGATCCGTTAGGGTGGGTCGAGTCGTACGGGTATGGCCTCACGCCCGCTTGGGGCGCGAACATCTTCACCGCCGTCGGCAAAGAACAACTCCGCGCGGTGAGTTTCTACACGCCCGTGGTGAATTCCACCTACCAGATTTATGTGTATACGAACGCCACATCCGGTCCAACCAGCGGCGGCTTGGCAAGCAGCACCAGTGGAACCATCGCCCAACCCGGTTACCACACGATTGCCTTGCCTACTCCTGTCAACCTCACCGCGAGCCAAAAGTTCTCGGTTGTGGTGAAGTTCACGACACCGGGTTATACTTGGCCAATCCCGATTGATCTCGTCTGGCCAGGATACAGTAGCGGTGCGACGGCCGCGCCAAAACAAAGTTATTTAAGCAGTAACGGCACCTCGTGGACAGATGCAACGACTTGGAATTCCACCTGCAACGTTTGCATCAAAGCATTTACCTCGACCGCATACCTGCACGTGACAGCGATTGCGCTGGAATCCAACGACGTGCGCATCACTTGGCTGACAAGCGGTGGCCAGACGAACGTTGTGCAGGTCACAAACGGAACGGCGGTTGGCTACACCAATAACTTCAGCGACCTTAGCCCGCTCTTCATCATTCCCGGTGCCAGCGACGTGCTCACCAACTACCTCGACGTCGGCGGCGCGACCAACGCGCCCTCCCGCTTCTACCGCGTCCGCCTTGTGCCGTAGATGGTCAGCGCGGCGCGGTCGGCGACCGCGCCCTGCCAACAGACGTTGGTAGCAGGCTGGCCACGTGGAACGTGGCAAGCCCCAGCCCGCTGTTGCATCCGAGACAAATCCGTGTGAATCTGTGGCTACTTGCCCAATCCAAAGGCGTCGTGGACGGCGCGGGCGGCTTTGTCGGCGTCCTTGAGGGCGATGATCACCGAAATTTTAATTTCACTGGTGGAGATCATGCCGATGTTGATGCCGTTGGCGGCCAGCGTCTCGAAAATCTTCGCGGCGACGCCGGGATGCGAGCGCATGCCGATGCCGACGACCGAGAGCTTGGCAACGGGTTGAGCTTGAGGTGTCTGCTGGACACCCGCGATTTTATTGAGGACAGGAGCCAGAGCTTTGGTGGCGCGGTCTGATTCATTCGCAGGCACAGTGAAAGAGATGTCGGTCCAACCGTGAGCGCTTATGTTTTGTATGATGACATCGATGTTAATATTCGCATCGGCAACAGCCCTGAAGATCTGCGCGGCCACACCTGGCTGATCAGGCACTTCGCGTATAGTCACTTTGGCCTGGTTCTTGTCAACCGCGACGCCGCGGATGACCACGTCTTCCATTCTTGCGGTTTCTTCTTTCACGATTGTCCCCGGGTTGTCGTTAAAACTGCTGCGGACTTCAAACACGACGCCGAATTTCTTGGCGAACTCGACCGAGCGCGCCTGCATGACTTTCGAGCCGAGCGCGGCGAGTTCGAGCATCTCGTCGTAACTGATTTCTTCCAGCTTGCGGGCGTTGAGCACGACGCGCGGGTCGGCGGTGTAAACGCCGTCCACGTCGGTGTAAATCTGGCAGACATCGGCCTTTGCCGCAGCGGCGATCGCGATGGCGCTGAGATCACTGCCGCCACGCCCAAGCGTGGTAATGTGGCCTTCGGGCGTGGTGCCCTGGAAGCCGGCGATGATGACGATGTTGCCTTCATTGAGCAATTCGTGGACGCGCTTCGGTGTGATGTTCGCAATCTTCGCTTTGGTGTGGAGGCTATCGGTGACGATGCCCGCTTGCGCGCCGGTCAACGACACGGCCTTTGCGCCTAAAGCGTGCAGCGCCATCGCCAACAGCGCGATGGTCGTCTGCTCGCCCGTGGCCAGCAACACATCCATCTCGCGCTCGTTGGGCTCGGGATGGACCTCCTTGGCCAGCTTGATGAGCGAGTCGGTCACGCCGCTCATGGCGGAGACGACGACCACGACCCTGTTGCCTTCCTGTTGCGTCGCCAACACGCGGCGCGCGACATTTTTGATCCGCTCGGGATTGCCGACTGATGTCCCGCCGTATTTTTGGACAATGACCGCCATAACGATAAAGTCCCAATTCTAACCGCGAATGGACGCTAATCGGAGAGGACGACTCTCCGCGATTCAAGTTTCGGACGCCGAAAATTCAAGATAATCCCAAGCTCCAACTTGGCAATCGGTAAATAATTCATCACTTGTCCAATCCCGGCGTCCGAAACTGCATCGATTACTTTTGTGTCCACGATCACTTTGTCATCGACAAGCAGGTCAGAAATGTATTCTCCAACCACCACGTTCTTGTACACCACTCTGAATCGCCTCTGCTGATCAACCTTGATGCCTCGCGATTTCAGCTCCGCCACGAGCGCATTTTCGTAAACCTTCTCATTCAATCCATGTCCCAACGCGTTCAGTACTTCCATTGCCGCCCCGACGATCTCAAACGACAGTTCTTTATGAAGAACTGTCGTTTGATTCGTGTGCACTCGCGTCCATTTGTGGTCTAATCAAAACTCTCCACTCTAATCACAACGGTCTTGTCTTTCACGACGGGCAATCGGTCGATCTCAGCCACCGCGTCGCGCACGGCGCGGTCTTTCGCTGTGTGCAGCATGAAGATGAGCGGAATCCCGCCCGCGGCGGGACTCGGCGGCTGGCCCCGCTCCGAGCGGGGCTGGCCGGGCTTTGGGTCCGGCGCTTCACGCTGCAGCACGGATGCAATGCTGATGTCGGTATCGCCCAGCACCTTCGAGACCTTGGCGATGACGCCCGAGCGATCCTCGACGGTGAGCCGCAGATAGTAGCGCGATTCGACATCATCAATGGTTCGCAAGCGCGCGTGCAGTCTGTGCGAGACAAACGC
The DNA here is from genome assembly GCA_050013395.1 of Verrucomicrobiia bacterium. Lineage (GTDB taxonomy): Bacteria > Verrucomicrobiota > Verrucomicrobiia > Palsa-1439 > Palsa-1439 > JBEKZD01. The sequence goes on along the minus strand of JBEKFI010000049.1, from coordinate 561 downwards.
CGGCACGCGCTGAATGCTTCCGAACTTCAGATTGAGCGCCGCATCGGCCAGATCAGCAATTACTGCGCTCGATGTCGCATCCGCGCCGGCGCCGCGGCCGTAGAACATCGTATCACCGACGACATCGCCACGCACGACCACGCCGTTGAACACGCCGCTGACGCTCGCGAGGACGTGATTGCGTGGGATCAACGTCGGATGCACGCGGACTTCGACGGCTGGCGACAATGTGGGAGCGGCCTCAGCGCCGCGACTAGGTCGGGACACTGAGGTCCCTCCCACATTCGTTTCAGCTTTGATGATCGCCAGCAGCTTGACCACGTAACCAAGCTCACGGGCGATCTCAATGTCGTACTGGGTGACGTGGCGGATTCCCTCGACGTAGGTGTTTTCAAAACCCGTCCAGAAACCGTGCGCCAGCGACGCGAGGATGGTCGCCTTGTGGGCCGAATCGCCGCCGTCGACGTCCAGCGACGGATCAGCTTCGGCGTAGCCCAGTTTTTGCGCCTCGGCCAGCACTTCGTCAAAATCTTTTCCTTCGGCGGTCATGCGCGAGAGGAT
>JBEKFI010000048.1:0-21043 GCA_050013395.1 Verrucomicrobiia bacterium | reverse complement strand
CATCGTAACAGAGCCGAGCACCGTCTGCTCTCGTCGCTCATATGAACGAACCAACTCAGCGAGTGCAGAGATTGGAGCAGCATGATAGCCGTGTAATGTAAGAGTGCAAAGATTCCTCGACAAGCTCGGAATGACAGATCAAGAGCGGCTCCGCGAAACAACTCAGGGTGACAAACAAAGGTCGCCCAACACTCCACCGCTCCAGTACTCCATTTCCCCGCACTCAGACTGGCTGCTGGACAAATCCCGTCGAGTCCTCTACACTGCTGGCAAATAAGCATCCGACAGCAACAGTCGCTGTCTGCTTGTTGGCGAACGGGAGTCGCGCATGAAAACCAAAGCTCAATCCATCCTTCGTTTCATTCCGCTGTTGGCTGTTGTCGCCCTCGCTCCATCAACGGCCAACGCGGCGGATATGTATGTCTATTTCGGGACGCATCGGTCGGGACCCGGCATCGGGTTCTCGCTCGCGCATTTCGACACCGACACGGGCGCACTGACGAAGCCAGAGTTCATCATGGAAGCCGTGGAGCCGGCGTTCTTCGTCATTCATCCCGATGGCAAACACCTGTACACCTGCAACTCCGGTCAGCTTGGCTCGGTCAGCGCGTATGAAATCGATCCGAAGACCGGCAGACTAACGTTGCTTAACCAGAAACCGGCCGGTGGCGCCGATCCGAGTTACATCGTCCTCGACAAGACCAGCCGTTACGCGCTCGTCGCCAATTATCAGGGCGGCAACATCGCTGTCCTTGCGATCAAGGCTGATAGCTCGCTCGGCGAACGCACCGCGTTCGCGCAACACACCGGCAGCAGCGTGAACCCGCAGCGCCAAACACGCCCGTTCGCCCACTCGATCATCGTGGACCCGAGCAACCGGTTCGTCCTCGTTGCCGACCTCGGCGTGGACAAGGTGTTCGTGTACCGGTTCAACGAGAAGGATGGCACGCTGACGCCGAACGATCCGCCCTTCGCCGCCGTCAAGCCCGGCTCCGGCCCGCGACACGTCAAGTTTCACCCGAATGGGAAATGGGTTTACCTGATCAACGAGATCGGTAGCACCGTGATCGGTTTCAACTGGGATGGCACCAAGGGCACGTTGACCGAGTTCCAGACAGTTTCCACTCTGCCTGAGGGATTCACGAACACGAGCACCTGCGCCGAGTTGGAGATTCATCCCAACGGGAAGTTTCTCTACGGCTCCAATCGCGGCCACGACAGTATCATCGTGTTTGCCGTCGATCAAGCGACCGGAAAGCTCACGCTTGTTGAACACGTCTCCTCGCAAGGCAAGACGCCACGCAACTTCGCGTTCGATCCGACGGGCAGATGGATCATCTGCAGCAATCATGGCAGCAACAACGCCGTGGTCTTCCGCGTTAACGAAACCACCGGCAAGTTGACGCAAACGGGCCAGCCTGTCGAAGTGCCCTATCCCTTCTGCGAACGGTTCCTGCCCGTGCCGTGATGGCTGCGATGACCACGGCCAATAGCAACGCTGTGCACGTGGCTCATTTTTCTTTCCGTTTGTCGGTACGAGATGCGGTGTAAAGGCCAACACAAATAGCTAGAATAGCACCAGCGCAACCGGCAACGATCACTCGAACCCACATCGAGGAAAATTCCTGTCGTATGCCCATCAGAACTCCAAAGCAAACGACACCGACAATGAAACGGAGAATCTGTGGACCAGTCATTCTGGGGCGCTTGCCTGATTGATTCTCATTCATCTTGTCTCAACAAGCCTTTCTCTGGCGATGCCGAACATGTGGTATCAATTGGGGGGGCAGGTCACCCTTATTCCTTCAGATACCAGTCTTTCACATTCCAGTCCGCGATTTCTCGCATCTGCTGCTCCGTGCCAAAATAAAACCCTCCGAATGGATTTCCAGTGTCCGGATCGTAGAATGACAGGTGCAAACGTCCTTCTTCCCTGATGGTCTCGGACAGAACGAATTCACCCGAGCCCCGAGAAACCTGCATTTCCTGCTCTGGAACGGTTGGTGCCAAGCCGCCACTTTTTCCGGTTGCCGTTACAAAAAGGCACAGACGAGCCTTCGGCTTGCTCGAAAGCGTGTAGCGTCCGGTCACCTTCACCGTATCGCCCAGCTTGAACTCCGCTGAAGAGGCAAGAAGATCGGTGATGGCGATGGAATCGCCCTCGCGAAAAAACCGTGGGCCTTGGACGTAGGCTACGCTCTGTAAAGCGGCACTTTGCGGGTTTGTTGGCATCGCAGCTTGGCCCTCATCCACCGGCTTCTGTGGTTCGCTAAGCGTCGGCGCACGGGGCGATTGTTTCTCGTTTTCCAACTGTCTGATGATGGTGTCCGCAACCTTTTGATTCGACGGATTCCGCTGCTGGAAGGACTGTAGCAGCGCAATCGCATCATCGAAGCGGTTCTGGTCCGCGTACAGTTGCGCGAGGCGGAAGTTGGCTTCGGGACTGTCAGGGCAAAGCGCCAGCGCCTGCTTGAAGACGGCCCCGGCCTCGTCGGTCAGCTTTCGGTAGGCGTAAACGCCGCCGATGGCCGACCGTTGATGGGCGTACATTTGGCGTGCCCATCTGTTGCCGAGAAATCTCGGGTCGGCAAGTAGTTCCTTCGTTAGCCCGTTCCAAAACTCACGGTCATGCGCGACGACTGCTGGGTCGAGCCGGGTCAACGGCTCTCTGTTCAACTTCAGAATCAGTCCGTGCGGCTCAAGATACGGATACATCCAGTCAAGCACATAGCTTTCTTCGATGTAGAACTCGCGATCCGGATTCCTGTCGAAAATGAGTTTGACCATCCGCCCGTTGATTTCCATGACAGCCCCCACACCTGTCACATTGAACCGGCCATCCGGTGTCACTGTCGCATGTTCATCCGTCTTGAGTTTGTTCTCTTGCTCGCGGCGCCGGACATCCTCCACGTACTCTTGGAAACAGCGTTGCAGGTCTTGGTCGGTTGGGATTTTGATCCGTTGCCCGTACATCGAGCGCAAATAGCTCACATACGAGTTATCCGCCAGCGCGTTCTGCGTGAGCGTAAAGAACGGGTCGGCATTGACGTGAGACTTGGACAAGGCCGTGACCAGAAAGCGGCCGGGATCAGTGCCGCCAAAATAAACGCTTCCGCGCGGGATCGACTTGATGATGTCTTCTCCAAAGGCAATCGCGTACTTGTCGCCCCCGGCAACAAACTGCTCAAACGCGCCAGAGGTTTCCAGCGTGGGCTGCCAAGCTGGCCCGCGCAGGCTTTGGTCGTGACCGCCGTACTGGGGATGAAGCTTGTGCATGTCGTTGAAGAAGTTGGTCACGGTTTGGGAGTCTCCTTTCGCAGCCGCGGCAAAGAGCGTTTTGAATTCTGACGGTACCGTCTTTCCCTCTGCCTTGGCCGCCGCGTTTGCCTGAGCCTCCTTCTCTGCAACGAACGCCTTCAACTGACCGGAAACCTTCGATTTGTCGAGGGACCACGGTTCCGGCGCACGTTCATCGGCGGCTTCCAAGCGAACCCCTCCCACCAGCAATCCCACGCTGACGATGAGAACCATCACGAGCGTTGCTGTCACTATCGCCAGTCCGTTGCGGTTGCGATGGACGTCCAGAACCGCACGGATACGCTGTTCCAGTCCCGAAGTGTGGGCTATCGCGACTGCCCCCACCCGCGGTGCGATGGCAAACTGCCGCGCGATTTCGACGAGATGGCCGGCATACTCCGATGGTCGCGCGCCCGCCTTCAACACAAAATCATCGCACGCCTTCTCGCGTTCCGAGCGCATCCGGCGCGCCGCCAGCCACGCCAGCGGATTGAACCAGTAGAGAACGCGCGCCACGTGCGCGATCCCCTGCGTGAGACAGTCCCATCGCTTGACGTGCGCCAGTTCATGACGCAGCACCAGGCGCAGCCGCTCGTCGGGCCATTGAACGGACTCGGCCGGCAACGCCACGACGGCGCGCCAAAACCCCCACGTCATCGGTGTAATCGACGCAACGAACACCAACAGCCGCACGGGCCGCCGTATGCCGTATTCCGTCCGCAGTTCGTCCACGACCTCCAACCACGCAGCGTTTTTGCAGGGGCGCGTCCCGCCAGCCAGCCGGCGCAACTGGATCAGAGCCGCCAGAAGCCGCGCCAATCCCACTCCGACTCCGATAAACCAAAGTGCAACCAAACCGCCGCGCCATTTCGTGAGAGCATGCCCGGCCTGCTGCGTTGCCGTTGCCGCAGTGGACGCGCTGGTCGGGCTCGCGGCAGTTGGCCGTCGTGTTTCGGATGCCACCTCCGTTTCGGGATGGGTTGGATTTGTTAGAATGAGCTCCAATGAAGTCGGCACGCTGCTGCTCAAGCCGGAAGGCACGATCCACGCGGGCGCGCGCCACCCGGGAACCGACCACACAAACAACGGCAAGCACAACACACAGAGCAGTGCCGCTGTCCACACCAAATGTCGAGTCGCCGCCGCGCCACGGCGCCACAGCAGCATCGTCGCGGCGACGAACGCCAGAATCACAATGCTCTTCCACGCCACCGCTCCAAGCAATCCCGACCAGTTCGCCAGTGCCTGCACGATGGTTTGTGTGTAAGCGTCAGGTCTCATGGTTTACCTTCCTTTCTTTCTTGTGGGCTTTGCCAATGATCTCGCTTAGCCTCGCCAGTTCGGCATCGGAAAGTTGCGTATCGGAAACATCCAAGAGCGCCGCAATGGCTTGGTTGGCCGAGCCGCCAAAAAACGTGGCCAGAACGCGCTTCAGGGCCGCCCGGCTGGCGATTTGCCGCGACACGCATGGCAGGTAAACGTAGCGCACGCCGTCCTTGCGGTGCCTAGCATGCCCCTTGTCTTCCAAGATCCGCAGCAAGGCCCGGACTGCCGAGTAGCTCGGAGGATCCGGCAGCGCCGCGCGCACCTCGGCGGCGGTGGCTTGTTGTCGGGCGTGGAGAACGTCCATGATCTGGCGTTCGCGTCGGCTGAGGTGATGTTCCGTATTCATGTTAATGTGCTAAATAGTTAGCAGCCGGCGGCAACGGTGTCAACAACAAAGTGCTAAATTGTTAGCATAGGCATTCACGGGCGCAACGATCCTGGAGGGCGCTGTCTGTGCGCTGGGCAGAACACTCACCCTGACCCTCTCCCTTGCGGCCAAGGGAGAAGGGAATCTCCTCTCCCCGCGTGCGGGTAGAGGATCAATCCCGCTCTGAGCGGGATCAAGGTGAGGGGCAGTTCGTTGCGCAAAACTTCATGAATAAGTCCGGCTAGCAGGCCGTTGAAAAGGTCTCTGGTGTTGTAGCGGCGGCTCCCTGCCCCGAAAGCTTTCGGGGTGAAAGCCGCCGAAATCCTTCGACAAAACGAGTCCCGGCGCTTCGCAGAAGCGCCGCTACACCATTTCTCAACACGCTGTTAGTTTGCGCCCTGGGCAATGGTTTCAGTTGAATTAGTCCCGCGTTTGCAGTAGAAAGACCCACCAACTATGAGCACACCAGTCGCAGCGCCAGTGGCCAAACCGCAACGCATCAACCTGCGGCGACCCGACATCATGGAGGCCGTCCGCGAGCAGGTGGAGCAACATTACCGCAGCCAGATCGTCGAAAAGCTGCGGCAGCGTGGAGGCGTCCTGGAGGCGGGCGGCCTGAAGATCCGTCTGGCCAAGGAATTCGGTTTCTGTTACGGCGTCGAGCGGGCGATCGACCTCGCTTACGCAGCCCGCAAGGTGTTCAAGGACCAACCGATCTGCATTCTCGGCGAAATCATTCACAATCCCGAGGTCAACGATCAACTGCTGGCGATGGACATCAAGTTCCTTTCCGGCCCGAACAAGAGCGCGGACATCGATGACTTGGCGAATAATGACGTGGTGATCATTCCCGCGTTCGGCGCGCAAGTGGCGACGATGGAAAAGCTCAAGGCCAAAGGCTGTCAGCTTGTTGACACGACCTGCGGCGACGTGATGACGGTCTGGAAACGCGTCACGCAAAACGTAAAAGAACAGTTCACTTCGATCATTCACGGCAAAGCCAAACACGAGGAAACACTGGCGACCAGTTCGCGGGCGACGGCCAGCCAGGCAGGTCATTACGTGGTGGTCCTGAATCTCCAGGAAACTGATTACGTCTGCAATTACATCCGCAACGGCGGCAGCAAGGAAGAGTTCTTGAAGAAATTCCAAGGTGCGCACTCACCGGAATTCGATCCCGACCGCGATCTTGTGTCCATCGGCGTGGCGAACCAGACCACAATGTTGCGCAGCGAGACCGAAGAGATCCAGCGGCGGCTGCGTCAGGCGATGATTGACCGTTACGGCGCGACGGAGATCGACAAACATTTCCGCATGTTCGACACCATTTGCGGTGCGACGCAGGAACGACAGGACGCGTTGATTCATCTGCTCGAAGAGCCGCTCGACCTGATGATCGTTGTCGGCGGCTACAATTCCAGCAACACAACGCACCTGGCCGAGATGAGCGAGCAGCGTGTGCCGTGCTACTTCATCAAGAACGCCGGCAAGATTCTCTCCGACAAAGCGATTCTGCATTTTAACCTGCACCGACAGGAGGAAGTCCTGACCGAGAACTGGCTGCCCGCGAACAACGTGTACGTCGGCATCACGGCAGGCGCATCCTGCCCGAATAACTTGATCGACGACACGGTGCGGCGCTTGTTCGCTTTGCGTGGGATCGATGCCGACGAGTTCATCGCCGCAACTGAACCACCCATCTCGTAGCCTGACTTATTCATGAACTTTTGCGCGAGCGAACGGCCCCTCACCTTAGTCCTCTCCCCCGAAAGCCTTCGGGGGAGAGGAGATTTTCCCTCTCCATTTCCAAGGGAGAGGGCCTGCCCGCCGAAGCCTCGGCGCAGGCGGGTCAGGGTGAGGGTTCGCGAAGACTCGCGAATGAAATTCGTTCCGTAAAACCAGACCTGTCCATGGAAAAAACCTCATTAAAATTCTGTTCAGCACCGTTGGCCGACATTGAGCTGCCAAAGGAAGTCGATCGGCTGCGTGACCTGGCTTACAACCTGTGGTGGACCTGGAATCCACAGGCGCGCCGCATGTTCAGCCACATTCAGCCCGGCCTGTGGGCCATGTACCGCAATCCTGTCGAACTGCTCATCAATATTGATCCACACCATTGGGAAACGCTTCTCGAAGATGACGTGTTTCTCACGATGTACAAGTCTGTGCTCCGCGAGTTCGACACGTACATGAGATCGGTCTCGACAAGCTGGTTTGCCAAGAATCATCCCAATTATCAGGGCGGCCCGTTCGTTTACTTCTCCACCGAGTTCGGCTTCCACGAATCGCTTCACACTTACTCCGGCGGCCTTGGCGTCCTGTCAGGCGACCACTGCAAATCGGCCAGCGACCTCGGCCTGCCTTTCATTGCGATCGGGCCACTCTATAAGAACGGTTACTTCGAGCAGGAAGTCGAGCCTGACGGTCGGCAGCAACATTTCTATCCCGCGTACGATTTCTCGCGTCTGCCGATCCTGCCGTTGCTCGGCGACGATGGACGCCAACTGACCGTCAGCGTCAAATTCCCTGACCGCAAGATTTGCGTTCGCGTGTGGTTGGCGCAGGTAGGCCGCGTGCCGGTGCTGCTGTTGGACACCGACACGACGAAAAACCAACCCGCTGATCGGCCCATCACGGGTCAACTCTACGTCAGCGGCCGTGAGATGCGGATCTGCCAGGAAATCGTGATCGGCATGGGCGGCGTCTACGTGCTGCAGGCGCTTGGCATCGAACCGTCCTCCTGGCACATGAACGAGGGGCATTGCGCGTTCCTGGTGTTTGAACGCATTCGTTCCTACGTCAAGCAGGGCCTCAGCTTCGCGGACGCCTGCAAGGAAATCACCAAAAGTTCCGTTTTCACCACGCACACCCCGGTGCCGGCCGGCAATGAGGCGTTCGATATCGACCTCATAAAAAAATATTTCAAGGGTTTCTGCGAAGAGGTCGGAGTCCGGATGGACAAGCTGACCGAGATGGGGCTGTCCTATCCCGGTCGCGGCAATCAACCGTTCAGTCTCACGGTCCTCGCGCTCCATCTGTCCAGCTACAGCAATGCCGTCAGCCAACTCCATGGCAAAGTCAGCAACGAGATGTGGCGGCACGTATTCAACCCCGACGCCGCGAGTCGCGGCAAACCACACGAGCAACCGATCAAGGCCATTACCAACGGCGTGCACACGCAGACCTGGCTCGGCTTTCAGATGAGCGAGATGCTGGACAAATATCTCACGCCCGCCTGGCGCGAGAATCTGATGGACGAACTGTTTTGGAAACGCGGCGTCGCCAACATCCCCGACAAGGAACTTTGGGATGTCCACAACCTGCAAAAGGAAAACCTGATCCGTTTCGCCCGTGGCCGCGTCCGCACGCAGTTGGCCCGACACGGCTGTTCGCCGGATGAACTGCGCGCCGTCGATGAACTTCTCAATCCCGAGGCCCTCACGATTGGTTTTGCGCGCCGGTTCGCGACCTACAAACGGGCCGACCTGCTGTTTCGCGATTTCGACCGGCTCCGCTCCATCCTGAAAGACGCCGAGCAGCCTGTGCAGATTCTATTCGCGGGGAAGGCGCATCCGGCTGACAAACCGGGACAGGAATTGATCCGCCGCATCTTTGAAATCTCGCGCCACAGCGATCTGCGCGGTCACATCGTCTTCCTTGAGAACTACAACATGCGTGTCGCCCGCATGCTCGTCCAGGGCGTGGACGTCTGGATGAACACGCCCCGCCGTCCGCACGAAGCCAGCGGCACCAGCGGCATGAAAGCCCCCGTCAACGGCGCCATCAACTTCTCCATCGCCGATGGCTGGTGGTGCGAAGTGCAGAATCCAGACGCGGGTTGGACCATCGGCAACGGCCAGCAGTTCGATAATCCCGACAAGCAGGACCATGAGGACAGCGAATCACTCTACGAGATTCTGGAGGACAAGATCGTCCCGCTCTATTACCAGCGCAACGAAGAGGGGCTGCCGACGGAATGGATCGAGATGATGAAAGCTTCGATGGCCGCCGTCACGCCGCGGTTCTCCGCCGCCCGCATGGTCCGCGACTACGTCGAACAAGCCTACCTGCCCGCCGCCAAACGCGCCGGCGCCGTCACCACCGCCACCGAACAATCCTGGTAGCCGGTCTCTCGTCCGCCTGCCCAAGTAGCACGGGCATCCTTGCCCGTGTAAGTGGCGCGGGCATCCTGCCCGTGAAAGTAGCATGGGCATCTTGCCCGTTTTGCTGGGGTGTGGGAACGGGCTGGAAGCCTGTTCTACTGTTTTCCAAACACGTTCTGAGCGACGGATGCATGAAACTGCCGCTGAATAGGCCCGGCGTCGGCTGCAGCTTTCATTTTCGGGCTGTCGCTGCTCGGCGCGACGACACGGCGGCGTTAGCCGCGATACAGGTCGTGCGTGCCGATGTCCACGGTGACGACCAAGTCGCCCTCGACGTAGAAGACCACGCGCAGATCGGATTCTATATCCACCGCGTAGATGCTGCGGCCAAAGCGAGCGGACAAGCGGTGAATCTTGTGCGGACGCAGGCGTGGGTCGAAGGGGTTTGCCTTGAAAATCTGCCAAGCGCGCCGGGTGGAATCTTTTTGCTGTGACGTGAGGGCGTGTCAACTTTCCCAGAACTGCTGCGTGGGCTTGAAACGGTAATTCACTTCGCGTTGCGCAGTGGAGGCTTCGCGCCGCCCAGCACGGTTTCCATGTCGTTCGCAAACCGGCCCGCTTCGGCGTCGGCCATGCCCTGCTGGAACGACGCGGGAATCCAGGAATCATCCCGTTGAAGAACGAACTTCGCAACCTCCGCCCGTTCCTCCGGTGGCAGCGCCTTGAACTGCTCGATGATTTCCTTTGCGCTCACGGCTAACAAGATGCCACAGACCCAGCCTCTCCGCAATGCCCAAATCGGGCCAACATGCTGAGCGTGTCGAAGCATCTCGCCGTTTCGTGAGCCGACCGCAATCGAAAGAGAGGCCGGCAACCCCGGCCTCTCTTTTTTGCCGCTACACCGCACGGTGGGCTTGTCGTAGGGGTGCTGACTGGCTACACTTCGCGCCATGACTCTGTCCGCGCAAAGAACGTGAAAACTCACGGTCAACTTCAACTCAGCATCCACTCCGAACATGAAGAAGGTTCGCTTCGTTGCCGGGGCATCTTCACGCTCGGCTACCTTCGCCGCCACTTCTCGACGAAAGGCCTATCAGAAGAGGTACTGTGTGCCCTCCACAAGAACGCCAAGGCGAGATGGGAGAAACTTCGTCCTCGGATTGGAGCGCGGTTCGGAGATGTACCTACGCAGTCAATGGCTGGATTGGTTGCTGAGAGAGTTGGGCTGGTACTCTATCCCTGAGCAAAAATTTCCGATGGGTTTGACCGTCAAGCGTCCGGACTACTCGCTTTTCCTGAATGAGGACGCGCAGTTGCGAGCCGTTGAGCAATCCAACCCGGTGGACGTTCTCCGCGAATGTGCAACTGTCGTGGAGGCCAAACGCTTCGGCCACGCCCTCGACAAAGCATCTGACCGGGACACACCCGGTCTTTTCCCCAGCCAGCAGGTTCAGAATTATCTTCGTCGCGCAAGCGACGCCACCGGCCGGCGGTTCTTCAACTGGGCCGTCCTCACTAACGGCGCGCAGTGGCGTTTGTATTGTGAGCAAGCTCCGCCAGATGCCTTCTTCGCTTTTCAGCTTATCGAAGATGGACAGTTCTGCTCGCTGGACGACTTCCGCTTGTTCGTGGCGTTGTTCAGTCCGGCAGCCTTCGAACCGCACGACGGACGCTGTCGCCTTGACGACCTCCGCGAAAACTCGCTCACGCTCCAATCCGACCTCGAACTCAATCTCCGCAAGCGCATCTTTGACGTGCTGGAAGAGTTGGCGACGGCCTTCTGGAAGAACCCGGACAACAAGATTGCGGAAGCCGACTTCAAGGCGCTCTACGATGACTCCCTGATCTTCCTCTACCGGTTGCTCTTCATTCTGTATGCCGAAAGTCGTGATCTGTTGCCTGCTAAATCCACAGGTGCCGGCGCAAATAAGACCTATCGTGAGAAATTTTCGCTGGCGCGCTTCGTCGCCACACTGCGCAACAAGGACGCTTACCCGAGCGATGACTTCGACGAACTCTACAATGACCTGCTGAAACTGTTCCACCTGATCAATGGCGACCGGCCCGCGCAAAACAAAGCCTGCAACGTGACGCGCTACAACGGCGGCTTGTTCAATCCAAAGGATTATCAAAAACTCGAAAGCTGGCGCATCGGCGACAAGTCACTCGCCGACGTGCTCCGGCAACTCATCTTCTCACAGCCGCCGGCACGTGCGTCTGCCCGGCAGCAGCAAATCACCACCGAGGAGGCCATTGACTACAGCACCCTCGAAGTCCGTCAGCTTGGCGACATCTACGAAGGACTGCTCGGCGCAGAGCTTCGGGAACAGACTGGCCGGCTCGTTCTGGTAAACCAAAATGGTGAAAACCATCGCCACGGCATCTTCTACACGCCGGATTGGATTGTCCGTTATCTTCTCCGCGAGTCCCTTCAGCCGCTCATCGACGAGATTCACGCCAGTCGCGAAGTGCAGCCTGCGTTGAAAGCGAAGTCGGAGGAAAAACGCCGCGACAATTCTTTTGCTCATGCCGTCCTGCAACTCAACCTCGTTGATCCGGCGATGGGCAGCGGTCATTTCCTTGTCCGCGCCACCGAATGGCTCGCCGAACAAATTCTCTATCATCCGACGACGCGGTTGATGACCGAGCAAATTACCGCGCAGGGTGAGAGGCGTCGTTCACGCGAAGACATCCTCAAAGCCGGTCGCATCCCCGTCCCGCCGGGCATTTCGCAGGAACAAGCCGAGACGGCGTACTGGCGACGCCGTGTCGTCGAAGCGTGCATCTACGGCGTGGACATCAACCCAATGGCAGTCGAACTCGCCAAGCTTTCGCTTTGGCTTACATGCATCGCAGTGAATGAACCACTGAATTTCCTCGACCACCATCTGCGCGGCGGCAACTCCCTGCTTTTCGCCCGCCCGGACGAACTCAATCGTCCGCCGGTGCTCGCCAGCGCCGACGAAAAGCAAGTCACCTTCGACATCGGCGACCGGCTGACGCAAACTCTCCGCGATGTCATTGCCGAGAATGTGAACATCGAAGAGGAAGCCAGCACCGAAATGGAAGTCGTTAAGAAAAAGGAGGAGCGCTGGAAAAATGTTCGCGGCGAACTCAGCCCGTTGCTCAAAGTTGCCGACATGTGGCTTGCCGCACTGGATGGTGCGCCCATCTCCGTTCTCCAATACCGGGACCTCGCCCTGCTGGAGATTGCTCCCGGTGAACTGAAGGGCGACGAGGCTGCTCGCGCCAAGAAGACCAACAAATCGCTCGCCGACCTGCTTGCCGGTAAGCGGCAGGCTCTCAGCCCGTTTCACTGGCATTTGGAGTTTCCCGACGTTTTCTTCAAACCTGACGGCCAGCCACGCTCCGATGGCGAACGCGGGTTCGACGTCTTGCTCGGAAATCCGCCTTACATTTCCACCCACACCAGCAGCGCCGAGGCTTGGCGCAACGCCCTCGAACACCGCGCTGGTTATCTCGAAGACCTTTACGTGCACTTCACCGACCTCGGCTTCCTACTCTTGCGGCCCGGCGGCGCGTTCGGCTTTATCGTCTCCGATACGTTCTTCACGCTCGCCAGCAAACTGCGGATGCGCGAACTGCTCCAAGCTCACCGGCTCACGCACCTCGGCCAATGCGATCCGTTCGACGCCACGGTGGACGCCGCCATTTTCGTCGCCCGCAAAGCGACACAACCGCCCAACGACCCGCTCCTGTTCATCCAAGCCCGCCCGCGCAAAACTGCTGACGGCAAACCGACCGCACCAGACCGCGCCTTGCCGAAACTTTCCGACGCCAAGATCACGTTCGACGCCGATGGCCACGCCGTGTTCGATTGTCTCCGTGTCCACCGCGTCGCTCCGACGCTGTACCGCAACGCCCACAAACGCGTGTTCTTCGAGCCGCGCCCGGCCACTCTCAAGCTTTACGAACGCTTCAACGAGCCGCTCAAACATCTCGTCGCCGACTGGTGGGATAGGATCGAGACTTCCCGGAAATTCGCCGACAACCTCGATGCCCTCCGCGCCTACCACGCCACGCTGAAGCCCGGCGACATCACACTCGTTGGCCTCATCGCTGAAGGCGGGCAAGGTCTTGCCACGGCCAACAACGCCCGGTTCCTTGCCTACCTCGAAGGCACGGAGCAAGCCCGCGCAATCCTCGCTGATCGCGAGCGCTGGACGAAGGAGTGGCTTGCCCACCCGAAAATCGGCCCGGCTTTCCGCACGCTTCTCCAGAAACACGGCGGTAACGCCGCACATCCCACCGCCAACAGCGCCGCATGGGAAACCTGCGTCGAACCGCTCAAAACCCAGTTCAAACTCGCCGAGCTTGGCTTCACCAAGTCCGACCTCTACCGGATCGCGCCGAAAGACCTCATCGCCACCGACGCCGACTTTCAATTCGCCTGGCAACAGCGCAAAGCCGAGTTGCTCGACCACTGGCAAAAGTCGCGTGACTTGGAAGCTTTCTGGCAGGAAGGCGATTGGTTGATGGCGCATCCGTCCGCTAAGCCCGTCACCGATGCCGACTTTTGCGCGCTCTGCCAGCAACTCCAGCAATGGGTCGAGCAACAACGCAAGAGTCGCAAGATTTCCCGCGACGCGCTCGGACTGCGTTCCAGCGAAACCTACACCGACCCCGCCGACGCCCCGCGCATCGCCACGATCTACGACGGTCTGAGTGGTCGCGGCCAGTTCGTGGTGTACAGCAAGGGCGATCCTGAAGGCAACCGCTGGCGCGGTGACCAACCGCTCTTCATTGAATGGACTCACGCGGCTGTGGACTGGCTTTTCACGAACAGCGGCAAACCGCAGAATGGAATGCCCGTCGTTAGAAATCCACACCTGTACCTGACATCTTCCATCAGTTGGTCTGACACCGGCAACCACGTGGCCTTAAAGGCACGAGATCTTCCGATTTCAGTAAACGACGTGAAAAGCATGCGACTCAGTCCAGTGATCGAGCTTCTGCCGGCACGTGCGTTTCTGGCACTGTTGAATTCGGATGTCTTTAGCTTTTGTCTCCGCAAATTCGTGAACAACACTTGCATGTATCAAGTCAACGATCTGCGCCAGTCCCCCCTGGTCATTCCAACGAAGGCGCAGGCAAAACGGCTGACAGAGTTGGCGACATGGGCAATTGAGGCGAAGCGGCTGATGTTCACCAACGCCGCGCCGAGCAACGAACTAGTCTCCGCCTTGCGCGACCTCACGAAGGAGTTGTCCGCCGACGCTCCCGTTTATCTGCGCCCCGACGCCCAGTCCCAACTGCTGGCCACCCCCACCGCCTGCCTCACCGTCATCGAACGCGTCGTAAACTGGGAAGCCGAAAAGCTCTACGGAGTCCAAGGCCTCGGCCCCTTTGACGAATTCTGAGGATGTATGTCTCTTATCGTCCGAGCGCCATCGCAGTCCATAGCAGAAGCAGAAGCGAAGTTTAGAACTTACTCGAACTACTTCAGTCATATTCGGCGGTACATCCGCAACAAATACGGCAAGTCGATCCTCAGCGGCATTCAGACGGCTTTTGCCGAGGCAAAAGACGGGACGAACTGTGGAACACGCCACCGCGATGTGACGAATGATCGGCTCCGGAAAATTCTGTTCAACTCTTGGAACTCGCACGTTGTGGCCAACTGTAGCTTTGAGTTGGAGGAGACGATGCTTCCCGTTGTGATTCAGTGGATGCCCATTCAATACTACTACTCGATTTATTTCGCGGCAGCGGCGCTCGCCTACGGCTACCATGGTCGAGTTGCTGAGAATCACCAGTCGGTTCTGAACACACTCAACGCTTACGCGCGATCGAAGAAGACATTCGTCGCACCGTGGAACTTTCAGTACGACGGTTCAAGGAAACCACCGTTCGTCAACTTTCCGGCAGGCTTTGTCTCGAGCAAGATCAGCAGCCTGTCATTGATCGAAGACCCATTGGATAGCATGGCCATGTTTTTGAGGACGACATGGAAAGACCGGTGCAACGACCGTTGGGATGAAATGAGCAAAGCCCAAAAGAGCGCTCGGCGAAAGCAGGGGAAGCTCAAAGGCGACATTCAGGTGACGCCTGTCTCACTTTTCGATTGCTTCTTCCGGCTGCGGAAATGGGTGAACTACGCAGAGGCGGAGGCAATGCTAACAGGGCCAACATCGGAAACCGACGTCGAGTCCTTTGCGCAGGACTTGAAGGTTGTGCATGCCGTGATGGTGCATGTTCTGGAACTTCATCTTGTCGAGATGTTCGGTCTGTCAACGCTCACCCCTATCGGGCGGGATTACAAGAAAACCGTCGGAAGCCGTGTCGACTTGCGAAATCTCAAGAGCCGCGTCATTCTCAACCAATCGTAAGAAAGGGCTGCTGCTCCACACCGGCCGAGGCGGTCACAACTCCACCCGATGCAACAAGTCCGGCATCCGTGGCTAACACTCTGCGCCGCGATTCGCTCCGCCAAAGGTCTGACGCAAGAGCGGTTGGCCGAACTCGCCGACCTGAACCTGCGCACCGTGCAGAAGGTCGAAGCCGGCCAACTCAACATACTCCTCACCACTCTCATCCGTATCCAGCGCGCCCTGAAGTGCCCGTGGGGTAAACTCATTCGCGAATGAAGTAGCCGCTTGGAGAATAGTAGACGGGCTTCCCACCCGTTTTCACACCGCAGCGGGACGGGCAAGATGCCCATCCTACTATCGGCGTTCATCCGCGTGATCTGCGGTTAATTTTTCCGCTTCGCCGCGTACTTGCCTTTCGCCTCGGCGACTTTGGCAGCCGCATGGCCTCCGGTGGCTTCTTTATAGAGCGTTTCGGGGGCAATATCGAGGTCGTCCCCCCAGCAGATGACGCCGAAGTCAGGGTTGATCCGAAACTGCTTGAACACCTTCACGTTGAGCAGGCGTTTGAAGACCGGGCCTTGGCGTAGATGTTTCTCCAAGTCCACGACGCCGGACTGGCCATCTGCAAAGGTAACAGCGACCCGGTAACCATCGAGATACTTGGCTGATTTGACGCTCCAGTACATGCTCTCGTCCTTCCTCAATCCAACGGTGCGATTTTACGGATTGGCCGCCCGGATTCAATCGCATTCCAGTTCCGCAACAAAGAACGACTTGGGGCCGCGTCTATCCATTATTCAATCTCGTGCCGGGGCGGTGGAAGCGAACGTGGAGCGTGAAGCGTAACAGCGGCAGGCGAGACGCCTACCCTACTGTTTCAGGCTTGCGCCGGCTTTACACAATCCCGCTGCGCATCTTGGCGGCGCGGACGGTGTTGTGCATGAGCATCGCAATCGTCATCGGGCCGACGCCGCCGGGCACGGGCGTGATCAGCGAAGCCTTCGCGCTCACCGGCTCGAAATCGACATCGCCGACGAGCCGGTAACCTTTCTCCGCCGTCTTGTCCTCGACGCGATTGATTCCCACGTCAATGACCACCGCTCCCTCCCGCACCATGTCGGCTTTCACGAACCGAGGCGCGCCGATGGCCACGATCAGGATGTCTGCCGACCGACAAATCTCTGCCAGGTTTTTGCTCCGCGAGTGGCAGACGGTCACGGTGGCGTTGGCGTGCGGAGCTTTCTGCGAGAGAATCAACGACACGGGGCGACCGACGATCCGGCTGCGGCCCAACACAACCACGTGCGCGCCTTCGACGGCGACGCCGCTGCGGATGAGAAGCTGGTGGACGCCCGCCGGTGTGCACGGAGCGAACCCCGTCGGGTCGCCCAACGCCAGTTTTCCAACGTTGATCGGGTGAAAGCCGTCCACATCCTTGCTTGGATCGATTGCGGAGAAGATGGCGTCCTCAGAAATCGGTGGCGGCAACGGCGACTGGACGAGAATGCCGTGGACCTGTTTCTTAAAATTCAGATCATTGATGACCGCCAGCAGTGCGCCTTGCTGCGTAGAAGCAGGGAGGTCGATGCGCTCGGAGTGCAGGCCGAGGCGCGCGCACATTCTGTCCTTGGACGCGACGTAGGCGGCGCTGGCAGGATTGTCGCCAACGAGCACGACGGCCAGTCCCGGCGTCACTTGGTGCTGCGCCTTGAGGCGGGCAATCTCGGCAGCGGTCTCGGCGTTGATCTGTTCAGCGATCGCTTTGCCGTCAATCAGTTTGGCGGCCATGCAGCAATCTTACCACACCATGTCGATGCGTTCGACGGCGATGACGGGATACCGCTCGGTATTGCGCCAGCGTTCATTGCCAAACACGCGCACGTGCTTGCCTTCGTAGCGGGCCAGGTTTTTCTCCGTGGTCTCCAGGTACGCAATGCGATACGAACGGCCCCCGACCTCTTCTGTTCTCAATTCATGTGAGGCAGGCGGATTCGTTTCGTCTCTGACGGAGGCCAGAATGCCGTCCTTTACGACGTATTGGACGTGAACTTCCGCCTCGGCCTCAGTGGGTTTGATCCCCGACGCTGCTGGCAGGGGAGCAACAGGCAACGCGACCGGAGGCGATACCACTTCCGCCGCAGGCGCGGGCGCTGTTGCGGCGACTTCCATAAACTCAGCCACAATCCAGCATGTGCAATGCGCCGTGGGCTTGATCTGCGTCCATGCGCCTTCAGCCTTCACGACCTCGACCTTCTCGCCTTTGGCGAGCTTGCCGACGACGTCGTGGTTGGCGTTCGGGCCACAACGAACGTTGACTGCGTCGGCGGTGCTGGCGCCCTCCTTGATAAACCTGGTGGACACGTAGCACTTGCCGCTCGACGGCAACGCGATGTGCAGCCAGGTGCCTTTGCGGTCGAGCACTTCGAGATTGTCGCCCTTGTTGACCTGGGCGACGATTTCGGAGTTCTTGTCGGCGCGCGAACGAATGCTGACGCGATCCTTCAACACGGTGCCGCGACCGCTGCTGCTGGCGGGCGGAGCGGCTTGAGCAAGCATTGAATCGGCGCGCGTGCTGCCGGTTGCAACAAGCGCGGCGCACGCCATCACTATGCTAAGGATTGCCAGCCGACGAGAAATGCATGAGCTTGTGAATTTCTTCATCTGTCAGATACCTCCATTGTCCTGTTTTCAAATCCCCCAAAGTGACCGAATGAACCGACAGCCGCGTGAGCCGCACGACGGGACGGCCGACGGCTGCCAACATCCGACGTATCTGGCGCTTTTTCCCTTCGCGGATGACCAACCGCAGTTCGGTGGTCTTGCCGCAGGGGCGCACCTGAAACACTTTTTCGGCGCGCAACACCTGTCCTTCGCTGTGAACCCCCTCGATCAATCGAGCGATCTGCTCGTTTTTCAGTTTCCCATCGACTTCGACCAGATACATCTTGGGCATTTTGTAGCGTGGATGCGTGAGCCGCAAGCTAAAATTGCCGTCGTTTGTCAGGAACAGCAGTCCCTCCGTGTCCTGATCAAGGCGGCCGACCGTGTAAAGCCTCGGTAGCGATCGCGGCAGCAAATCGAGCACCCGTTTGCGTCCGTGCGTGTCGCGGTTGGTGCAGAGGACGCCTGCGGGTTTGTTCAGCGCGATGTAAATCTTGCGTTCCGCCGCGACGGGCTTCGAGCCGAGCATGACTCGGTCAGTCTCTGGATCGACTTTCGTGCCGAGCGTGGTGACGCACTCGCCGTTGACGGAAATCTTGCCTTGCTGGATAAGTTGCTCGCAACGACGCCGCGAGCCGACGCCCGCTTCCGCCAAGAATTTTTGAAGACGAACCAACATGATAGTCAGGCACGCCCTCGTTGTAGCCGCGAAACTCTTTCGCGGTCTGCTAAACCGCGCGCCGCGAATAGGATTCGCGGCTACAAAAGAGCCCCTACTCCGGCTTGGTCTTGGGCAGGCCGAACATGCGCTGGCCTTTCTTCCAGCGTCCTTGCTTCTTCAAGAGCTCGACGCGCTCGAATCGCTTGAGAACGTTGCGCCGCGCCTGGATCTTGTTCGCTGACTTCAAACTCGAATGCTGTGACATGATGAGACCTACGGTTGCTTTGGTTGCGCCTGATTTGCCTTTTTCAGTTTGTCCAACTTCTCTGTCGCTTCTTTTTGAAGCTCCAGATTCTTACCAGAAGCGAGGTATTTTTCAAAACCTTTTATCGCCTCGGCTGGATTGGAATCCTCGTACAGCGAACCCAGTTTGTAGTGCACAACCGGATAATCGGGCCGCAATTCCAGCGCTTTGCGATAGGCTTGCGCGGCCTTGCCGGTGTCCTTGAGCTGGCGGTAAGCGTCGCCCATGCCGCTGTAGGGCAGCGCGTATTTCTCATTCTTCTCGACAGCTTTCTTGTAGTGGACGAGCGCCAAATCAGGTCGCTTCTCGGCGAGGTAAACGTCGCCCATTGCGTTGTTGTAATAAGGAACGGCCGGATCGACATCGAGCGCCTTCTGCAGCAGAATCTTGGCGTCCTTGACTCGTCCACGGGCCAGATACAGACATCCCAAGCTGTAACAGGCGTCTCCGTTTGGCCGGCCCGCCTGCTCTTCAATTTGTACAAACGCCTCCAAATGCTTCTGCGCTTCGTCCGGTTCGCCCTGTTCCTCCAACAGCACGCCCAGATTGTGATGAGCGCGACCGAATTTCGGGTTGAGTGCCAGCGCCTTTTCGTACGCCGCCTGCGCGTCGGTTTTCTTGCCGCCCTCGTCGTAAAGGACGCCCAACTGCGTCCACACGTCCGCGTCGTCGGGCTTGATCCCCAGATAATGCTTATACGTCTCGATCGCCTCTCCCTTTTGGTTTAACTTCTCGCACACAATGGCCAGATTGTAGAGTGCATCGAGATGACGAGGAAAAGCCTTGAGAGCCTTTTGGTACTCGGCCTTTGCGCGCGGAAGCGAGCCGTTCTTTTCAAACTGATTGCCGCGCTCGAAAAATTTATTTGCCTCGGCGGTCGCGTGCTTGTCGTTTTCGCTCAACTCCTCTGCCGCGGTCAGACTGTTGATCGCCAGTATCAAACCTAGCACGAGACCCAATGTCTTCGCGATTCTCCATGTCGTCTCACAAATCCCCGCGTGCCGGTGGCGCGGTGGGCCACCGCGCCATACCGCAGACACGGTAGGGCGGGCTGGCCCCAGCCCGCCGTCTCCCCGTCTGTTCATGAGATGGGTCGTCATCACTTGCCCCCCAGCTTTTCCAGCGCCTGCTTCGCCGCTTTCGCCACTGCACCATCCGGGAATTCACGAATCAATTCTTCCAGTACCGCCCGCCCCTGCTCCCTTTGCCCCAACGCCAACTGGCTCAAGCCCAAGCAATACAGCGCCTTGTCTTTGTCCTTAAAACTCGGCCAGCGTTCGATCAACCGCTTGAAGCTGTAAACCGCCTGTGCGTACTGGCCGCGTTTGCCGAGCACAAACCCCAACGCGAACATCGCGTTGTCCGTGTAGCCATATCGATTTTCTTCGTCGTGCCCGATCACGTTCCGCAAATGCGGTTCGGCCAAATCTTCGCGGCCTTCTTCCAGGTACGTCTCCGCCACCTTCCAGTTGGCCTGCACGTTCGCAGGATCTTTCAACGCCAACCGCCGCGCCTCCAGAAACGTCATCCCGCCTCGGCGGGATTCCGACAGTGTGCCCAGCAAGGCAGACTTCTCCACCAACCCAGTCACGCGCGACCTCTCGTTGCCTTCGCCATCCAACAGCAAAATCGTCGGCGCGCCGCGCACGTCGAACTTCCGCGCCAGTTCGGCGTCTTTTGCCGAGTCGACGCGCACGCAGACAAACTTCTCCGCTTCGTCGAGCACCGCCCGATCTGTCAGCAACCCTTCTTCCATCTTCTGGCAGAACTCCGAGCCGCGCACAAAGAAATACGCCAGCACAGGCTTGTTCAACTCGCGCGCCTGCTTCAACGCCTCGGGCAGCGTTCGCACCCAGCGGACGCTCAACTGCAGTTTCGCCACCGCGTCGTTCGCCACCTCCTTGACCGAGTCCGACTCGTCGGACTTGGCAACCTCCTGCAACCACGGGATCGCCTCCACGCGCCCGCTCTGACCTAGCGCCAGCGCCGCCG
>JBEKFI010000047.1:0-21610 GCA_050013395.1 Verrucomicrobiia bacterium | reverse complement strand
TGATCGGTGAGCAGATGCCCGAGCACAATCCGCGGTGGGATGGGGGCGCTGCCGGCGGCGTAGAACAGGCTGAGCCCGCACGACCAGGCAAGGTGGCGGCGAAACCGCTTTTCCGCGATCCCGTGTACGACGGTGCGGCCGATCCGACCGTCATTTGGAACCGCGCCGAAAAGAAATGGTTCATGTTTTACACAAACCGTCGCGCGAATATGACGAACGCGGCGGGCGTGTCCTGGGTTCACGGCACGAAGATCGGCATCGCCGAGTCGTCCGATGGCGGCGCCACATGGACCTACCGCGGGACGGCCGGAATCACTTACGGCGGGACCAACTACACCTATTGGGCACCGGATGTGATTGATTACAGCGGCGGCTATCATATGTTCCTCTCCGTTGTGCCGGGGATCTTCACCAATTGGAACGCGCCGCGCGACATCGTTCACCTCACAAGCAAAGACCTGCTCCAATGGAAATATGAATCCACGCTGAAACTCGCATCCGACCGGGTCATCGATGCCTGCGTCCTGCGGTTGGCGAACGGCACATGGCGCATGTGGTATAACAACGAGAGGGATCGCAAATCCATCTACTACGCAGACAGCCCCGACCTGTTTGCTTGGGAGGACAAGGGGAAGGTCGCCGACGTCAGCAAGCGGCCGGGCGAGGGGCCGAAGGTGTTTCGGTGGAAGGATCATTATTGGATGGTGGTCGATATTTGGAACGGTCTTGGCGTGTACCGTTCCGACGACGCTCTGACGTGGGTCACGCAACCGTACAACCTCGTCGATAAACCCGGTAAGGGTGCCGATGACGGCGTGAAAGGCGGGCATCCCGATGTGGTCGTGAGCGGCGACCGTGCGTTTCTATTTTATTTCACCCATCCCGGCCGTACGGATCCGCGTGGGCCTGCCAACAGTTACGAACAGCGCCGCAGTTCGATCCAGGTCGTCGAACTCGAATACAAGGACGGTGAACTCACCTGCGACCGCGACAAGCCAACGCGCATCCTGCTGCAGCCGATCAACGACACGAAATGAGCTTGGCATACACCTTTGTTGAATGCTGGTAGCGCTCCATCGGCAATTGAGACCTTCCTTCAGCGCCGGCCCTGATGGGTATGGTCGCTGAATCGTCCCGGGCACGGAACCATCATCGGATGAGCCGGCGCGGCAAGAGGGCGCACCCGCTGCTGGAGGGGATTGAACCCAAAGGCAACCGGCCGAGCCGACGCGCATCCGCACCGCAATTGACTGGGGGCGGGTTTGCCTGCCACCGCGGCACTCGCCGCCTCCGCCCAAACGGCTCCCGCCGTCAGGGCCAGCAGAACCAGCATCAGTTGGTTTCTCTGCTTCATCGCACTCCATCCGCTTTCAATGAGAGGCCAAGGGTCCTTTCCCCCGAGGAGACAGTGTGGGCGATTTCATTCTCAGTGTGTTCTGAGCATGTGCATGTGCCGACATGCGAGCGATTCGCCGCCGCAGTCTTGCTGTCCGTCTCAGCACGAGCCAACCCGTAACCTGTCAATGCGCCGTCAGCAACTGGTGCAATAGCGTGCGCGCTTGAACGCTCTTATCTTCGCCGGGTGCGGGCATAATTCTACTCTGCGCAGAGTTCGGCCGGGCTCACTTGTCGGCCATCAGCGAGTTGCTTAACAGCCTTGATCATGAGTTCCGCGCGCTTGCGGAGAAAGGCGTCGAAGTCTTTTTTGATCTTCTCTTGCTTTTCGGTTTTCGACAAATTCTCATAACCTCCGTTTGCTAACTCAGCCATCGGTATAAGATGCGATTGAAGACGCTCACGCACAATCTGTTCAGAGACCCACTCATACCGATCCTTCAAGTACTGCAACGGTTCTTTCCGTCCGATCGAGATGTTGGTCTTGTCTGTGATTAAGGCGCAATTGAGGGCTACATAACTTTCCACTTCCGCTTCTCGCAAGAGGGCGTCAGGAAACACATGATGATAGTGCCTATGCACAATGTTGTTCGCATCGAGCCTTTCGCCAGTCGAGAAATCTAATGCCCCCAACCGCGACGCGACCGCCATAATTCCCCGCCCCCGGATTGTTGCCCGCTTCGGCCATTCAACCGGTATCAGTTCCTCCGGTTCCGCCAGAGCGTGCTCGGCAAAGATCGGGACATCCTTCACGGTGTACTTCGTCTTATCGGCCTTGAGCTCCCTGCGAATGACGCCCCTGAGCACGTTGAAATCTGAAAAGGCGTGTGTCGCTGCCGAGTTCTCGTAACGATTCGTGAAAAATGCATGCCACAGATATTTCTTCAGCAGGAGTTCATCTTGACCTCGCTTGTCGCCCGCTTCCGGTATGTCCGCGTAAAGAGCGGCAATCACCGCCAAAACGGCATTGGTAGGCAAACGTCTTTCGTCATGAATTCCTTCGCCTTTCAGAAAGTTCGCCACGCGCGTCAAACCCTTCTCCATCGTGTCCCAACCGTCGATCATGCGCTGCGTGTCCATGTTCCAAGCGCCGCGCTGATTCGGGAGCTGACCTTGCAGCAGCGCTGACGTTGTAAGAATCAGGTCGGACAACTCCGCATATCGGCCAACTTCCGGATGGCGCTTGGCCAAGCCCTCCTCCAGATCATGAAGCGCCTGCCCCGTTACGCCTTCCACTTCAGCCACGATGATGTCATATGTCGAGAGCGGCTTGCTGTTGGTGTTCATGTTAATGAACACGGTTAAGGCGACTGTCTTCTCTGTCTGTGCGGGAAGTGATAGGTAGGGCAAATTGTAACCGGCCACGACTGACCGTAAGTCTTTAATACGGTCACTAACCCGCTTTTTAAAATCGTAAAATGTTTTGAGTTCCTCTTTTCCGCCGTTTGGTTCAAGTGGTTTCGTTGCGCGTTCGATCCAATCGTCAATCTCCTTCTGCATATCCTCTGGCCTCAGAAGGTGTGTTGGAATCATTCCCCGCCGTAAACATTGCTCCGGGTCGTCGCACCAGGCCGGATATTTGGCGCCGTTCTTCGTGTAATAGCGTCCCCGCCAGTAAACGCTCATGTCCTCGCGGTCTTTATCCTTGTGGTCCTTGTCGAATTCCTTGAGGTACACGTAGTACGTTTCCCATTCGTAGTTGTTGTGGAACGCTCGCCAGAGAGCCGTGAGACGCTGCTGACCGTCGAGAAGATGTTCATAAACCCGACCCTTAATCGCCGGTGCTGTCTCCAAGAATCGCGAGACGAATTTTTCTTCGTCGCCTACTTCCAAAATCAGCGTGATCCCCAGCGGCAGATTCTGAATCACCATTCCAAGAAGGCTGCAAATTCGGTTACGATCCCACTCCTCAAAACGCTGAAAGCGCGGCAGCTTCATCTCCGCGCGTTGAATTTTTCCGTGCCAGTCGGTGAGTCTTCGATTTTGAGCTTCCATGAGTTCTTACTCTTTGTTAGCGGCTTTGCGCGGCATGCTAACGCGGTGAACGTACAGTAGCAATCTTGCACTTGGCTGGTTTGAGGCGGGGGTCAGTTCGATTTTCATAATGCCGCGCAGGATCAACTAACAATAATCGAACTGACCCCTTCTCGAGTTGGTGTTTGCCGGAATGCTGCGCGGGATTGCCGATAGGCTCGCAGCAATTCAGCAATAGTCAGTCTTAAGAATACGATTTTTGAATCTGTCGTCGCTGTGTCCGCCTTAACTCGTCGGAGACAAGATCGAAGAACTCGGCTCTGTTTTCTGGGAAGGCGGATGTCGCAAAGGTTCTTTGTGATGTTGAAGGCGGCATAGGCAAGCGTATGTATCGAGACCAAGTCTCCGTTTGCAAAATACAAAGTGACAGCAGTCTCGATTTGCCGGCGAGCGGCGTCAAGCTTCGAGATCAGAATTGTTTTTGCACTCATGGTAGCTTAATTTCTTTCAAGTCGGCCTCTGATTTTCCGATGCTCGGCAACTCAACTCCCTTCACAATCGCGTCGCCTGCCTTTTCGATTCGGTTCCAATTCGATTCTACTCTTTTTCTGTCCTCATCATCCTGGCGACCCCTAGTATACTCTGAATGGATAAATGCTGCTCCGTATGCCTCGGCAAAAGCTTGTCTCGCGTCAGCGTCAAGATAAAGACAGTTGTGACAGAACCATTCTTGGCACTTCATGACGACCGCCCCGATTTTGTCACGTTGATGAGCATTACTGATAAGCTCTCGCCAAAGCGCATAGGCTTCCTGATGGGCCTGTAAGCGACGATCTAATGCAGCGAGGCGAAGCTGATGCGTTCTAGTGCCCTGCTCTATAATCTGACGGAATTGGTGACGGACTTCTTCCTCTATGCGCGTAATGATCCCAATGCCTTCCTTGGTTGCAAAGAGCTCTCCCTTACGCCGGATGTAGCTGCCAAGAAAAATGCCCAAAACTAATACGACTAATCCGTACATGGCTTCGAGTGTCATAACGCCCTCCATTTCGATGTGAGGCTATTCTCTCAGATTACGAGCTTCAAGCTCCGAGTAGTCTTACGTAGAGCAATGAATCAACTGAGGCGAACAAGAAGGCGGTCACGCAGCGCGCTCTAAGTCAACGTCCAACCTTCAACGCTGAACGCTCAACGCACGGCGAGATGCTTCGACTGAGGCAGGGGTCAGTTCGATTTTCATAATGCCGCGCAGGTTCAACTAACAACAATCGAACTGACCCCTTCCCGCGCCAGACATGGGCCGATTGTACCTTCGGTCTTTTGCCGCTCCGAGAGGATTGACAATACCGGAGAAAGTGGATACTGTGCAAGTGAACAGTATGGAGCTTACCAAGCGGCAACAGCAGATTCTGGAGTTCATCAGAGCCCAGCAGCAAGCTACGGGGCAAACTCCAAGCCTGCGGGAGATCGCCCGTCACTTCGGTTTTCGCAGCATGACGGCCGCGAAAGATCATGTGTGGGCGCTGATCCGCAAAGGCGCACTGAAACATCACTCTGGGAAGGCCCGCTCCTGGCAGGTCGTCTCAGGGCTGGAGGAGTTCCGCAGCCCCGTCGTCGACATCCCCGTCTACGGCACGATCCCCGCCGGTTTTTCCGAGGAACAAAAACAGGAAGCCACCGGGTGTATCTCGGTTGATGTCGAAAGCCTGGGGATCCGCCCCACGGCGCGTACCTTCGCCCTGCAGGTGCGTGGCGACTCGATGATTGGCAAACATATCGTCGATGGGGACTACGCAATCTTTGAGCACGGCCTCACGCCCCGGTCCGGTGACGTCGTGGCGGCCCTGATCGACAACGAGAGCGCGCTCAAGACGTTCCTCATCGACCGGGGTAAACCGTATCTGCGTGCCGAGAATCCGCGTTACCCCAAATTGATTCCTGTGACCGAACTGGTGATCCAGGGCGTGATGGTCGCCCTCATCCGCAAGCGGAAGTAACCGACCGCCGAGGTGTGTCATGCAACGGTCGATCGTCCATCTCGACGCGGACGCGTTCTTCGCCTCCGTGGAACAGGCCGCCGACTCGCGCCTGCGCGGCAAGCCCATAGCGGTGGGCGGCGAGAAGCGCGGCATTATTGCCTCTGCCTCTTACGAAGCCCGCCGGTTCGGGATCTACACGCCGATGCCGACGGTCCGTGCCCGCCGGTTGTGCCCGAAACTGATCGTGCTTCCCGGCGACTACGAGAAGTACGAACGGTTCTCGCGCTGGATGTTCTCGTATGCGTACGATTTCACGCCCGACGTGGAGATCGGGTCGATCGACGAGGGCTACTTCGACCTGACGGGCGCCCGCAAGCCACCGGAAACGATTGCTGAGAAGATTCGGAATGCCATCCGTCAATCGCTGAAGATCACCGTCAGCGAGGGCATCGGCAGCAACAAGCTCGTCAGCCAGATCGCCTCGAAGCTGAACAAGCCCGCTGCCTTCGCGCAGGTACCGCCCGGACAGGAGACCGCGTTCCTGCATCCGCTCGCAAACCGCTGGCTGCCGGGGATCGGTCCGAAAACTTCCGAAACACTCAATAGCGCCGGGCTGGCGCGGATCGGCCAAATCGCGTTAACGCCTGTCGATCTGCTGTCGCTGTTGCTGGGTGGCTTGGCAATTCAGATCAAGGAGTTCGCCAACGGCAGGGACGACCGCCCCGTCTTACGTGAGGCTGCGCCCGCCAAGTCGTACAGCCAACAGGAAACGTTCGCCGCCGACACCACCGATGAGACGTTCGTGGAGGCGACCTTGCGGCGGATGGCCGATGAGCTGACGAGCAAGGTCCGCCAGGACGGCAAGAGCATCCGCACGGTGACGGTCAAGGTGCGCTACAACGACATGGCCGAAGACCAGCGCAGCCAGAGTCTCGCCGAGCCGACGGACCTCGAATCCGACATCTACTCGCTCCTTCATCCGATGCTCAGGCAGGCGTGGAAGCGCCGCGTGAGCCTGCGGATGGTGTCGCTGAAGTTTTCCAACTTGTACGAGGGCTTCGTCCGCACCGAGCTCCCGTTGGAGACTGACACCCAGCAGCACGAGGCGCGACGACGGTTGTCGCACGTAATCGACGAACTGCGCCGCAGTCACGGACGCGCTGTGATCATGCGAGGCCATGACATGTTGCTTGCAGGAAAACTTCGGAAAGAACGCGCGCGCGCATCGCCACCAGTGCATCGAGATCAGTCGTCCCAGACGCTCTGCTATGTTCCACTCAATGTCCGCAGCTACTACTCGTTCCTCGACTCAACGCTATCGATTCAAGCGATCATTGGTTTGGCAAAACGTTACGAACTGCCCGCCGTTGCGATCACCGACAAGAGCAACCTGCACGGCGCCGTCGAATTCGTTCAGGCGGCAAAGGAGGCGGGCATCAAGCCGATTATTGGCGCGGAGATGCGCTGGGGCAATTCGCCGCTCCTGCTCTATGTGCAGAATGTCGCTGGTTATCGGAATCTTTGCCGGCTCTTGACCCGTGGAGGCCACCGATCATATTCAACGGACCACGTCGACACGGATGGGTTGATTGCCATCGGTTCTGATCCACGTCTGGCTGACCGTTTCCCGAACCGCTTCTACCTGGAGTCCGAGGTTGCGGTTCCGGTAATCCGGTACGCTGAGCCTGCCGACCGCTGGAGGTTCGATGTTGTCCAAAGCATCCGCACACTGACTTTGTTGCGAGAGGAGCACCCCGAGAAACGCCTCGCTGGCGAATATCATTTCCCCACGCCTGCGGAGATGCGGATGGCGTATCGAGGGCGGGAGGATGCGCTGGCTCGGACCCGCGAGATCGCCGACCGCTGCGCGTTTGATTTCGAGATCGGGAAACTGCAGTTCCCCGCGTTTGTTCCACCGGACGGCTCAACACCACGCGAGTTCCTGCGCCGGCTCGTCCTTGAAGGCCTCCGGCGCCGCTACCCAACGCGCCATGAGGCGGTCCAGCAGCAGGTCGAGGAGGAGCTGGTGATTATTGCTGAAGTCGGTTACGAAGAATATTTCCTCGTCATCTGGGACATCCTGCAAGAATGCCGTCGGCGCGGCATCGAATGGATCACGCGCGGCAGCGCTGCCGATTCGCTGGTTTGCTACTGCCTCGGCATCAGCGACGTGTGCCCGATCCGTTTCGACCTTTATTTCCGACGGTTCATCAACAGGGACCGCATGGCGTTGAACAAGCTGCCCGATATCGACCTGGATTTCCCGCACGACCGCAAGGACGATGTGATCGATTTGATCTTCGAGAAGTACGGTACGGAGCACACGGCAGTTGTCGGCGGGTTCTCGACGTACCAGGCACGCAGCGCGTTTGCCGATGTCGCCAAGGTCCTCGGCGTGTCGGAGTACCAGGTCCGGCGGTTTACGGAGCGCATCCCGCACGCTGCGGCGAGGGATCTGGTGGAAGCTGTTGCCAACAGCCAAGAGGCCCACGATCTGCCCGTTGAAGAAGAACCGTACAAGGCTGCACTGAAGATGGCGCAGTTCCTTGACGGTTTTCCGCGCTATCCAAAGATGCATCCATGCGGCGTTGTGCTGTCGCGGTCACGGATGACGGATCTTGTCCCCTGCTTCGCCTCCGCGAAGGGCTATCCGACGACACATTTCGACATGGACTCCGTCGAGGCGATCGGCCTCGTGAAGATCGACATACTCGCGCAGGGCGGACTGGCTGTCATGCGGGACGTGAAGCAGGCGCTGGCGCAACGGGGCATCGAAGTGGATCTACAGAGTCTCGAACCGTGGCAAGACCCCAATGTCTGGGAGATGATCGCCACGGGCGGTGCGCGGGCGGTGCATCACATTGAAAGCCCGGCCATGATCAGCCTCTGCCGGATGTGCAATGTCAGAGAGATCGATGGCCTCATAGCCATCGTCAGCGTGATCCGGCCCGGGGCCGCCAACGAGCAGAAGAAGGTGCGATTCACCTGCCGCTACCAGGGATTCGAACCTGTCGTTTATCCGCACCCGTCGCTTGAGCAATGCCTCAAGAGCACTTTCGGCATGGTCGTGTACGAGGAACACATCCTCCAGATCTGCGAGGCGTTCGCGGGGTTGCCGCCGGGACGGGCTGACGTGTTGCGGCGGGCGCTCGGCAAGCAGCAGTGGGAGAAGGCGGAACAGATTGGCCACGAGTTCGCCGCCTGTGCCCGGAAACTCGGCCGAACGGAAGCGGAGATCGCCGAGGTCTGGAACCTCGTCAGCGGGTTCAGCGGCTACGCCTTTTGTAAGGCGCACAGCACGGCCTACGGCGTCGAAGCCTACCAAGCCGCCTGGCTGAAGCGGTACTACCCGGCCGAGTTCATGGCGGCAGTGTTGTCCAACGGCAAAGGCTTTTACCAGCCGCTCGTGTACGTCCTCGAATGTCATCGGCTCGGCATCCCGCTGTTGCCGCCGTGGGTGAACGATACGGGTCCGATGTTCACCGTGCGCGACGGCAAGATCAGGGTTCCTGCAGTCCGCGTGAAAGGGCTTAATGAACGCACTCAAGCGCGGATCATCCAGGAACGGCAGCGCGGCAAATTCAGTTCGCTGGAGGATTTCTGCAAGCGCGTCGGCGTGCCAGGGGAGGAATTGGAGTTGTTGCTCCGGGTCGGCGCGTTCGACGGCTTCGGTCGGTCGCGCACGGCGCAGTTCTGGCAGATCCAGCACCTGATGCGCGGCGGCCGCAACTCAGATCAGGGCTGGCTCTTGGCCGACTCTTCGCGAGATCGCGTCCCGCCCGTCGCCCTGAGCGAACCGACGCGTTTGGAGCGGCTGAAGGCGGAGTTTGAACTGCTCGACTTCACGGCGTCGGGTCATCCGCTGGAGTTGCATCCCGATATTGCATGGGAGACGTATTGCCCCGTCGCTGAACTCGGCAAGCACGTCGGAGAGAAAATCACCTGCTGCGGCCTGATCGTCGAGGACCGCATCCATCAGCAGGTCACCGGTGAACTGATGAAATTCCTTACGCTGGCCGACTGGACCGGGATCGTCGAGACCGAACTTTTCGCCGATACGTATAAGAGCTACGGTCTGGCGACGGTTCGGTACCCGGTGCTTGAGGTGACAGCGACTGTAGAACCGTTTGAGAATGGAAATGGGTATTTGTTACGGGTACTTCGAGCAGGAAAACCACGCACCACTTGCAGTAGCTGAGCTTCGTGGATTCTGAGCGGCGGGCGGGGCTTGCTTGTGGAGAACCGAATTGCAACCAGACCCCGAGGGGTCTTCAAACAACAGATTAAGCTCGACGCCGATAGCCGAAATCTGGGCCATCGAGGCGGCAAAATCCGGGGCCTGGGGGCTCGGATTTTGCATGAGGATTGGGACACGGAAATTGGCGTACTTCCAATGTTCTGGAAATATATTGCCAAATCGTCAGGTGCGTTTCATTATCTCTTCGGCTTCCTTTAACCCGGGAGCCAAGAGGCGCAATTGGCCCTGCCCGTCATCGTCCGTAAACTTACGTATACGGGTCACAGCCATTCTTGCGTTGGTGTCCTTGAACCTGTGACGTTTGATGGTTGCGATTAGGTCTTCCTCCTTCATTCTATTGGGGTAACAGTAACTCAACGCCAGAAGGGCTACATCAGGAGCGCTCTTTTTTTTGTGATGAAAATACACGCGCCCATCTACTTCTTCAATGAGTGGATACTTCCTTACCATCAGAGAGTCCACCATTTCCTTGGCCTGTTTCAGATCAACAGCGCCCTTCTGGGAGTAACGGACCATTTCCGCCAAAATCCAGGCGCAGTTCGGCACTACCACGGTGGCATCCATTTCATTGGGGTCAACTTCTTGAGGATCGTGTCGGGCTCCCCGGTTACTCGCGATGTCGTACACGAAGCGACACGCACGCGGGATGGTTAGGCGGATTGCGTCGTCAATGGGACCGGCGGGCACCTTGGCAAGGTCGTCGATAACCGTACCTGCCGAGAACTTCCGACCGGTCGCGAATGTCAGGCCCGCGTGAAGCCCCAAGGCCTTAACCGTAGCTTCGACGAACTTTCCGCTCTTGACTATGCAGGGTTCCCAGTCCCCGCCTTGATACCGCTCTACCATCCCGGAGAAATGCCCCAACGCAGCACTGACATGCTTTTTCTGAAATCTGGGCGTGAGCAGTTTTTCGATGTCTTGCTTATCCATTGTTATCTTCGAGTACTTCTTTCCACGATGAGCAGAGGACATAGACACCCTTTTTTGGCGTATTTACCCAGCCATCATCTTTTGCTGCGTTTGGGTAGAAGCGGTTGAATTCCAGTCCGAGGAGAGAATTTCCCTTCATTTTGTTCCAACGCTTTTGTATTTCCTTCACATCGACTTCCTTACCCACTGTGCCTTTGGCAAGGTATGCCAACAGCAGCACAAATTTCTTTCGACCGCTTAACTTTCGGGCGTAGGCCTTGATGAAGTGCCTCTCGTTCTTTGAGAAGTCAAGCTTCTGGGCCGATCCTTTGACGGGCTTCGGCTTTGGCGACGGCGACTCACGTGTTTTTCGGGTACGTGAAATCTGTGCGAGCTCCGCGTCGCCCTCAAATACGGTTCCGTTTTCGTCGGTTATAGTGATGTGAGCTTTCATAAGAAGTTTTCCCGTTCAGGTTGGATTGAAGCTATTTTCTGTCCACGTACACTTTTTTGGCTCCTTCTTTGAGCGCCGAGAGAGGCCCGCTACGCTTCGATAACCGGTTCAAGGACGTTTGTACAACCTGGATACGATAGACGTACTCGTTCTTCTCAAGCTCGGTTTTGACATCCGGCGCCGTTCTGGCTTTCTTGGAGAATCCCTTTGAAATGAGAAGCCGAACGCCACCAGTGGCCCCCTTGAAATTTCCGGCCTTTTTCTCTGGCTTCAGCTTTTTGCCGACACCGAAAACGGCCTTCTCCAGGCGGCCTACTCGCTTTTCTAATGCTTGAATGATTTTGTCTTCCATGATCATCCTGTGTAGAGCCACCGCTTCTTATCCTTTTTGCGCCTCAGTTGGCGCTTCCGAATCAAACGAAGCAGGATCGGTGAGAGCGTTGTTACGGGGAAAAAGTGCCCCATTTCTTCCAGCGCTGCCTTGATTGAAGCAAGATCCCTGGGCTTCCGGAAGAACCCGCCGTCGATCAAGCTCGCAATGAGGTTACTGGGGGTGGGCTTCGGCTGACGAGGTTTCTCGGAACGCTTCGAGGGCTTTGATTTTGGGGATACCGGAGAATCCGATTCACTCAATTGTTTCGCGAGAGCGGCGACTTCCTCGTAGGTTCCTTCAACGGTTATCTTAGTACCGCTCTTGGTGGTTATGTGAGCTTTGGCCATATTCAAGTATTCCATCCTAACAGCGGGAAGAATAATTGAATAACGCTGGCGTGTCAATAC
Source organism: Verrucomicrobiia bacterium (assembly GCA_050013395.1). Classification (GTDB taxonomy): domain Bacteria; phylum Verrucomicrobiota; class Verrucomicrobiia; order Palsa-1439; family Palsa-1439; genus JBEKZD01. The sequence continues at coordinate 9,861 of JBEKFI010000047.1, read as the reverse complement.
CAAAGACGGTTACAAACTAGTGGCAAAAGATGGTCACATCTAGAAGTTCGCGAAAACGCTTCCGCTCGGCGGAGGGACTGAGCGGTCCTGGGTCTGCCCGGCGCTGCTTTTCAATCACGGTGAAAGAGGGCCACATCTAGACCATATAACATATGAAATTCAGCCCGACGCAAATTGCGGGAAAGGGCAGCGTCTTGTTGGCACCGTTGTTCCAAGCGGTGTAAAGCCATAGAAGCCACCAACGACTTCGCACTGACCCTCACCCCCTCAGCAGAGGTTCCCCAGCCTGCTCAGCCCGATGCCGCTGCCTGCCTCCACGGCTTCCAATGGCGGATCGCCTCTTGGTGGTTTTCAACCCAAACTCGAAATCGCTGCGACATTGCACAGGCCGCTTGCACTGCCACCCGGGGGTACCCTAACGGTTTGGAAGTGTCATACTGAGCGGTACAGGCCAATTTACCAAGAGCGGATAAATGAATCCGCACCTTCGGTTCACCTTACCTGCGTAAGCGCCTTTAGAATCGACCCGACATAGACAAACCGACCGGCCATGGATTCCTTGGTTGCTCGGAGTATCACTCCTGCGAGAGTCGGTCGATGCAATGCATCAAGCGGGTCGAAACGTATGAGGGGAGAGCCGCTAAGTCCATTTGCGTTGGTTATGCCAGTCAAGTCATTGAACTGAACAATTCCGCAGATCCTCGATTCGGCAGGGCCTCGAAAGCTGCAATCGCCAATGACGGACAATCGTCCAATCTCTTTCAAGTCGTAGTCCACCTTAGAGATCTCAAATGGATAGCCTTTGAAGACAAGAGGAGTGTTAACAGCGAATTTCAAAGCCGGCCCGTGATGATCATCAAGCTCGAAAAAGCTACGCCGAGCCATTTCTTCCCTTGAAATTCGGTCATCTGCTATTTCAAAGAAAGCCAAATCGCACCAATCTGTGTCGAAAGTCTCAGAGTTGTTGATTCTGATCACACGTCGGATCGGCAGAAAAATCTCTGACTGCTCAACCGCCCCGATACGAATCGACTTGTCGTTCCGATCTTTTAGACAATGTGCAGGAGTGATCCCGTAATATGTGCCACGGAACTTTACGAGCATGCAGGTTGCCCCTAGCGAATACGGAAAACTCACGTCCTCGTTGGCAAACAGCAGAGGGCCGGCAAATCGAAGAAGATCGACAATTCGCAAATCGAAATCATATGCACCCGCTTGGCGTCTCGTTACCGCTTCCTCGACTAACTCGTGCCAGTGACCGTCGAGGTATTCGTCACTCCAGCCAAACCCAAGACGGCGTATCATTTTTACGAACTGAAGCTTAAGCCCCGAATTGTCATCTACGTGCCAAGGAGATTGTTTGTTTCTCATCCGCTCTGCCAACGATAACACAAGTTCCGTCGAGACATTGGCTGCCAGATGCTTAATTGCGCTTTCTCTTTCGGTGGCGCTTGGGCTCTGCTCGGGAGACATGAGAACGATTCTTTGCTTTATTAGAAAGACTAGGTTAGTTCGATCTTGGCTATAGCCGGACAATGCCGTGCTATTTCGCGCCAGCATGCAGGTGCTCAAAGACCCTCGTCTCCTTCGGGCCGAGGTAGCTGGGCCGTGCGCCGCCGGCATCAATCACAATCTTGTCCAACACCACGCCGGGATCGACCATGTAGATTCTCAACACGTGCAGGCCGGTCGTCGCGATCTCATGCGTCGTCGAACCGGTGGTCGTGGCGTTCAATACATTTCGCGACCACGCCGGGGTTTGGGCCTCGGTTTTCACGGTGACCACCTGCGGTGTCGCGCGATCAAGGCCGACGGCATACCGCAGTCCTTGTCCGTACTTCACCGGATGCGTCGGCACGAGATAACACGTCACCGCCACCTTGCCGGTCGTGAACAGATACGTCCCGTATTCGAGCACCGGGGCATCCGTCACGACTTTGGCTGGCTCGACGCTTGGCGCAGTCGTCGGGAAGACCGCCACCGCGTCGTCCGTGCGGCCAAGCCCGGGAATCACCTGCCAACCCGCGCCGGCGCGATCAACTTTGCGGGCAAAGTGCTCGGCCTCAATTGAAACAACGCCGCTCGATTCGACAAAGCCGGTCATCTCCGCACGCCGCGGCGACTCGGGGTTGAACACGGGCACGTTGACGATGCGCGTCGCGCCGGCCCCGGTGATCACCACCGTGCCTGCGACGTGTTCCCCTCTCGGGGCCTTGTCCCAATCGACGGAGACCCGGAAGCGCGCGTCATCACGCAGATTGCCGGCGGCTTGGCTGAGCTTGATCCAATCGTGGCTCGCCTTGGCGGACCATTCGGCAGGTGCCCGACCGGTGTTGAAGACGTCGATGAAACGCGCATCGCGCGTGAACACGTTGAGCGTGGGAAGTGCGGCATCCTTTTCGCCTTCGCGGACCGGTTCGCGTCGTCCTTCGATGGCCACGCCAAGTCCGGCGGCTGCGGGCGCCTCGACTAAAACGGTTGGCGGACTCCACGGGGCGGGACGCAGGCCACGCCATAGGTTGCTGGACGGTTCGATGGACATCATCCTCCGCCATTTGCCGTCGGCGAGCTGCTCGTTGAAGAAGGCCGTCTCCGTTTTCATTTGGGCGTCGGCATCCGCTGCCCGTCGCGCCCAGTCGCTCGCGCTCGCCCGAACCTGCGCGGCGTAAAGCACGGTTTTCTCCGTGGAGAAAAAGCGCTCGTTCGCGAGCGCGGCACCGCGCACCGGATAGGTCACGAGTTCATAGAAAGCTTCTTTGTGATTCTCCGTCATCGCGGCGTACAGGCGATTGGCGCGGGCGAGGATATCTCCGTAAGCGTCGAGCCGCGCCTGAACCTCGTCGCCGTAGTCGATCGCGGTCAGCGCGCTCGGCCGCGGCTGCTCGTTGGGCAGATACCACTGCAGGTGCTCCGGTTTGCGCGCGTAGCCGAGCCGATAGTATTCATCCATCACTGCGGCAATCTCAGCGGCGTGTTCGGCGCCGAACTCGCGTTCCGCCCACTGCTTGAGGAAGTCGGGCAGGTTGTCGCGGCGCCACTTTGTGATGTCCCACGCCATCTGCAGGAAGAACTCCATGCCGATTTCGCCCGGCTTGAGGTCGCCGACGTTGACGATCCAGAGCTTGCGCATGCCGTGGTCGTACGCCTTGGACATCTCCTCCCAGATCAGCGCGGGCGGCGTCGTTTCGAGCCAGAGATAGGAGAGCGGACTGCCGAGATAGGAAATGTGATAATAAACGCCGAAGCCGCCACGGCGCCGCTGCTGTTCTTCCGCCGATGGGAAATAGCGGATGTAACCGAAATTGTCGTCGGGGAAAACAATCGTCACGTCCTCCGGCACCTTCAGACCGTTCAGGTAATAGGCGAGCACTTCCTTGTAGGGACAGAAAATCTGCGGAATCTTCGCCACATCGGGCGCAACATACTTGGCGAGCAAATCCTGTTGCACCCCGAAGATGCGTTCGAGGGTCTGCACGTGCTGCGTGGCGTTGGTCGGCCCCTGCATTGGCCCGTCGTGAATCCCGCGCATGCCGAGCGTGTAGATGTTGTCGAATCGGCCGTTCTCGGCGAGGCGTTGCTCCCAATATTTCGTCACGCCATCGGGGTTCTTTACGAAATTGAAATCTGCCGGCGGCGCGGTCCACTCGGTGACGTTGTTGCGCAACATCGGCTCGCAGTGGGACGAGCCCATGACAATCGCGTAGTCATCAGCGACGATTTTGTTTTGAGGATAAATGTTGAACGCCTTGGTGCACGAGTGCATGGCCGGCCACAGCGTGTTGGCCTTGAGCCGCAGCAATAACTCGCAAATCCGCGCGTAGGTTTTGGGGCCGATGTCGCCCGTCTCAGGCTCGAAAGTTTTTGCCGCCCACGGCTGCAATCCCCAGTCCTCGTCGTTGAGGAAGATGCCGCGGTACTGCACCGAGGGCGGGCCGAAACGGCGCGTTCCCGCGGAAACAATGAGGTTCTCGCGGCGGTCGGGCGCCACGTCGGCCCACCAGTACCACGGCGAGACGCCGATCGCCTCTGACAATTCGTAAACGCCGTAGGCCGTCCCGCGACGGTCGCTACCGGCGATCACCAGACCCATGCTGACGCCGGGCAACGGCTCGGCCACCGTCGCGATCATGAAACTCTCCCACTGGCCCCGCACCGCGCTCACGTCGAGTTTCTTGTCGCGCACCAAGGCGTCGATGACCGGACTCCGGCCTAGCGTCCCCACCAGCACCACGTGCCCGGTAAGACCGGCTGGCTCGGTGCGCAACACGGGCTTCTTCCCGGTGACGCGCTCGATGTCCGCCGCGAGGCTGCTGACAGCGATCTGCACGACTTGGAAGTCTACCGGCGAAACGAGGATGTCCGCCGCGCGCCCGCCGTGCACGAGCTTGAAATCGCCATCGCGGTATTCGCCGCTGACCCACGATGATGCGGGCGCGGCGAGGAGCGTCGTGCCGATCACCTGAATCTGGTGGTAGGGCGACGTGACTTCATAGACCACTTCCGCCGGACAGTCCGTGGTCGCCAGCACCACGATCGCGAAACCGCCAAGAAAGACCAAGAGGGTTGCCGCCAAATTTCGCATTCCCAACAATAGGAACCTTTGAACAAATGGTCAACGCTCGATCATTTCGGCATCAGGCAAAAGCCATATCCCCGCCAACTTCGGCACGGCGTAGATCACGGCCAACCCGGCCACCGAGGAGGCGCTGTCGTGTTTTTTGAGGCAGTCACGGACGGAAGAGATCAGCTAATTCGTCTCGATCTCATAAAACCGCGCCCAGAACGACAGAGCGCTCATCGTCGTTTCCCAGCGCAGCCGCTCGGCCATCGCTGCCAACGGCAGGTCATTGGTTCCGACGGGGAGGCGCATTCGTCGGTACGACAGAGGCACCCGTTCCTTCATCAACGTCTGGCGTCGCACTCCGAACACGCTGGTATTCGATCGTGCCCGGTTCGTTGTCCGCCAGCTTCGGCCCGGCGTAGGTCACTGCCAACTCGGCCAGCGCGGCGGACGCGTTGTTGCCAAAACCGGAAAGCGCCGTGAACTTCAAATGTCGCGCCGTGACGGTTTGCGGGAAGGGCACCTGCTGCGGATTCCACGTCGAAGCCAACTCGCCGCGCAGGACTTCGCGCCATCGCTGGCCGTCATCGCCCACCTGGACGACGTACTGGCGAATATCACCTTCGTGATCCCTGCTGTTCTGCCGCGGCATGCAGACGATGCCGGACATCGCCACCGGCGCGGGGAAACTGATTGTCAGCTCATGAGGATATCGTGCGCCACGGGCGCCGGCCAGCCAGAAGGTGTTTGGATCCCCATCAATGGCGTTCGCGGCCGGGCCATCCGCCTTGGCCACAGCACCGAGCTTGCGCATGATCCGCGTGTCGAACAGCACGCTCCGCATATCGGCGGCCGAGACGGCGACCCGCGGCTGGAACCGCCTACTGGCCATGTAGTCCAGCAGCGAGCGCCGCAACTGAGGAGCCACAGGTCTTGAGTTCAGGGCGCTTTCCAGATCGACGGAGCAAACCATCAACCGGCCTGTTCCAACCCGGCATTCGAATACCAGCCCGAGTTTGTAATTACGGTTCCAGTCGTCGATGGCCTGCACGATGGGTTGGAGCGGACGCGGCAGACCATCCAGATTCACGGCGCGCACCCGGCGGACGTTTTCCGTCCACTGCCAGTCGCAATTCGCTTCCGTTGGGAAGCCCGCGAGCGCGGGATGCTTGGCGTCGCACCAGAGTCCCAACATGCGGCCCCAAGCCGGGTTCATCAGCCGGTTCCAGAAGACGGGCACGCTGTCGAGCGGCGGGCTGGTCCAGCCGAGGTCTGTGTCGCGGGGCAGGAACAGCACTTTGCCTCCGGCGAACAGCCGCGCTTCCGCCTCATCCCACGATCTGGTCACCAGCACGTCCTTCGGCGCCGAGGAATCCACCTGCGCCGGGTATAACCAGAAATCCCAGTCGTTCTCGAACGGTGTTCCCCGGAGTCCCACCACGAGCTTGTAAGCACGCGGCGCGGCCAGTTTAGACAGGTCAGTCGTGATCTTGCCCAACGCGATGTTCTTCCCGATCGGAATCGTCCGCGCCGGCCATTCCCCTTTGGCGACCACCGTACCGTTGGCGCCTGTGATCTGCCAGACCGGCACGGCGTTGGCGATGGGCTGGGCGCCGAAGTGGGCCACTTCCACGTCAACATCAAACGGATCAGCCGTCGTGAACACCCTATTACGCAACCACGCCAGCGGCACCGTCGTATTGCAGAAGCGGCGGAACTCTTCCGGCGTGACATAGCCCTTCGATTCCCAGAACGTGTCGAGCAGGCCGACCAACGCCGTGCCCTGCCCGACGTAGTCGTGCAAGTCCAGCAATTGGAACCCGCCGAGGCCCGGCGTGCGCAGGTTGGCTTCGATCTCCTCCTTGTAGCACGCAAGTTGAAACCGGCCCGACGCCCAAGCGAAGTCCTTGTCTTTCTTCAGCAAGTCGTGCGCGGCCAGCGAGTCCCGGAAAATCTCGTAATTGCCGGGTCGCATGTAGCCGGTGAATTTCTTGATAATATCGTAATCGGGATAGGCGCACCACTGGCCCAACTCGTGTGACACTACAGGTACGGTGACTCCCTGTAGCGACCTCGCGTAATCCCGCCCGAACCACGCGTTGGTGCCGCGCAACATGTTTTGGCCGATGCGGTGGACGGCCAGATAATCCGCCCCCTCGACAGGACCGGGAACGTCAATCAGCGACCAGCCGGTGCCGGTCGTGTAAAGCCGTCGCGGATCCTCCTTCCGATAGTGCTCCACCCATTTGGGCAGAGACTCTTTCCAGCGGCCCTTGGGTTCATTGCTTGGGGACAGCAGCGTGAATGAAGGATGATTCCCGTAAGCCTTGATTATCCGATCGGTTTCTTCATACATCATCCGCTCCATTGCGGTGCCCGGGCTGATGTCATTCCACATCGCGCATTCGGGCTGGAGATAAAACCCGAGTTCATCCGCCGCGACGAACGCTGCTTCCGGCGGACAAAACGAGTGGAACCGCATGTGGTTCAGGCCCCACTCCTTGCAGGTGCGGAAGAGTTTCCGCCAGTAATCCACGTCCGTGGGTGGAGAACCTGTCATCGGAAAATCGCCGCCGTTGTGCGTGCCGCGCAGGTTTGTCTTGCGACCGTTGATGACGAAGTCTTGTCCCTCCGTGCGGAACTCGCGGAGGCCAAAGGTCAGTTCCCGGCGATCGTCTGCCTGATCACCCTTAAGTTGCAACGTCAGCCGTTGCAGAACCGGATGGAACTCATCCCAAAGTTGCGCGTCATTCCCCAGCGGCACCTCCAATTCCGCCTTTCCACCCTTTTCATCCCACGCCACCGCCGCGTTCTTCCCACCTTCGTCCCGCTCAGCGGGACTACGGCGGGCAGGCGCTCCGACGCTCAACGTTCCACGACCTGCTTTGCCGGTCATGTTCCCGACCTGCACTTTGATCAACACCGATTTTTTCGCCACGTTCGGGAACACCTGCGCGTCGTCAATCCAGACCGGACTCGTCGCCGTAAGTTCGATCCTACCCACGATCCCGTTCCAACTTCCGGCCAAGGAGTCCGAAACACTATGAGCATCAGGCCGGTAGGGCAGGATCATCCTGTTGTCGACGCGGACGCTCAGCCGGTGTTTGCCCGGCGCGAGCGTCCCTAAGTCATAAACGTGCGGCGCGCACAGGCTGTTGTTGGAACCGACTTTCCGGTCGTCCACCCAGACCGTGCTCTCCCAGTGGGGCCGCTCCAAGTTCAACACCACCCGGCGTCCCTGCCAATTCGCGGGAATCTCGGCGTCGCGCTGGTACCACGCGGCGCCAAGATAATGCCGTGGCGGCTGGCACACGAACGGCACCTTCACGTTGCCCGGTTTGGTGTACGGCTTGTAGTCTTCACGCAGATACCAGAAGCGGTCATACAGCGACAGCACCCACGGCGTGTTGGTGCTGATCTCGTCGCCGTACCCCTGTGACTGAAGAACGCCGGGCAGCGCGATTCGATCCGACAGATCCTTGCCGAACCACTGCTCCCGCACTCCGGCATCCCCGCCGTCCAACGCAAACCGCCACTCACCCGCCAGTGAAATGTTTTCCGCCGCACGCACCGCCAGCGGATTCAGTCCCGCCAGCAAAGCAAAAAACAGCGCCAGTAACATCGAAGCCCTCTTAATCATCACGATTCCTTTCTTCTTATTCACGACTGCTCCTGTTGACTTTCTGTAGCATGCACAGAACCACTGCGGGCAGATTGACCTCAAGCTGAGCTACCTGCACCCGGCCGCCGAGGCTCACGGCCAAGGAAGCAAACAATTTTAGCAGTCGGCCGGGGCGAAAGAAAGTGATTTTGCCATCGGCGCAATCGGCGTCATGCGCGGTTGATTTGGCGGGTAGCGCGGCTGTATGGCAGCCTGCACACTCTGGTCAATCCGCAGCTACAAGTTATGAAAAAGATCTCGCACACTGGGCTGGCAATAAACTGCAAAACCGTGTAGAAGTTCCGTGCGTATGCCAAACCTCAATACTTTTAGTACGCTTAACGAACGTGTGAAGAAATGCCGCGCCGATTGACAAGCATGTCAATAGCGGTAAAATGGTGATCTAGAGGCATGACACTCACGTTCTCCCATCGGAAGGCCACGCAGGTACTGAACTTTTTCGCGCGTAAGGCCGGTGGCCAGATCAATAAGATGAAGGCCTTGAAGCTGGTTTTCTTCGCTGATCGCTGGCATTTGCGACAGTACGGACGACCCATCACCAATGATGAGTACCTTGCCATGGAGTACGGACCGGTGCCGTCGGGTTGCAAAGACTTGGCGGAGATGTCGGAATTTCTGGATGCGCATGAACGAAGCTATGCCGAGGAGTTTCTGAAACCAGCCAGCCAGTATTACTTTGCCTCGGCCAACGAAATCGACCGCGCGGTGTTTTCCGCCAGCGATTTGGAGGCGCTCGAATCCGTGTGGCGGCACTTTGGCGGTTACGACGAGTTTCGTTTGGCGGAAATCACTCACCAGTACCCGGAATGGAGTCGCCACGAGACGGCATTGAAGTCGCCGGATGTCTCTCGCATCGGCATGTCTTACCGCCATTTCCTCGAAGACGCACCGCGCGACATTGATCCTTCGCCGCCGCTTTCTCCCGAAGATCGCAAGCTGCGCGAAGAAGAATTGGAAGAGATGGTGCAAATCGAGTCTCTCTGGGCCTGAGCCATGCCAGCGGAGGTTCCGTGGGAGATCCGCGTCACCCTGCGGCCCGGCGCAGTCTATTATTTCCAGCACCGCGAGTTAACTTCTGCCGAACCGCATTACTTTGTCGTCGTGAATACCGATCCCCTCGGCGACCAGTTGCTGCTCATGGCAGTAGCTTCGTCCAAACTGGAAAGTGTTCGGCAGCGGCGACGCAACCTCCCACCGGAAACGTTGGTGGAAATCAGCCACGACGACTACGATGAGTTTCCAAAGCAGTCCATCGTGGACTGTAATAAGGTGTTTCGGAAGAGCGTGGCCGAACTGGTGGAGGACTGGCGTTGGGGCGTGGTGAAACCAAAGAAGGACTTGCCGCAGGAGTTGCTGATCCGCATTCAAGCAGGTGTAAGAATGAGTCCGCTCGTTGAAGAGGAAGTTAAGGCGCTCATCCGTTGAGCCTTCGCAGCTCAAGCCGAACTCCTCAGCGCCGATTGGGCGGGGTAGGCGTTTCGCGGTGCGATTCACTCTCAGTGGAACGGGGTAAACCTTTGAGCCGTGATTGTTCCTTTTGGCGCTTGCCAAAAACAGTGTGTTGAGGTTTGGTTCAACCGGGCAACCTAAGATGCAAGCGGGAAAGTCACCGTCAGAC
>JBEKFI010000046.1:0-21755 GCA_050013395.1 Verrucomicrobiia bacterium | reverse complement strand
GCGTGCTGCACGTCGTGTGGGCGTGGCGGGGTGAGCGTTCGTTCTATGTTGACCAGCGATGGCTCTCCGCGGAGTGGAATCGCATCCACGGGGCGCCGGTGGTGTGGATCGCTCGCATCGGCAACGGCAAGAAGGACGCCAAGCGGACGTCGAAGTACATGGTCACGCAGTACTGCGTCGAACAGGACGCGTTCAAGCGGCTCTCTTGGTCGTGGTGGCGGCTGCCTGTGGCGATGTCGAGGGGCTGGGAAACGTTGAAAAGACTTGGCCGCGAGACTTACGGGGAATGGCCTCACGTGTACTGCCACTACTCGCGGACGATGGCTGAGTTGATCGCGGCGTGGGAGCACCTGCTCGAATCGGGCGGGGCGGTGCTCGGGGAAACTCTGCTCGAAGTGCGTGGGCGTGATGTGGTGGAGGTGTTCTGATGGACGACGATATCGTCATCGACTGCGACGTGTGCGGGCGGACGTTCTGCGGTCCGGGCGTCACGAAGGTCGTCCACCGAGTCGGTAGCGGCATCATCTGTACTGACTGCATGGGGGCGGCACTCCGGCCCCGATTGTCCAAGCGGTCACCGAGTGGCCATTCTGGCGACAGCGGCCAGCCTTCTCCCACCCCAAAGCTCTCCGTTGGCGGCGCGTAACGTGAAACGGTCTTCTGGTCACCGACGCTCTGACGTGTCCGCGACCAGAAAGCGTTCTTCGGGTCACAGACCGCAACCACTGTTCAAACGTCAGGCGAAACGCATCCCTACAAGCTCCGTGTCGTGGTGGGCGCTGCACGCGGCGCTCGCGGAGAATTTCAAAAGGCGCGGCTTCTCCTGCGGCGGTCTCCTTGCGCTCCGCGTTCTCTCTGAAGGCATCTACCCTGCGCTGACGACGGTGCTCTTGGCGTACTGGCTGGCCGTCGAGGACACGCGGCAAGAGTGGAAGCTGCGGCGATGAAAAGACCCCGCGCGGGGGTTCGCGTTGGGGGTCGGGTGCTCCGCGCAGGCTTGACAGTTGGTGCCCCAGTCAAGTAACATGCGCGTGTGTTGTTGAGCATGTGTAGTCTACTTGTGCGACGTTCTGTATTTTGTCGGGAAGTCGCGGGTTACATTTAGAATCGGTTAGTCGATCAGACCAAACCGCTTGGTGAAGGGCCAATAGATCAGCGTCGCCCTGCCGACGAGGTCCTCCTCTGGAAATGATCCCCAGAAGCGTCCGTCAAGACTATTGGGGCTATTGTCTCCGAGGACGAAAAGATGTTTAGCCGGCACGGTGTAGGTGTCATTTTCGCTGCGTATGCACTTGGCACCGGTGGGACCGGTGGGAATGGTGTAGCCGTGATAACCGTTCTGCCGTGAGTAGATGCGCTCGAAGGCGGGGCGATCATCGATGACTCTCCCATTCACAAGGACATGCGGCGGCTTGATCTGGACGGTATCGTGCTCAAGGCCAATCAGGCGCTTGATGTAAAATGTCCCCCGGCCATGCTGCGACATGCCCAACAGGTAGGGAATGTTGTCGATGGCGAACACGACGACTTCGCCCCGGCGCGGTTTCCGGAAATGATACGTATACCGATCGACGAAAATGTGGTCGCCGCGCGCCCGATAACCATCCGCATCGTAGATCCGGCCGTACAACGCTACTCCCAAGACTTGCTCAATGATTGAAGGCCGACCGTTAGTGTAATGGAGAGGCGGTTCGTAAAACATGGACCACGGCGGGCGAGTCGGATAAACCCCGTAGAGCGTTGGCTGCATTGAGCCCGTCGGGATTTTGAAAGGTTGAAAGAAAAAGGTACGGACTGCCATCGCGACGATGACCGCGACGAGCAGTACCTCGACGTTTTCCCGCAACGCCGGCTGATTCTGTCTGGGCAAGGACTTCTCCAGTTGCGTCTCCAGTTTTTCGCGCAGCGAACTGACAGCGGCGATGTTTTTGGTCTTGACTGCCTCGACGAGGTCGTCAGACGCGCGTGCGATTTCCTGCAGGTTGCGCGGGTCAAGCAGGTCGCGGTGTATGCGTAACAGCTTTCGCGAGCCGGCGACGAACTCACGCGCTTGTTTGAGAATTCTGCGATCTTTCCATGCCATGTGATGGTTGCCTCCCCTACCCCGCCTTCAACACCGAGATGAACGCTTCTTGCGGGATGTTCACCTTGCCGATCTGTTTCATGCGTTTCTTGCCTTCTTTTTGTTTTTCCCAAAGCTTGCGTTTGCGCGTGATGTCGCCGCCATAGCACTTGGCGGTGACGTTTTTCGCCAGTGCCCGCACGGTTTCGCGCGCGATGATCTTGCCGCCGATGGCAGCCTGAATCGCAACCTGAAACAACTGTCGCGGGATCACTTCCCTGAGCTTGAGCGCCAGCGCGCGTCCGCGCGACTCCGCCTTGCCGTGGTGGACGATGCTGGAAAACGCGTCCACAGGTTCGCTGTTGACCAGGATGTCGAGCTTGACGAGGTCGCCTTCGCGATACCCGCAGGGCTCATAATCCATCGAGCCGTAGCCGCGCGTGACGCTTTTGATTTTGTCGTGGAAATCCACCACGATCTCGTTGAGCGGCAATTCAGCAGTCAGCATCACGCGGCGTGTATCGATCGAATCGGTCTTTTTGACCTCGCCCCGTTTGTCCATGATCAATTGGAGCATGTCGCCGATGTTTTCGTTCGGACAAATGATGCAGGCGCGGACGTATGGCTCTTCGATATGATCGACCTGTGACGGATCGGGCAGGTAGATCGGGTTGTGCACCTCGACGATTTCGCCGTCCGTCTTGAGCACTTTGTAGATGACGCTCGGATAGGTCGCAATGATGTCCATGCCGAAGTGCCGGCGCAGCCGTTCCTGCACGATCTCCATGTGCAGCAGCCCCAAGAAGCCACAGCGAAAACCGAAGCCCAGCGCTGCCGAGCTTTCCGATTGATACTGAAAGGCTGAATCGTTGAGCTGCAGTTTCGCCAGCGCCGCCTTCAGATGCTCGAAGTCGGCCGAGTCGATTGGATACAAGCCGCTGAACACCATCGGATGCGCCTGTTGGAAACCGTGCAACGGTTTGACCGCAGGATGACGCGCATCCGTCATCGTGTCGCCGATCTTCACGTCAGCAGTGCTCTTGATGTTGGCGATCACGTAACCGACGCCCCCTGCCCCGAGTTTCGGGCGCGACGCCGGTTTGGGCGTGAACACGCCGACATCTTTCACTTCGTAGGTGCGTCCCGTGCTCATCAACTGAACCATCATCCCCGGCGCGATCTCGCCTGCAAACAACCGCACATACGTCACGACGCCGCGGTACGTATCGAACATCGAATCAAACACCAGCGCCTGCAGGGAGTTGTCCTGCTCCAGCTGCGGTGGTGGAATGCGCTCGATGACGGCGTGCAAGATGTCTTGAACGCCGATGCCGGTCTTGGCGCTCGCCAGAATCGCTGTATCGGCAGGGATCGCCAGGATCTCCTCGAGTTGGCGTTTGGTCTCCTCAACGTTCGCGTTTGGCAGATCGATCTTATTGATGATTGGCACGATCGTCAGGTTCTGCTTGGCCGCGAGATGCACGTTGGCAACCGTCTGCGCCTCGACGCCTTGCGCGGCGTCGACGACCAGCAACGCGCCGTCGCAGGCCGCGAGGCTGCGCGACACTTCGTAGGAGAAATCGACGTGTCCCGGCGTGTCGATCAGGTTCAACTCATATTGCTGGCCATCCTCCGCCTTGTAGGTCATCGTTACCGGATGCGCCTTGATGGTGATGCCGCGCTCACGTTCCAGGTCCATTGAGTCCAACACCTGCTCGCGCATTTCGCGTTTTTCCAGAGCGCCCGTTGCCTCCAGCAACCGATCCGACAACGTCGTCTTGCCGTGATCGATGTGGGCGACGATGCAAAAATTTCGTATCCGCGAAATGTCCATTTTGGGCGGCACACTCTACCAGCCCTTGGCGGTTTTGGATAGTCCCCTTCCCCACCCTTACTCGATCTGGACGACTCTGACCGGCCATCCTGGCCGGGCAGGCAATTGATATGGGCGAATTGGCCGCTCTCTCTAGTCTGGTTCTGGTTTCCGCTCTTCGCTACCTGTTGAACGGACGGTCGGGCGGGAACTGGAAGTCGCGGCGGAGCACTACGGCGAGGATGTGGCAATCATCATCGCCCGGGACTTCCCCCACTCCAGCAAGCGTTGCACTCGTGTAGCGCTCGCTGCCTCGCTGTAAATGCGGATGATGGGCTCCGTGCCCGACGCGCGGAACATGAGCCAAGAGTCGTCCTCCGCGACGTACTTCACCCCGTCGAAATCCTTCATCTCGGCCAGCGGCGAGCCGAGCAACGCGCGCGGCGGATCGCGTCGCAACGTTTCGATGAGTTTGCCGCGCTGCTCCAACGGATAATGCATGTCGATGCGGTCGTAGGCGCTCTTGCCGAATTCCTTTTGTAGATCAGCTACGATCTGCGTCACGCTTTTTTTCGTCGTCGCCAGCATCTCCAACAGCATGAGGTTGGCCAGAATACCGTCACGCTCGGGAATATGACCCTGGAATCCCATTCCGCCGCTCTCTTCCCCGCCAATCAACACATCCGTCTCGCGCATCTTGGCGCAGATGTATTTGAAGCCGACGGGCACCTCCGCACATTGCAGCCCGTGCGCGCGACAGATCCGGTCAATCAGCACGGTGCAATTCGCCGACTTCACGACCACGCCGTTCGTCTTGCCGCGATTGCGGACGAGGTGAAGCAAGAGCATCGCGAACACGAGTTGGATCGACACGTAGCGGCCCTTGTCATCCACAACGCCCATCCGATCAGCATCGCCATCAGTGGCGAGCCCAATATCGGCTCGGGATTTCTTTACCGCGTCGCAAAGCGCGCCGAGGTTCTTCCCAATGGGCTCTGGATTCACGCCGCCGAACAACGGGTTGCGCGTCGCGCGGATTGTCTGTAGGGCGAGCTTCCAGCTTGCCCTCCCCTTCCCTCTCCGCAACCAAGATGGTTGCCCTACAATTTCCTCCAGCACGGTGCCGCCGCAGCCGTGCATCGAATCGACGATAACTTTCAGCCTGGCATTGCGGATCTTTTTCAAATCGACGATTTTTTTGACGGCTGCGATGTGAGCGGGACGCGGATCGTAAATCTCAATGGCGCCGGTGTGCACAGCGTCGTCGAAGCTGACCGACCGCACCGGAGACTGATCAATGCGCTTTTCGATCTGACTGCAAATCTCCGGATCGGCTGGGCCGGCAAATTCGGCCTTAACTTTATAGCCGTTGAACTGCGGAGGATTATGGCTGGCAGTGATCATCACCGCGCCGCAGAGTTTCCGGTCGCGCACGGCGTAGCTCACGGCGGGCGTCGGTGGAGCCACGGGCGGATAGAACGCCTTGATGCCGTTGGCCGCCAGCACTTCACACACGAGCTTCGCGTAGACTTCGGACAAGAAGCGATTGTCGTATCCAACGATGCCTGTGTTGCGTAGGGCGGGCGTCTCGCCCGCCGGAGTCACGTCTCCCGCCCGTCCGCTTGGCAGGCGAGACGCCCGCCCCACTATTGTGTTCCAGTAATCAGCCGTGGCTTGCGCGACGCGGCGCACGTTGTCGAATGTAAAATCCTCCGCGATGACGCCGCGCCAGCCATCTGTCCCGAATTTAATCTCAGTCTTTTCCATGGTTGTAGCTGCGCTTCTGTGAACCACGCTCCTCGTGCCGCTCTGAGCGGTACGAGCGTGGTGAAGCGCAGAATCCATTTTCCTATTCTACGGCGCTTCGTTCACCCCGAAAGCCTTCGGGGCAGGGAAGCGCCGCTACACCACGCTTGTTCTCAACTCCCGAATCGCCTCCCGCAAATCCAGCGTTTTGTGGCGAAACAATGAGTTCCCGGCGACCAGCACGTTCGCACCGGCTTCCACACAGCGGCGTCCAGTTTCGGGACTGATCCCGCCGTCGACGCTGATCTCAAATGCCAGCCTTCGTCGATCTGCCTCGTCGCGCAGAACCCGAATCTTCTCCAGCACCTCGGGTATGAATGCTTGTCCGCCGAAACCCGGATTGACGGTCATCACCAGCAGTTCGTCGATCTGGTCGAGGAACGGCAAAACCCTTTCTGCCGGCGTCGGCGGATTAAGCGACACCCCTGCCCGCTTGCCACGGCTCCGGATGAATGCCAGCGTCTTGGCCACGTCGTACCTCGCCTCGACGTGAACGATGACGTGATCCGCGCCCGCGTCGATGAATCGCTCGGAGTAAAGATCGGCCCGCGCGATCATGAGATGAACATCAAGCGGAAGTTTTGTCGCCTTGCGAAGGGCGCGGATAGTCTCGGGACCAAAGGTGATGTTCGGCACGAAATGACCATCCATTACGTCACAGTGAAGCCAGTCTCCCCCACCCTGCTCCACCCGCTGGGCGTCACGCGCGAAATTGCCAAAATCGCCGGCAAGAATCGAAGGGGCGATGATGATGTTGGAGTGCTGCGTCATTTTTACAATTGTATGGGAGGGGCATCCCTGCCCCGACCGGTCGCGACAAGCATGTCGCTCCCACGATTCATGGTTTCCTCGCCCGCTGAATCAACTCAATCTCGTAACCTTCCGGCGCGTCCACAAACGCGAACACGCTGCCCGACGACGACCTGGTCGGTCCGTCCGACAACTTCACGCCCTTTTTCTCAAGCTGGCGAGCGAATTCCTCCAAATCGTCCACCTCGAACGCCAGATGCGTCAGATCGGGTTGCACTTGCACCGGGCCACTGCCGGGGTAGCAGCACAACTCGATTTCCTCATCGCTTTCGGGCGCTTTCATGAACACGAGTTCCGAACCGCGCGGCGATTTATGACGGCCCGTTTCGTTCAGACCGAGTACGCCGCGGTAGAAGTGAACCGTTTTCTCCAGATCATTCACCCGATATCGCGTATGCAACAGTTTCCTGATCTTCGCCATTTGATTTCCTAATGATGATGCTCGGATTTAAAAGGCCAGTCTTCGCTTTCTTTTTGAGAATACCAATACGCCACCGCCGTCAGCAGCAGGATGATGCCAACGATCAGCAGAATCGGAATCAGCGCCTTCTTCAGCATGGCGGGTGCAATCTAACGAAAATCCGCCGTCGCGGCAAGGTCCAAGGAAACCGATCACGGCAGACGCGCGCCGCCTTCACTGTGATTGGGAAGCCCCGGAATTATCAATAAGGAATGCCGCGAACTTCGGTCTGTCGATGGTTTTCTCGCAGGCTTCAAACGGTGTGACGGTGCATGGAATTTCCATCCCGGACATGCCGCTTCTCGATTCCAATTCAAGCTTTGCCCTCCGCCGACCTTGCACTACACTGCGGCGGATGCTGATTGACTACCACATGCACACGCGGCTGACGGATGGAACTGGCGAGCCGGTCGATTATGCGAAGGTGGCGGTCGAGCGCGGACTGCAGGAGATTGGCTGCGCGGATCATGCGCCGCTGGGCAATCGCGACACCGATTGGCACATCAGGCTGGCCGACCTCGACACGTACGTCGGCTGGGTGCGCGAGGCGCAGAGAAGATTTCCGCAGCTTCCGGTCAAGCTGGGACTCGAGGTGGATTTCATTCCCGGACGTGAAGACTGGATTCGCGAACTCGCCGCGATGCATCCGTGGGACTTCTTCCTCGGCAGCGTACACTACCTCGGCGAATTTCACGTGGACAGGAGCGCCGAAGACTGGGAGGGCGAGAATGTCGAGGCCCGCTGGCGCGAATACTTCGACGTGTGGACAGAAGCGGCGCGCTCACGGCTGTTTGATGCGCTCGCCCACCCTGACCTGCCGAAGAAATTCAACTTCCGACCGAGCACCGATTTTACAGAGGTGTTCGAACACGCGCTGCGTGTCGTCGCTGAAGCAGGAGTAGCCATTGAAATCAGCACGGCGGGGTTGAAGAAACCATGCCGCGAGATCTATCCGTCTGAGCAGTTTCTGAGAATCGCGCGACGATTGAACGTCCCGATCACGCTGGGCAGCGACGCACATGTGCCGCAGGATGTCGCCGCTGATTTCGACAAGGCGGTTGCGCTGGCGCGCCGCTGCGGCTACGAGAAGATCCGCCGATTCACGCAACGTAAACACCACTTCGTTCCGCTGCGATGAATCCATCTCTCAATGTTGGTAGGGACGGACCGCCGGGCCGTCCGCATACCATTCGGCGCGCTCCCGCCGTGGCGGGATCGCGCCCCGCCCATACACTCGTATGACACTGCCTCGCATGTTCAAGATCAGGCAGCGGTTTCCCGCAAAAAAGCTCGAGCATATCGAGGCGGCGGTGCGGACAGAACTGGCGGGCTGTGGAGTTTCTATCAAGCCCGGCGCGCGTGTTGCCATCGCAGTCGGAAGCCGCGGCATCGCCAATCTCCAACTGATCGTGCGGGAAGTCGTGGCGTGGGTGAGACAGCAACGCGGCGAACCGTTCGTCGTTCCTGCGATGGGGAGCCACGGCGGCGCGACGGCAGAAGGTCAACGCCGCTTGCTCGAGACGTACGGCATCACGGAAACCAAGGTCGGCGCGCCCATTGTGTCGTCGATGGGAGTTGTGGAACTTGGCCCCGATGCGTTTATGGACAAAACTGCACACGACGCGGACGGCGCGATCCTGATCAATCGCATCAAGCCGCACACGTCGTTTCACGGGCCGCACGAAAGCGGACTGATGAAGATGATCGCCATCGGCTTGGGGAAACGCTCAGGCGCCGTCGCGATTCATCGACACGGCGTCGAGGGCTTGCGTGAATTGATGCCGCGCGTCGCACGGCGCATCATGGAGCGCGGCAACATTCTGCTCGGGATTGCCATCGTCGAGAATGCCTACGACGAAACACTGGTGGTGCGGGCCGTGCCTGCGTCGAAAATCCCTGAGCAGGACAAGCTGTTGTTGGAATTGGCGCGAGCCAACATGCCACGTCTGCCCGTGTCGAGCTTGGACGTGCTCATCGTTGACAAAATCGGCAAAGACATCAGCGGCACCGGGCTGGACACGAACGTGGTCGGCCGGCTAAGAATTGCGGGCCAGCCTGAGCCATTCAGTCCGAAGATCAACATGATTGTCATCCGCGATCTCAGCGACGCCAGCAACGGTACCGCTTACGGGATGGGCTTGGCTGACATCACCACGCGGCGTCTGTTCCAGAAGATTGATTGGAAGGCGACGTACGAGAACGTCTTCGCCAGCGGCTTTTTCGAGCGCGGCAAACTACCGGTTGTGGCCTATACCGATGAACAGGCGCTGGAGTTTGCGTTGCGCGGATGTGAACCGATTGATGTCGCCAATGCTCGGATCATCCGCATCAAGAACACGCTGCGCCTTGATTCACTGCTTGTGTCGGAAGCTGTGCGAAAAGAAATTGCGGGCCGAGAGACGATCGACGTCATCGGGCCCGCAGCAATTTGGGAACCGTTGTAGCCGCGAAGCCTCTTCGCGGAGGGCGGCTGGCCGCGAATAAGATTCGCGGCTACAGCGCGGCGCGAATGTCGCCCCTACCCTTTTGCAGCGCCCAGCACGGCATTGAATGCTTTCGCGTCGTTCACTGCCAACTCAGCGAGAATCTTCCGGTCCAGGGCGATGTTGGCTTTCTTCAGCGCTTCGATGAAACGGCTGTAGGTGATGCCCTGGGCGCGGCAGGCCGCATTGATCCGCTGCGTCCAAAGGGCGCGGTAATCGGCCTTCTTGTCTTTGCGATGCGCGAAGCTGTAGGTGAGGCCATGCCAGACGGCGTTCTTGGCGTAGCGGAATTTTTTACTGCGCCAGCCGCGATAGCCTTTGGCGGCCTGGATCATCCGCTTGCGGCGTCGCCAGCTTGCAGGTGCGTTGGTGGCTCTTGGCATTGTCTGTCTCCTGAATCGTTAGAACCGTTAGAACCGTTAAAGTTGTTGAAACCGTCAGAAGTCTAGCCGCGATGGCTGAAAGGCAGCACGTCGGTGATGTGATGCTCGTGCGTCGGAGACACAGCAGTTGCCTTGCTCAGGCGTCGTTTGTGCTTCGAGGACTTGTGGCCGAGCAAGTGTCGTTTGCCCGCGCCGTAACGCATCACCTTGCCGGTCGCGCTGATCTTAAACCGCTTGGCGGCGGCCTTTTTCGTTTTCGCTGATTTCCAACGTGGCATTCTCGATTTCCTTTTTAATCGTCTTACGCAGCGTCCTCTTCTTTGGGTTGCTGCTCTTGTTTGCGTTTCTTGCTGGGGCCGCGCACCGGACCGAGCAACATGTGAATGCTGCGGCCCATCAATCGCGGCGGCACTTCCGCGTGAGCGATCCCTTGCACGTCCGCAATGACCCGCTGCATCAACTGATCGCCAAACTCCGTGTGCGCGTTTTCGCGTCCGCGGAAGAACAACGACACCTTTACCTTCATCCCTTCCTGCAAAAACTCGATCATGTGATTGAGCTTCGTCCGGTAATCGTGGTCGTCGATGTTCACGCGCAACTTGATCTCTTTGACCTTGCCCGCATGTTGATGCTTGCGGGCTTCCCGCTCGCGTTTGGTCTGCTCGTATTTGAATTTGCCAAAATCGGTGATCCGACAAACGGGCGGATTGGCATTCGGCGCCACCTCCACCAGATCCATGCCCGCCTGTTGCGCCAAGCCCAGCGCCTGGCTGGTGGACATGACACCGAGTTGTTTTCCGTCTCCGCTGACCACGCGGACCTCACGGGCGCGAATCTTTTGATTTACACGAACAAATTGTTGAATGAGTAGAACCTCCTGTGGACCCTGGGGCGGGTTAGCTTCGTTGCTGCAGTTCGTTCACGATTCTCCGGCCAAACGCGTCCAAGGGAAGCGCGCTTTCATCCCGAGAACTGTCAGGACTGCGCACCGCCACGGCGTTCGCCTCAACTTCGTTGTTTCAATCACAAGCATATGTGGATTCTCTGCCTCGCGAATCGCCGATTATTTAAGCCTTTCTCGACGCCAATGCAATACTCTTTTTTGCGGACTCAATCGGCGGGAAAGATGACGATCTTAGGCTCGCCGTTCTTTGATCGACTGCAGAATGTCTGCAAGAACTTCCGCTTTCGGCTTTGCGCCGACGTTGCCTTTGCCGTGGAGGCGGACGCTGACGGCGTTGGCGGCCACGCGCCGACAATGTCTTCGGTCCGAATCCACAGCTCCATCTCGGTGACGAGTTTTCTGATCCAGTCAGAGCCAACTCGTGCGTGCTGAAGTGCATCTGTTGTTTGTTTAGGGAGGGCCGACTTTCTGGAAGTATTCGACTCCGACGAGACCGCAAATCACTTGAGTTTCGGCGTTGCGCTATCAGAGGGGAGGCGATTCTTAAGAATGGTCAGCCAATACTCTGAGCGCGGCGGGGTGACAGGCCCTTGCGGACTCAACCACCGGTATTCGGTCCGATTAGCGGATAGAATGTCCACCAAACCAACCAACTGGAGATGCTCTTGTTGATATTTCTCAAACCAATCAAAGATTAGCCTGTTGGAATCCGGACGCTGCAGCCAAGAAGTGCTGACATGGACAAAGACCACGTAATCGGGATTGGCCTTCTCAATTTCCTGGATCATTTCCTTTTGCATCTGCACGGCATATGGCTGTGGCTCCATCAAAGGATATGTGTAAATATACCCGGTGGCAGAGTGGCGATGGCCGTAAAAGTATATCTGCGGCTCGGATCCAATCACCGCAATTCGGGCATCCGGCGAGCAATGTGATGCCAGATAACGGCCAATCTCCACCGACTCGGGAAACGGATTTAGGCCGTAGACGGCGCGGCACGCTTGCGCAGGGGTAAGCTGAAAGAAGATGTCGCGCGATTCAAAAAGCGACCATAGGGCCACACCGGCAAAGAGCAGGAGGGGAACGGCTGTCGGGTGGACAGGAAGCCGAAGCCGCACAATCCATCCGTAGGCCGCCTGGGCCGCCACGCCGGCCAGCAGGCCCGCTGTCGGGATCAGGAGAAGAAAGTAATGCTTTCGAAAATACCCTCCAGGACAAACGGCAAGGAACGAAAAAAACGCGAAACCGAGAACAAAGAACCTCCAGCACCGTACAGACCTTTCGCAAAAGAGCAGAAAAAGACCCAATCCCGCCGCAGCCCACAACCCCGGTGCCGCGATAAACAGTCTGCTGGCGGCATCAAACAGGTTTCCTGCTCCCCCTGCGAGAGTGAGAATCGAAGCGTACGTGTGAGCGTATTGAAATGTCCATACCCAAAAATGGTCGAACACACCCGCGAGAACAAGAATTGAGCACGTTACGATAAACGGCAGCAACCCGCCCAGCGCCAAGCACCCTAAACGCATGGCCAGACGACGCCAATTCCGGCTCTTCGGTGAGAGTTCACACCATACAATCCAACCCGCCGCGAAAAGTCCAAACGCTGCTCCGGACTGTTTCATTAAAGCGGCAAGCCCGAGAAGCAACCCCGCCCCAAAAACCCGTGCCAGCGAAGCGCGATCGTCTAGGTTTTGCACCAACAAAACCCCAGCCAGCGAGGGCAACATGACGAAATGAGTCGCGTGTGCCGCAAGACCCAGAGTCGGAGGGCTGATCGAAAGCAGTGCATACGTTCCAGCCGCCACCACGCCGGCGGCATCGCCGCAGACGCGCCTCGTCAACAGGAAAACCAGCGCCGCCGTGGCGAGGTTGATCAGAATCAGCCCCATATGAATCCCGGCAGTCGTTTGCCCGAAGAGTGCCATGATGAGCGCATACGCCACATGAGTGCCGGGCCACTTCATCGTGTAAGCATACTGATACGGGGGTACGCCTTGCAGGAGGAGCTGACAGCATAGGCATATTCCCCCTCGTCACGTTCCAAAGGAAGGTCCAAGAGACGGATTCGAATGGCCGTCACCACCGCCAAGATGACCAGAAGCGAGGCGACCAGCCAAGCCTGTTTAGAAATCAGAAAACGAAACTCAACCCTAGTAAGCATTCCAAGAGTGCCAAGCAATATAGCGCAACAGGGTGGCAGCTATCCAATCAAAAGCACGCTCACGGCCTTCGCTCTCGAATCGCCGCCAGAATGTCGGCCACGACTTCCGCCTTGGGCTTCGCGCCTTGCGAGCCTTTGCCGTGGAGGCGGACGCTAACGGCGTTGGCGGCCACGTCGCGCGGGCCAATCACCAGCATGGTGTGGACCTTGGCTTTCTCGGCTTCGTGAACCTCTTGCCGCCTGCTCGCGACGAATATCGGAGTTGATCTTGTCCGGTGCGTTCACTTCCATCTGCCTTTCTTGAAGTTATCAAGAGCCTTCTGGCAAGTTGCTTTCTCGCTCTCATCGGCCAGTTGGACAGCCTTCTCCAGCAATTCGACGGCCTTTTCCTTCAATCCCCTATCGAACGACATCGCGGCGACCGAATCGAGGACATAGGAATCGGCACTGTCTGTTGCCGCTTCGCCAGCGCGCGTGGCGATTTTTTCAAGCACAGCCAGACCGTCTCGGTCGAGTTGCTTGTAGCGCCAGACTTGTGTCGCGAGCGTGGCCTGCAGCATGATGTCCTCCTTGTGGGTTGCGCTCAACTGCTCAACCAACTTGTAGCCTTCCGAATAGTTCTTGTCGTGTCCGACCAGATAATCGACTCTCTTCATTTCCGCCTGAACCCGCGACGAATCCCTCTGTCGCTTGCCATATTCCTCGGCGGCCTGTTTCACATCGAATCTTCCGGCCAAGATCTCTTCGATCAGCTTCTGTTTGAACTCCAGCGGGTGACCAATCCAAGCGATGAATCCCTTCGTGTCCACCAAGAATGCAGTGGGAATACCATCCTTACCAGCGGCTGTCATCCACGCCTCGGCCATCGCCCCCTTCTTGTTTCGTGTCTTGTCGTCAAGCGCAATCCGGTAAGTCACCTTGTCACCCATGCTCTTGAGAAAGGAGGCTACCAGGCTTTCATCGCTCTCCCGGTAATCTTGGCCGATGACAATCAGCCCCTTCTGCTCGTATTTCTTTTGGATCTCGCTCAGGTGAGGAGCAAAGTCGCGGCACGGACCGCACCACGTCGCCCAGAATTCGACGATGTAGGCTTTCCCCTTCTCAAACTGTTCCACGGGCTCGCCCTGTAGCCATTTGCCGGTTTGAAGTTTTGGAGCTGGGTCGCCCACCTTGAGTGTTGGCTCGGTCGCCAACATGCGCGTGCTACCCGCAGCCAGAATCAGCACCGTCGCGATCAATCTATACATCTTGGCGAACCTCCGTTTCTGAAACCCGGCAGACTACGCCCGCCGCTCTTTGATCGCCGCAAGAATGTCCGCGATAACTTCAGCTTTCGGCTTTGCGCCGACGTTGCCTTTGCCGTGGAGACGGACGCTAACGGCGTTGGCGGCCACATCGCGCGGGCCGATCACCAACATGGTGTGGACTTTTGCGGTCTCCGCATTTTGGACCTTGCCCTTGATGTTGTCGGCGCTGTAATCGCCTTCCACGCGGACCATCTGCGCGCGGAGTTCGGTCACGACGGCCTTGGCGTAGTCCACAACGGCGGCATCGTCGCCGATGGTGAGGACGCGCACCTGTTCGGGCGCGAGCCAGAGCGGGAAATTGCCGGCGTAATGCTCGATGAGGAATCCGATGAACCGTTCGTGCGTGCCAAGCGGCGCGCGGTGGATGCACAACGGCGTCTTGTCGGTGTTGTCCTTGTCGCGATAGACGAGGCCCATGCGCCTGGGCTGCGCGAAATCCACCTGGTTGGTGGCCAGCGTGAATTCGCGACCGATGACGCTCCAGACCTGTACGTCAATCTTCGGCCCATAAAACGCCGCTTCGTTCGGCACTTCCACGTAATCGATGCCGCTGTTCTTGAGGACGTCGCGGACTAGGTCTTCGGTCTGCTTCCAAAGTTCCGGTTCGTTGACGAACTTGGCGTTGTCGCCGGTCAGGCGCGACGGATCGTGCGTGCTGAAGCGCATGACGTATTTTTCGAGGCCGAAAATCTTGAAATACTTCAGGTACATCTCATTGACCGCGTTGAACTCGGCGGCGAACTGCTCCCGCGTGCAATAGATGTGCGCGTCGTTCATGTTGAGCGACCGCACCCGCATCAGGCCGAAAAGCTCGCCCGACTGCTCGTACCGGTATTGGCAACCGTATTCTGCCAACCGCAACGGCAAATCCCGGTAACTGCGCGGCTCCGCTGCGAAGATGCGGTGGTGATGCGGGCAATTCATCGCCTTGAGGTAGTAGCGCTCCGGTTCAGCTACTTCAGCCCATTTGACTTTTGAAAACACTGAAGCAATCCCAGTTTTTTCCAAAAAAACCCGAACTTGTGGTGGCTGTTGCCGAAAATCCTTTTCAAATTCTTCAAGCGAATAATTACGTTCGTTCAACTTGGGAAATATCTTCCGTAGACTTTCCTTCATCGATTTGTCCGATTCTTCAATCGAACGAGCAGCAGCCGTAATTTCGATTTGAGCTTTACCTTCCTCTCTTAATTCCATCGGCGGAAACATCGAGTCCGCGTATAGCACTGGCAGGTGACCGGAAGTCAGGTACATCTTCTCTTTGGCGATGTGCGGCGTCTTCACGCGGACGTAGCCGGCGGCGAACTCGGTTTCCTTGGCGAGCTTTTCCAGTTCCTCGACGATCACCGTGCCCTTGGGCAGCCAGAGTGGCAGGCCGGGGCCGACGTACTCGGTGTCGATCACGTACAACCCCATCTCGGTGCCGATCTTGCGGTGGTCGCGCTTCTTGGCTTCTTCGAGCATTTTGAAATACTCGTCGAGCTGGGTCTTGTTCTTGAACGCGGTGCCGTAGATGCGCTGGAGCTGCGGGTTTTTCTCGTCGCCCTTGTAGTAGGCGCTGGCCACGCTGGTGAGCTTGAACGCGCCGACGTTGCCGGTGCGCATCACGTGCGGCCCGGCGCATAGATCAACAAAGTCGCCGCTCTTGAAGTAGGTGATCGGCTCGCCCTCGGGGATGTCTTCGAGGTTGCCGATCTTGAACTTGCTGGGCTTGCCCGGCCGCTCGCTCAACGCGCCGAGCCGACCGCTTTGCGCATCCTTCATCGCCTGTTCGCGCGTGACGACAATCTGCTCGAAGACCAAGTTCTCTTTGATGATCTTCTTCATCTCGGCCTCGATAGCCGGGAAGTCCTCCGGTGAGATGCGGTGATCAAGTTCAACGTCGTAGTAGAACCCGTCCTCGACGGCCGGTCCGGCCGCAAACTGTGCGTCCGGCCAGAGCCTGAGGATTGCGGTGGCCATCACGTGGGCGCACGAATGCCGCAACCGTTCCAAGTCGGTCATCTGCGTGCGTTGATCAAGTGTTTTTCTTTCCATGAAAACGTAGGGCAAGCGTCTCGCTTGCCCGCTCCCAAGCTCCGAAATACGGCGCAACCGAGTCAAAGTCAATGGCGAACGCGGGGAAGCGGGAATCGCCGCGAAAAAGTTTTGCGGCACAATTCAGTCGTAGCAGGGTTTTGAAAATGATGTAGCGGCACTTCTGTGAAGCGCCGGGTCACGTTTTCGGAATCTCGGCGGCTCACAGAGCCGCCGCTACAACAGCAACTCTGTCACCCTCGCCACCAGCCACTTGTCGATTGTCTATCAGCAAAACTGTTGGCACCGGGCATTGAAGTCGGCAAATTGCGCGATGTCCTCCACTTCAGCCAGCGAGTGAAAAGTCACTTCCATGCGTGCCTCGCACAAGGCGGCGATCGGGTTCAGTCCCCCGCTCACGATCAAACCGGCTCGCCCTTCCGCGACCGGAATATCGAACAACGGCTGATTCGGCGTCCCAATGGCCAGAATCCCGTCCAGTCCTTGATGGTTCATTTCCTCCTTGATGCGCCGCACGGCTGCTACGGCCGCGGCGGGGACTTCCCGGAAGCTGACGCCAATCACACCGGAGTCGGTCCGGACACACTCGCGTACCTGGGTCATACCGGCGCGGATAAACGCCTCCAAGGGATCCAAGGTGGTGCCACTGTACTCGATCACCGCAACGAACCGAACCGGCCGCCGATCTTGAATCTCGATCAGGCCCCCAAACCGCGAGACGACCGGAATCCCCTGTTTCAGCAGAATCCCGTTGGCGGTAACGCTGCAAACCGTACCCAATGCAATCTGGCCGCGTGGCACCGTGGTCGCCCCCAAAGTCTCTCCTTCTTCGATGATCGCCAATCTGGTTCCCATTCCCAGACGGTGAAGGAACACGGGGCGCATGATCTCCAATGCCCGTACCAGGCCGTCCTTGGGAATCAAGGCAAGGTTACTCACAATAGTTCCCGCCCCGACGCGCGGATCATAGGTCATCCGGTACACAAGCGAATCAATACGGGAGGCAATGAACCCGACTTTCTGGATGATGTTTGCACATTCCAATTCGTGTCGCCCCTGCTCCGTCAGTTCACGCCCGGCACGCCGACTCACACACCGCGTCAGTCCTTCACGATCCAATTCCAAGAGGTAGAAACGCACAGTTCGCTGTTGCAGCCGGGATCCCGTAGTGAGCAGTCGTTCCTGAATACGTGCGGCTCCGGCCGGTCTGCCGATCTCCTCTAGCGCCTTCAGAATAGCGATCTTCGCTGTCGTGTTAGGACGATTCATAATACGGCATTATTGCCGTTGCAAGAATGCGTTTCAATCACTTTTTCTTTTGACACACGGCTGCATGGCAAATTACAAACGGCTACGCTTTACCGTTATAGGCGAGTTGTTCATCCCAGTAAACAAGTGAGACTGATGAACTGTATCAAAGAAGTGTCCGCAACGAACCCTTTAGATGCTGACCGACGAGGTCGGCGAGCAACCGTCGTCGCCCGGTCGGCGGCGACATCCCCCAACCCGAAAGGAGACAAAAATGTTCGAACTACAACGAAATAATGACGTGCTCGGTACCGCCAACCGAGGAAACGCCGCCGAGTCCGGTCTGTGCACGCTGTGCCGGGCCGACTGCAAAGGCAAATGTGAAACATGGCTGGGTAGCATGGTCGGCCGCAAACTGCTTTACCCGCGCGACTTTGGCGCGGTGACCGCCGGGGCCGGCAACACCACGCACATCGGAGTGAACTACAACGCGCTCCGGATCCAAGGCTATCTCTATGGCGCACACGGTGTCGCCAAGGGACTCAGCACCAGCCCCGATGATTGCGTTTTCCCCAACGTCAACCTCGAGATTGAGTTCGGCCAGAAGATGAAGACCAAGAGCCGCATCCCCGTCATGACCGGCGCGCTCGGCTCGACCTTTATTGCCGCCAAATACTGGAGTTCATTCGCTGCCGGTGCGGCGCTCGTCGGCTTCCCGGTCGTCATCGGCGAGAACGTTGTTGGCGTGGACCGACAGGCCGTCATCGAGAAGAGCCGCATTAAGGCCTCTCCCGAACTCGACAGGCGCATTGACACGTTCCTGCGCTACTACGACGGCTACGGTGCCATCCTCGTGCAGATGAACGTAGAGGATACCCGCAACGGCGTGGCCGAGTACGTCATTGGCAAATACGGCGACAAGGTCATTATCGAGCTGAAGTGGGGCCAGGGCGCCAAGGACATCGGCGGCGAAATCCAGGTCACCACCTACGAGTACGCGTTGTTCCTCAAGCAACGGGGCTATATCGTGGATCCCGACCCGACGCTCCCCCATGTCAAAGAAGCGTTTGAGCGCAACGCCATCCGCGCATTCGCCCGGCACAGCCGGTTGGGCTACACCGACCTCGGCAGTGCCGCGGCCGTGCGCGAGGCGTTCATGACTGAGGTCAGCCGTCTGCGCAAGCTCGGCTACAAACGGATCACCCTCAAGACCGGCAGCTACGGTATGGAAGCGTTGGCAATGGCCATCAAGTTCGCCAGCGAAGCCAAGCTCGACCTGCTCACGATTGACGGTTCCGGTGGCGGCACCGGCATGAGCCCGTGGAACATGATGGAAACGTGGGGCGTGCCCTCGATTCTGCTTCACGCCAAAGCCCACGAATACGCCAGCCTGCTCGCCAAGAAAGGCAAACCGGTTGTGGATGTGGCGTTCGCTGGAGGCCTCGCACGCGAAGAGCACATCTTCAAGGCGTTGGCGCTCGGTGCGCCGTTCGTCAAGCTGGTTTGCATGGGCCGCGCGCTCATGATCCCCGGCTTCGTCGGCTCCAACATCGAAGGTGTCCTGCGCGGCCAGGAACGCGAGATTGTCGAGGAAGGCCGCATCGTCCGCAAGGACATGACCCACGGCAACTGGGACAAGCTGCCCGCAGCCGTGTCCGAGATAGGAACCTCTGCCGAAGAAATCTTTGCCGGCTACTACGAAGTACAGAAGAAGGTCGGCAAGCACGAAATGAAGAACATCCCCTATGGCGCGATCGCCATCTGGACGCTCGCCGACAAACTGGCCGCGGGCCTGCAGCAACTGCTCGCTGGCGCGCGCAAGTTCGACGTGAGCGAGATCAGTCGGAGCGACGTCTTCTCGTGCAACCGCGAGACCGAGAAGGAAACCGGCATCCCGTTCATCACGGAAGTCGAGGACGACAAAGCAAAGAAAATCCTGTCCGCGAAGTAATCTGATCGGTCAGGTGATATCCGTTGGGGGCACGGCACGCCGTGCCCCCACCTTTTTGGTGCCGACAGCCATCTCCCCCCAGCCACCCCAGTTGACACTCCCCTGTCCCGCCAGTAGTATGCGCGCGGTGGCGGGGGGACGATTAGCTCAGTTGGCTAGAGCGCTTCCTTGACATGGAAGAGGTCACAGGTTCAAGTCCTGTATCGTCCACCAGCCTTCGCTCGAAGCGTAGCGAGAGCGAAGGCTGCCCGCCGTAGCTTTAGCAAAGGCGGGCGGTTCAATCTTTGAGTACTTTGGAGCGCGCTTCGAGCTACGGCTGGCACGCCACTCTCCGAAGAAAAAAACCAATGCATCACGTCTACCTACTACGTAGCATCGAACATCCTGATCAGTCTTACGTTGGCTTCACGGAAGACATGAAACAACGTCTCACAGACCACAACGCAGTGCATTGCACGCATACGTCCAAATCTCGCCCTTGGGAACTCGTTGCCGTCATTTCCTTCGCGAACCGGGAGCGTGCGCTCCTTTTCGAGCGCTATCTCAAGAGCGGATCGGGGCGCGCATTTACGGCTCGCCACTTCCGTTGACTCCGCGTCCGAATCCAAGTTGCGAACGCCGCAATCTTGTGCCAGAGTCTCCCGCGCGGCGGCAAATGGTGTCGGGTCATGCTACTGCGGTGAATCTCGTTTGAAATCGAAAACATCTAATCGGAGAAGGAGACTATCATGGCGCTGCAAGTTGGCGACAAGGCACCGGATTTTGAACTGAGCACCAAGACCGCTGAAGGACCGAAGAAGCTCAAGCTCAGCGGCAACTTCGGCAAGAAGAACACGGTATTGCTGTTTTTCCCGATGGCGTTCACGGGCGTATGCACCAATGAAATGTGCGAGGTTAGCCAGGGTTTGAACGCGTACACAGGTCTCAATGCCGAAGTCTGGGGCATCAGCGGCGATAATCCGTTCGCGCAGGCCGCGTGGGCGGAGAAGGAAAAAATCACCGTGCCGTTGCTGGCCGACTACGAACACAAGGTCGCGCACGCCTACGGCGTCGCGTACAACAGTTTTCTGCCGCAGAAGAACCTCGGCATGAGCGGCGTCGCCAAACGCTCCGCGTTCGTCATCGACAAGCAAGGCGTCATCCGCTACGCCGAAGTCAACGACGACCCCGCGCAATTGCCGAAGTTCGACAAGATCAAAGAGACGCTGGCGCAATTGAAGTAGCATGCGCCCGCTTCGCGCGTTCTTCCGTAGGGGCGGACCTGCGTGTCCGCCCAGCCGGATTATGTGGAGTGCGGTGGCCTGGCACCGCTCTGGATCGCCGAGGCTTGACTCGGCGGGAATCGCACGGGGCGTCGAGCCGCCCAACAGCAAGGCTGCGTCAAGCCGCAGCACTCCAGAGTAAGCGCAATGGAGTCTGATCCTACAGACGACCATATCCCCTTCCCTTGCTTGCGTAAATGTTGTGACTCGGTATAATGACCTTGGGATGAGCGAGGTGCATGATTT
The DNA here is from genome assembly GCA_050013395.1 of Verrucomicrobiia bacterium. GTDB lineage: Bacteria > Verrucomicrobiota > Verrucomicrobiia > Palsa-1439 > Palsa-1439 > JBEKZD01. The sequence continues at coordinate 825 of JBEKFI010000046.1, read as the reverse complement.
TTTCAATACACTGCAATCTTTCGATCTTGGTGGCGGACGCACGGGGCAGTTCTATTCCCTACCCGCCTTGGAAGCGGCGGGCATCGGCAAGATTTCGCGGTTGCCCGTCAGCATCCGGATCGTCCTGGAATCAGTGCTCCGCAACGCGGACGGCGAGAAAGTCACGGGCAAGGATGTCTGCACGCTGGCGAATTGGAACGCCAAATCGCCCGCGCAGGAGGAGATCCCGTTCATCGTCGCGCGCATCGTGTTGCAGGATTTTACCGGCGTGCCGCTGTTGGTTGACCTCGCCGCGATGCGATCCGCCGTCTCGCATTTACACAAAGACCCGAAAATTATCGAGCCGTTGGTGCCCGTTGACCTCGTCGTGGATCACTCCCTGCAAGTGGATTTCTTCGGCATCGCCGAGGCGTTCAAACTGAATCTCGAAATGGAGTTCAAGCGCAACCGCGAGCGGTACCAGCTTCTGAAATGGGGACAGCAGGCGTTCAAGACGTTCAAGATTGTCCCGCCCGGCATCGGCATCGTGCATCAGGTCAACTTGGAGTATCTCGCAAAAGGTGTTCTTAGTGGCGCGGGCCTTCGCCGCGCCGAAGTGGCTTCGGCCACGCAGGCGGGCGTCACGCCCGCTGAATCCGGGAAGGCAGGCGGGACGCCTGCCCCACTTTATTATCCGGATACCCTCGTCGGCACCGATTCGCATACGACGATGATCAACGGGCTTGGCATCGTCGGCTGGGGCGTCGGCGGCATCGAAGCCGAAGCGGGCATGCTCGGTCAGCCCGTCTATTTCCTCACACCCGAAGTCGTCGGCGTCCACATGAC
>JBEKFI010000045.1:0-22025 GCA_050013395.1 Verrucomicrobiia bacterium | reverse complement strand
ACGCTCAGTTGACCCAAGAGCGCGACAGCACGCGCAAACAGCTTGCCGCCACCGAGACCCAATTGAACGCCACCAAGACGCAATTACAGCAGACGCAAGCGGACTTGGCCACTGCCAACACAGACCTGCAGAACACCAAGGCCGCCCTCGATCAGAAGACGCAGGAAGCGGAGGGGTTGAAGACTCAGGTAGCCGAACGTGATCAGCAACTGCAGGCGACAAAGACCGAGTTGGCCTCAGCCAAAGGAGTCCTTGAAAAGATTCAGGAGTCGCTCAAGGCTGTCGGGCTTGAAAATGTCCAGAACATCGACCAGATCCGCCAGCAAATCGTGTCCCTCGGCGAAGAAAGCAAGGCGCTCAGCGCTCAGCTCAGGAAAATGCGCGATGACAACCAGCAACTGAAGGAGAAAATCGTGGAACTGAGCACGACGCCTGTCAACCTGCGCGGCCGGGTGGCCAACGTGCAGGACAGGTGGAATTTTCTCGTGCTCGACATCGGCCAGCAGCAGCAGGTGCGGAAGAACGCCCGGTTTCTGATCTACCGCGACAACAAGCCGGTCGGTTACGTGCAGGTACTGTCAGTCGGGCCGACCACCAGCATTGCGGAAATCCTGCCCGGGTCCCGACGCGGGACCCCGCAGGTCGGCGATATCGCTGTGCACTGAGATTGAGTTGATATGACGTCCCGCTGGGTAGTGCTGTTGATCGTCGTTGCAGGGTGGGCGTTGAGTGCCGGTTGCGCGACCACCAACGAGAATGACGTCAGCACCATCCCGTGGAACCGACCACAAAGCTGGGAAGGCGCATCGGGCTTTGGCGGCTTTCGCCCGCCGGGCAGCGAGGGATATTAGATCAACAACTCCGCGATCTGCACTGCGTTGAGCGCCGCGCCCTTGAGCAACTGATCGCCGCTTACGAATAGCTCAATGCCGCGCCCGTCGTCGCGCGAACAGTCCTGACGGATTCGGCCCACCAAGCAGTCGTACTGCCCCGAAGCATCGATCGGCATCGGGTACTTCTTGTTGGCCGGATCATCCACGACCTTCACGCCGGGCGCCTTGGAGAGAATCTGGCGCGCTTCAGCGGGTGTCATCGGACGCTCAAACTCGATGTTCACCGCCTCGCTGTGTGCGCGATAGACCGGCACGCGCACGCAAGTCGCAGAAATCTTCAGCGTCGGATGGTGCATGATCTTGCGTGATTCGTTGACGAACTTCATCTCCTCCTTCGTGTACCCGTTGTCGAGGAACACGTCAATGTGCGGGAAGAGGTTGAAGGCGATGCGCTGTGGCAACGCCTCGGCGTGAACGTCCGCATCGCCGCGCAACAGTCTGGCGGTTTGCTCTTCGAGTTCGGCCATCGCCTTGGCGCCTGCGCCGCTGGCCGCCTGGTAGGTTGAAACGACGATGCGCTTCACAGGATTGGCCTTGTGCAGCGGGTACACGGCGACCACCATGATCGCAGTGGAGCAATTCGGGTTGGCGATGATGCCCTTGTGCTTCTTTGCGTCCTCGGGGTTCACCTCGGGTACCACGAGCGGCACGTCCGGCTCCATGCGAAACGCCGAGGAGTTGTCGATGACCACTGCGCCCTGTTTCGCCGCACCCGGCGCAAACTCCTTCGACCGCGACGCGCCCGCGCTGAACAAAGCGAAATCGATGCCCTTGAAGACATCCGCCTTCAGCAATTCGACGGTCACGTCCGCGCCTTGGAACTTCAGCTTCTTGCCGACGCTGCGCTCCGACGCGAAGAGCCGCAGGTTCTTCACGGGAAAATTCCGTTTCTCCAAAGTCTCGATCATCTCGATGCCGACCGCTCCAGTCGCGCCGACCACTGCCACATTGTAGGACTTGCTCATAAACTCCTGCTCTTACTCTTGCTCTCGCTCTTACTCGTGCTGTTTGCTCGTGCTCTGGCGAGAACAAGGGTCACGAAAAATAGCCGCGCCGACCGCTCCCGTCAATCATGGAAGTCGCCATGTTCGTAGCACCAAAATATTTGGTTGATTAACCGCAAAGCCGAAGCCAACGCTGGTCATGAAGCGGCAAAGGGCAAGAGGTCGCGAAGTTGTCATGCTTCTCTGAAAAGCATGACAAATCGGAGCGGGAGACGGACGGTCGCGGCAGGAATGCCGCTCCCACAATGACTTGGCGCCTTCGCGTCTTTGCGTGAGACGAATCAGACCGCCGCGGCGACCAGATCGCCGACTTCTTTCGTCCCGTAGCCCATCCTGCCGGCGGCGAGAGATTTGAGCTTCTCGCGGACGGTTTTGATGACGGCAGTCTCAATCGCATCCGCGGCTTTTGTCTCCCCAAGAAAGTCGAGCATCATCGCGCCGGCGCAGATGGCGGCGAGCGGGTTGATGACGTTCTGGCCGGTGTACTTCGGGGCGCTGCCGCCGATCGGCTCGAACATGCTCGTACCTTGCGGATTGATGTTGCCACCGGCGGCGATGCCCATGCCGCCTTGAATCATCGCGCCGAGGTCGGTGATGATATCGCCGAACATGTTGTCGGTGACGATCACGTCGAACCATTCGGGGTTTTTCACGAACCACATCGTCGTGGCGTCCACGTGGGCGTAATCGCGCTTGATGTCGGGGTAATCCTTCTTTCCGATTTCGTGGAAGGCGCGTTCCCAGAGGTCGAACGCGTAGGTCAACACGTTGGTCTTGCCGCACAGCGTGAGCTGCGCTTTGTTGCCGGCGTTCACGTCGTCGGGTTTGAGGCCCTTCCACGGCTTGCCGCCACGCCGTTTGCGGGCGAGGTCGAACGCAAACCGCAGACAACGCTCGACACCGCGGCGGGTGTTGATGCTTTCCTGCACGGCAATCTCGTGCGGCGTGCCTCTGAAGACGAACCCGCCGCTGCCGGTGTAGAGGCCCTCGTTGTTCTCGCGGACGACGACGAAGTCGATGTCCTCGGGCTTCTTGTCCTTGAGCGGGCAGAACCGCTCATCGTAAAGCTTCACGGGGCGAAGGTTGATATACTGTTCCAGCTCGAACCGCAGCCGCAGCAGGATGCCCTTCTCCAAAATGCCCGGCTTCACGTCGGGATGACCAATCGCGCCGAGGAGAATGGCGGGGAATTTTCGGAGTTCATCCACCGCGTTGTCAGGCAGGACTTCCTTGGTGCGCAGGTAGCGGTCGCCACCGAAATCGTAGTGGGTGTAATTGAGTTTAATACCAAATCTTTTCGAGGCGGCATCGAGCACTTTAACGGCCTCGCGGGTCACTTCGGGCCCGGTGCCGTCACCGCCGATGACCGCAATGTTATAGCTTTTCATGGATGGCCTTTCAAAATGAAGCTCGCCTGCTTTTGCGCAGCAAGGGCTTCGAATTCTAACCCGTATCAGCGCACTTGCAATCGGATTTTGCTCAAGCTGTCGGTCGCGGGCGTATCTGAGCACCGCCACCGTAACCCACCGAACACCGAACGTACTGGTGTTGTGCGAGGTAGGGCGCGACCGCCGGGCGCGCCGCGTTTTTCGGGGACGGGCAGCCCAGCGGTCTGCCCCTACCTACAGCCCTGCAAAACGCCTGACGCTGGCTACGGTGGTAGTGTGCAGATGCGCCTGTCGGTCGCGGATTGATTCGAATTAAATGTTACCGGGGAAGGGAATTCGTTTGTCTCCGGGTCGTACCGGCAAATTGTCCCGCAGAGCGGGACGACCGGTGGCGATTGAATAATCGCCCTTACGATGCCCCGGTCGTCAACTCATCCAGCGGCAGCTTCCCGTTCCACATCCGTACATCGAACGAGCGCGCATCGCCATGCGGTTTGAGTGCAGCACGACCGCCCGCATTCTCAAGGATCAACTGTCCCGCCGCAATGTCCCACAGTTTGATCCCGTACTCGATGTACGCGTCGAAGCGGCCGCACGCCACGTACACCACATCCAATGCCGCCGCGCCCATGATCCGGACCTTGCGGACGCGACCGACAAGATGTTTGAAATCTTCCAGGCTGCGATTGATCGTCTCGGCGCTCTTGAAGAATCCGATGGCAAGGATGGCTTCCGACAAGTCGGTGCGGTCGCTCACCTGAATCCTGCGACCGTGCAAGACGGCGGGTTCGCCTTTCTCGGAGGCGAACAATTCATCCACTTCGGGAGCCAACACGACGCCCGCCACCGTTTCCCATTCGGAGTCTCCGGCCATTGTGAAAGCCCCGACATTCTTGTCGGGGCGACCGGGGTCAGGGGATTTCCTCACCTGCGCCGCGACGGAGACTGCGTAGTGCGGGATGCCGTAGAAATAGTTGACGGTGCCGTCGAGCGGATCAACCACCCAGCGCACGTCAGCGTTCGCATTCCCCGTCACGCCCTCTTCGCCCAAGATGCAGTGATCGGGATAATCAGCGAGGATGACCTTCGTGATGACCTGCTGCGCCTGCTTGTCGATCGCCAACTTGATGTCGTGGTGGGTAACCTCATCGACGGTGAGCGTCGCGCCGAAATTCTTCCGCAACAATTTCCCCGCCTCCGCCGCTGCTTCGATCGCAGTTTCCAACATGACAGGTGGCATTGTAGGGCAAGCACCCCTGTCCGCCGAAGCCTTTTTTAGCGAAGGCAGGCCGCTTGCCGACCTTTATTTCAGATCCCGTTCGGCAACGGTCTCCGGACCGCGCCGAAAATGGTGGAACGGGCTTCCCGCAGATGGCGTTGGAGGGTCGCGTTTCGTCGCGGCCGTGCCGGCCAGTTTTTCCCCTCACAGTCTCGCGCAAAGCCGCAGAGAATAGTAGGGCGACCGTCCCGGCCACCGCCGTGCCCAGCCCACTTTCCGCCTAGGTAGTGGTACAGTTTGAAAGTTGTAGCGGCGGTCTATGACCGCTGGCATCGATGATTTCGACGCTCGCGGAGCGCCGCTACAGCAAACCGTACCAGTACCTCCGCTTGTGAAACAGCGCGGTGACGGGACAGTAAAGAATCCGTGACATCGGAGGCCACCGTCTTTACATCTTGGGCGGCTGTTGCCATACTCCGCAGCCTTATGCGCAAACGTACGCTGGCCTTCGCCTTTCTGTTCACAAGCACGACCTCCCTGCTCGCCGACGGCAGCCAGCCGCAGGTTCAATTGCCCGGCCAACGTCCCGACGGCTCCGTTCTGCTCCCGAACCAATGGTCGCTTCGTCCGGCGGGACGCCAAATCGAAGTCGGCGACTTCCCCATCAACATCGCCTTGCATCCTCAAGGAAGGTTTGCCGCGATCTTGCACGCCGGTTACAGCCAGCATGGCATCATGGTGGTTGACTTGTTGGCCGGAAAGGTGGTCACCAATGCGCCGCTCGAAGAAACTTTCTATGGCATCGAGTTTTCATGCGATGGCTCACGACTGTTTTGCAGCGGCGCCAGCGAAGAAGTGATTCACAGTTTCCGTTTCACGAACGGCTTGCTCTCCGATCCGCACGACATTCGCCTGCGTGGCCTCAACAATGTCGGTATTCCATCCGGGCTGGCGATCGACTCCGGCGCGAAAAAGTTGTGCGTCGCGAACGTTTATGGTCAGAGCGTTTCGGTGGTTGATTTGCAGACGAACGCGGTCATCAACATCCCGATGGCGCCCGATTCACTCACCAATTCGCTCGGAACCGTCGTCAGGCGCCGGGTATTAACCGAGACCGAATTGAACTACACGGGGGTTTTCCCTTACGCCTGCCGTTTGGATGACAAGCAGCAACGGCTGTATGTGAGCCTGTGGGGCAATGCCGAGGTTGCCGTCGTCGATTTGAATTCACGAAAAGTCATTGCTCGCTGGCCGACGCAGGAACATCCGAACGAAATGGCGCTGACCGCCTCCGGCGAGACTCTCTTCGTTGCCAATGCCAACCGCAACACCGTCACTGTGTTCGACACCAGGACAGGCAAACCCCTCGAAACGCTTTCGGCTGCGCTTTACCCCAACGCACCTTGCGGTTCAACGCCAAACAGCCTCGCGTTGACACCGGACAATAAAACCATGTTTGTGGCCAACGCCGACAACAACAACCTCGCGGTGTTCGACGTGACCACGCCGGGGCGCAGTCGTTCGCTCGGCTTTATCCCCGTTGGATGGTATCCAACATCCGTCCGCGTCACGCCGGATGGCCGGCGCCTGCTCGTCAGCAACGGCAAGGGCGTCATTTCCAGGGCGAATCCGAACGGTCCGCAACCCGGCAGGAGAAATCGCGCCGAAACATTACCGCAATACATTGCCCAACTCCTCCGCGGCACCGTGAGCGTGCTCGATTTGCCTGTGCGGGATGAGTTTCGCAAACAACTCCTTGCATACACCGCCGCAGCTTATCGCTGCAGCCCGCTCAGGCCGGATGCGACCGTTCCCGCAGTGCGTCCGAACAACAACCCGGTGCCCCTCACGCCCGGCGCGCCGGGGCCGATCAAATACTGTCTCTACATCATCAAGGAAAACCGCACCTACGATCAGGTCTTGGGCGACATGCCGCAAGGCAACGGCGACACGAACCTTTGCCTGTTTCCGGAGGAAGTGACTCCAAACCACCATCAACTGGCCCGCGACTTTGTTCTCTTCGATAATTTCTACGCCGACGCTGAAGTCAGCGCGGATGGACACGAGTGGTCGATGGGCGCCTATGCCAGCGATTTCGTGGAGAAGATGTGGCCGCTCCAATACGGTCACAACAGACGCGCCAAGTACCCGTATCCCGCCGAGGGCATTTTCCCCATGGCCACGCCCGCCGGAGGTTATCTATGGGACCGCGCCGCGGAGGCGGGCGTGAGCTACCGCAGTTACGGGGAATTCGTGGCCAACGGGAAAACCCCGGAAGATCCCGCCATCCCGCGCGTGAAAACCTTGCGGGGTCACATCGATGAAATGTATCGCGGCTTCGATCTGAATTATCCTGATGCCAAACGCGCGGACCGTTTCCTCCACGAACTCAAACGATTCGAAGACGAGGGCGATATGCCGCGCCTGCAGGTGATTCGATTGCCCGGCGATCACACCTTTGGCGCGACTCTGGATCGGAAAACGCCGAGCGCCTGCCTGGCCGACAACGATCTCGCGTTGGGGCGCATCGTCGAAGCCGTCAGCCATTCCAAATTCTGGCCGCAAATCGCCATCTTCATTCTCGAAGACGACGCGCAGAACGGAGCGGACCACGTCGATGCCCATCGCACGCTGGCATTCGTTATCAGCCCGTACATCAAACGCCATTCGGTCGATTCGACCCTGTACTCGACCAGCAGCATGCTGCGCACGATCGAACTGATTCTCGGCCTCAAACCCATGTCCCAGTTCGATGCCGCTGCCACTCCGATGTTCAATGCTTTTCAAGGCACGCCCGATCTGACGCCCTACACCGCCCTGCCCGCGCGGATCGATCCGGATCAACACAACACGCGGGCATCTTGGGGAGAAAAGATTTCGCGCACCATGGATTTCTCCAAGGAAGACGCCGCAGACGATCTGCTCCTCAACGAGGTCATCTGGCGCGCCGTGCGTGGCGACGACTCTTCCATGCCCCCGCCCACGCGGGCCGGCTTCGTCTTCATCCACGACAAATCGAAAGCCGACGACGATTAAGAACAGTAGTGACGCTTGTAGGGCGACCGTCCCGGTTGCCGTCGTGCCCGCCGCTGTTCCGTTGTAGCTGCGCTTCTGTGAAGCGCAGGCCGGAGAACCACACTCCTATCTTGCGACTGCAAACCCATCTGCTATCTTGGCGGCCAGCCATGGAAGTGGACGACATCATCAGCTATCACGACGTGGTGAATCCTCAGCATGACAATCTCGTGCGTCTTGGCGTGAGCCAACCGATTCGCGCCAATTCGTGTGGATTCGTGGCTTAACCCGGTTTCCGCATCCAGCCGTGCTCAGTGAGGAAGGCGCGGAGCTTTTTCACGTGTTCCCACATGACGACCTTCTTGGTGGGATCGCGGAGGAGGAACGCGGGATGATAGAGAACCATGAAATGGATGTCGGGATAATCCGGCGCGGTGAAGAGATGACCGGCTTCCTTTTCCATCGAGAATTCATCGCCGCGATCCTTGACGAGATACTTCAGCGCGACCGCGCCGAGCAACACGATGATCTTCGGTTTCATCAATTCGATCTGACGGCGTAAGTAGGGGAAACATGCATCGACTTCCTGCGTGGTCGGTGCGCGGTCGATCTCGGCCTTGCATTTGACGACGTTGACGATGAGCAGGTCGCGGTTGGTGTCGAGGCCGATGCTGGCCATGATCTTGTCGAGCAGTTCACCGGAGCGTCCGACGAACGCCCGGCCCATCACATCCTCGTTGTCGCCGGGCCGTTCGCTGACGATGAGGATCTTTGACTCAGGATTGCCGCGGTCGAGCACGATGTGGTTGCGCGCCCTGCCGCGCGGACATTTCTGGCAGTTGTAGGCCGTCAGCCGTTTGTGGAACTCGGCGTAGCTCGACGCTGCCAGCACATCGTTGTAAGCCGAATCAAACAGGTCAAACTCGACGGGCATGGACGACTTATATCACAGTCTCTCGCACGATGAAAGGCTGACGTCGGAACTGAGCGACGCGGGCGCTAGCCCGCGTTCGCTCCAGTGATTCGTTAGGCGGAATGTCTCTCATAATCACTTCTTGTGTCTCTTCAGAATCACCACGGCATACGGGTGCTGACTGGTGACTGCCTGACTCTCGGATGACGAAACGACAACCCAGCCCTCTCGTGCGGCAGCGTTGAGCTTGGCCTCCAACCACTCGTCGGGCTTGACGTTCGGACTCTTGGTAACGCCCTCGATGATGCGATACTCCCAAGCGTCCGCTTCGTGGCGACAAGTCGCGCAGCCTGTGAGTGTGAGCAAGGCCGCACCGACCATGCCGCATAGTGCTCTCGATAGTGTTTTCATATGCGCCTTTCTTCGACACCTAACAGTGCTATTAGGACAAAGTCACTTTGTCTTTTTGCAGCTTTTACTAGGTAAAGACAAAGTATTGATCCGCTCGTCGTTTCCCGGCGGAAGCCGATTCCAGAAGGATTACTGCCTCATTCCTCGGCGATGGTCAACACCGATTTGGCGGCGGCTGATTTGACCAGTGTGGGGGGACGCGCTCCGTCGCGTCCTAACCTGACACGCGGCCACGGCGGAGCGTGGCCCTCCAATAAACTGCCCGCTTGGTCGTCAGGACTGCGGCGCGGCCGGCTTATCCGGGTCGGTCTCGCTTGCTTCGGCGACGGTTTGTTTCACCGACTCGGCGACTTCCACGGCTGCCGCGACGGCGGCCTGCACTTCGGCTTTGAGCGATTCGGGCGCGGGCTGACCGAGCGTCGGCTCGGGAGCGGTGATCGGCGTCGTGTCCGTGATCGGCGCAACCTGTTGCTCTTTCTCGCTGAGTAGGTCGTTGGTGAGCGGTTCCTCGTGGGGTCTCAGGTCGGCGGCGACAACGGCGGCACCGTCAATCACGCCCTGAGCGTGATCAATTCGTTCCTCCTGCTCTTCGCGGGATTTTTCGAGTTGCTTGCGTTCCGTCTCCTCGCGGGGGCTGAACTTGACGCTGACAACCTTCGACACGCCGTGCTCTTCCATTGTGATGCCGTAGAGCGCGTCGGCCATGCCGATGGTGCGTTTGTTGTGCGTGATGATGACGAACTGGCTCTGCGTGATGAACCGCTGCAGGATGCGGACGAAACGGTTGATGTTGGATTCATCGAGCGGCGCGTCCAACTCGTCGAGCACGCAGAACGGCGACGGCTTGACCATGTAGATGGCGAACAGCAGCGCGGTAGCGGTCAGCGCTTTCTCGCCGCCGCTGAGCAATGTGATGCTCTGCAGTTGTTTGCCGGGCGGTTTGGCGACAACTTCGATGCCGCTTTCGAGCGGATCGTTTTCGTCGAGCAGGATGAGATTCGCCTTGCCGCCGCCGAACAACTCCGTGAACATCGACTGGAAGTTCACGCGAATCTTCTCGAATGTCTCGCTGAAAAGTTGCTTGGTCGTCGAACTGATCTTGGCGATGACTTGCAGGAGCTGGTCTTTGGCTTTCACCAAATCGTCGTGCTGCTGCGAGAGGAATTTGAAGCGCTCTTCCAGCTCGTCGTACTCCTGAATCGCCTCAACGTTGACCGGGCCCATCCCGCTTAAGCGTGACTGCATCTCCGCGGCCTGGGCTTCAATGGCATCCCAGTCCGTTGGCAGCGGCACTTGTTCGCTGACGGCTGGGCCGTGATCGGCCACGGTGATGGTGATGTTGTCGCCGCGCACGTCTTCGACGTTGACCTGATACTTCTGCCAGACACGGTCTTTGAGGTTCTGGATTTCCATCCGCTTCTGCGCGAGCTGGACGTCGAACCCTGATTTCTGCTGCTGTGCGTCCGCCGCCTGCTGACGCAATGTTTTCAACTCCGCTTCGGCGTGGTCGATGCCCGTTGCCACCTCGGTGCGTTGATGCTGGAGGCCGCTGAGTTGTTGCTGCGATTGTTCGCGGACCGCGCTCAATCCGACAATCTTCTGCTCGGACTCAGCAATCTCCTGGCGGAACTGTTCGATCTTGGCGGTGTAGTTGGCGATTTCGTTGGTGCAGGTTTGCATCCGGTCGCGCAGATCGCGAATGCGCCCAGTGATTGACTCGCGTTGCGCCTGGATCGCTTCGCGCTTGTGTTGGATACCACCGACCGCCACGCGCAGCTCGGTAAGCTGGCTGGTCACCTCTTCACGGCGCCCGGTCAGCTCGTCCACCGCCTGCTGCGCCGCAGCAATCTGCCGGCGGAACTGCGCCTCGCGCGTCTCGGCTTCACGCAACGCGTCAAGAATCTCACGGCGGCGCTGGTTCTCCTCGGTGTCCTGCTGACTGATCGCGTTCAACTCGAAGATCACCGTGTGAACCTTGCTCTCCAGATCGCGTTGCTCGGTCGCCAGCGCATTCAGTTCGCCTTCCTTGCCGGCCAGCGTAACTTCTTTGGCATGAAGATCGGTGCGCAACTGCGTCAACTCGTGGTCCAGCAGCGTTTTCTTGCGCTCCAATTCGGACTTTGTGCCGGCCAATTCCGAAGTCCTCGCCTCAAGCTGCGTTGCCTCTTCCGAGAGCGCGCTGATTTCCGCGATGTGGCTCGAAGAAACCGCGCTCAGGATACCGTGGGCGCTGACAAATTCGCCGTGTAGCGTTGCAACAGCGAGCTCGGGATGAGCCGCTCGCAGCGACAATGCCGCATCAAGATCGTCAGCAATGACGACATCGCGCAGGAGCGAACGCACGAGCGGTTCGAACCGCGCGTCGCGCACGCGGACGACATCCGAAGCGCGGTGCGCTTCGGAAGGATGAGGGGTGAGGGATGAGGGATGAGGGATCAAATTTGCGACGGCCACGGCGGGATTCTTCAATCCGCTGGCGAGCAATTCGCGCGCGGCAGCGAGGTCGTCGGCCAAAATCGTGTGGATCGCATGGTTGAGTGCCGCTTCGATGGCGGCGCTGCACTGCGGTTCGACCTCCAAAATACTGCCCAGCGTGGCGCGTCCATCCGAAGCGCCAAAGAACTGCCGCAGCACTTCCAAGCGCGCGCTCTTCTGCGATACCTCAGTAACTGATGTATGATGCCGTTCGGCGGCTTCGGTGAGTTGCCTCGTGGCGTTGGCCAGATCGGTCTCGCGGGCAGTGAGCGTGGTGCGAAGCGATGCGACGCTGCGGCGCAATTCGCTCAGGCCGTTGTTGAACGCTTCCAGCCGTTGTTCGAGAGCGTGACGCTGGTCTTCGAGTTGCAGTTTTTCTGTCGAAAGCTTTTCGGCGCGGATGACGTCGTGTTTCTTCTTGTGATCGAGCGCAGCCAGTTCATTGCGGTTGTGAGCGTTCTGGCTTTCGAGATCGATGAGAGCGGATTTCGCTTCGTTGAGCGAGGTGTTCTTCCGGGCAAGCTCGCTTTCGAGCTGCTTGAGCGCGTCCTGCTGGCCCTGAAGTTTGGCCTGCTCGGCGGCCAGGACGCCGTCAATTTGATCAAACTCGGCGTTGAGACGCGCCAGTTCCTGCTCCTGAACGCTGATTCGCTCCTCGGAGCCGGCGATCTCCCGCTCGTGGTCGGCGATCAGTTGTTCAAACTCGGCAATGCGTTCGGTGTGTGATCCGATGCGTTGCTGGTGACGATCGCCTTCGCCCTTGAGTTCGTGGTCGCGATTGCCGGCATCGGCGATGGCCCGCTCGATTGCGCTGAGTGAGCGGCGCAGATCGGTGATCTGTTGCTCCTTCTCGGTGATGTGTGCCGTGAACTCCTGCGTCCTGGCGGCGAAATTGGTAATCTCGGATTCGAGACTTGAGATTTCGGAATGGAGCAAGTCGAATTTGTGGCGAGCCAGTCGGGTGTCTAGCGCTTTGAGTTGATCGAACAACTCCTTGTACCGGCGCGCCTTGCCCGCTTGACGTTGCAGCGAAATGATCTGGCGTTTGACTTCCTTGATGATGTCGGTAATGCGGACGAGGTTGGCCTCGGTGTACTCGAGCTTGCGGAGGGCTTCCTTTTTCTGGTGCTTGTATTTGTTGATGCCGGCGGCTTCCTCGAAAATGGTGCGGCGATCTTCAGGGTGGGCGCTGAGAATCTGATCGATCTGGCCTTGCGCCATCAGCGAATAGCTGGAGCGCCCGATGCCCGTGTCCATGAACATCCCCTGGATGTCACGCAGACGGCAGGGCGTCTTGTTGATGAGGTACTCGCCCGCGCCGTCGCGATAGACGCGGCGTGTGATGGTCATTTCGGAGAAATCCAGGTTCACGCCCGGCAAGGAAAGCGTCTTCGGATCGACCTCGGCGAAGGTCATGCTGACATCGGCCATGCTGATCGGTCTGCGGCCGTCCGTGCCGTTGAAAATGACGTCGGCCATTTCCGAGCCGCGCAACGCCTTGGCGGATTGCTCGCCCAGCACCCAGCGGACGGCGTCCGCAATGTTTGATTTGCCGCAGCCGTTCGGCCCGACAATGGCCGTCACGCCCGGCAGAAACTCGAGCGTCGTCTTCTCGGCAAACGACTTGAAGCCGACGAGCTGAATGCTCTTCAGATACATAACAGGGTCCCCACCCCTTGATTTTCGCGCAACAATAGCCGCCGCATCGCTGAACGCAAGCTAAAAATCAAGGCTTTAGTGGGAACGGGCAGGCACATCGTGCCCCGTGCGGCAAAGCTGACAGTGATCAGTGGTTTCAGCATGAAGGCGGGGACAGGCCCATTGGGGGGCGCGGTTCCGATTGGCAACGCAGTTTCCTAGATGAATTGCACACGTGCGGTAAGTTCTTTTCCTTCGGGACTATGCACTTGACGAGTGCGCCGAGCGTTCCTTTTCGTGCTGATCCACAGCGATTGCGCCTAAGCGACTTGTAAACCAACCGCTTGCCTGCTGCCTTCCGCAGCCCGGCCACGGTGCGCTCGCCGTCGCGAACGCTTTCGTCAGCGGGCTTTCGGCACGAAGGTGCCGTTGGCTTCGTCGAGATAGATTGCGCCGCCAAACTCGGTCACGCGCAGGTATTGGCGCCAGAAACCTTTGGGAAGCTCATTGGAAGTCTCCAGCGTGCGGGCTTGAATCGGGGTCAGTTTGGCTGCGATGCCCACCATTGCTTCCGCCAGGATGCGACCGTCCATGGCGCTCGGAGCGCCATCCATCGGTTGCGGCGGTTCGACGCCAGCGATCCACAAAATCGTTGGGGCGACATCGACATTGCCCGAGGGCAGTCCGTCCACGAGGCCGTGCCGAAAATCCGGTCCGGCTGCCACCAGCGTGTTGTGCATGTCGAAGGCGCTGAGGCTGCCATGCTGGCCGCCACCGCCGGTGGCGGCGGGCGAACCGTCGGACAACAGCATGCCCGGCACCCCTGCGGCGCTCTTGTCGGCCGTCCAACGTAGCGACACGATGATGTCGGGAGCGTCGGGTGTCTTCGCTCGAATCTGCTCCAAGGCAAACGTGCCTTTCGCCGGCTTCTGGGTGAAGATCGCGCCCGTGAAATCCTGCTGTTGGAGGAATTCGACCACTTTGCCGATGACGTTCGGGTCGTGCCCCGTCACGTACAACAGCGCTGAGCCGCCACTGCCGATCACCATGATTTCGTCCGCGGCGGGCGGCTGCTTAAACTCGCGTGCCGCCGCGAACCCGGCATTCTTCAGCGCCTCGGCCACGTCCACGCGCCGCGAGATCGTCGATAAACCGTGGTCGGACACGATGAAGATGTCGGTCTTGTTCCGCAGGCCGCGCCTTTCCAACTCCTGCAGGACCAACCCGAGACTTTTGTCGGAACTCTTCAACGCGGCCAGTGCGCGCCCCGCGCCGGGACCATCGGCATGTTGCGTGGCGTCTGGTTCGCTCAGCCACAACAGCGAGAACTTCGGCACGCCCTGCTTCCAGAGGTTGCCCAGAAGCGCGCGCGTCGTCCACTCGTCTTGCGCGACGTTCGGGAGGGCGCGCGGCGGGAACGCGGATTGGGCCGCCGTGATCGGATTGAGCGCGGACTCGGGCAGTGTGCGACCGGCATACAGGTTCACGCAGCAGTTGCCCGTCGCCGGTCGTTCCGCGCGGTCATGCAACAGGACGACCGGCTTGGCACCGGCAATGGCGGTCTTGTGCCCGGCGCGCTGCAGAATTTCGGCGACTGTCGGGATCGGAATATACCGTCCGCCGGTCAAAGCATCTGCCTTGCGGATGAGACTGAGCGATACGATTTCGATCCGCTTGAGTGGGTCGAGCGCAGGCCGGTGCTCGCGGTTGGCAAGAATGGTATCGCGTGACGGATAACAGCCCGTGGCGAGCGCCGCGCCGTTGGCTTCCGTGGAACTCACGTACACGGCGTGATGGTTCTTGAAAAGAACGCCCTCGCCCGCCAGCTTGTGCAGCGTCGGCATGTATTTCTCCGTCACGAAATCGGGCCGCAGCCCGTCCATGACGACCACCACAACGTGCTCGGCCTTGCCGGCGGCGAAGACATTGCCCGTCCAAAGAACCGCCGCGCTGATGAGGATGGCAACGGCAACCAAATTGCGGGATAAGGTTCGCATGGTCAATTGACGGTGTCGGCGATCTTGTAACGGATCACGCGCTTTTTCATCCAGCGCACGGCCAGCAGATCGGTCGAAGACTTGAACAACCGATTCCAAATCCCGTAATGGGTTTGTCCAGCTTGGCGCGGTTGATGGCTGACAGGGATTTCTGTGACGGTGAACCCTTCCAGCTTGATCAGCGTCGGCAGGAACCGGTGTGCCCCTTTGAAAAACTTCACGTTGGCAATGCAGTCGCGGCGAAACGCGCGGTAACAGCAGCCGGCGTCGCTGATCGTTTCGCCGGAGAGCTTATTGCGCACCCAGTTGGCGATGCGCGAGGAGGCGATGCGGAGAAAACCATCACCCTTGGCGCGGGCTTCGACGCGCGTGCCGCAGACGCAATCGTAGTGCTTCAGCGCCTCCAGAAACTTGGGGATGTCGCGCGGGTGGTTCTGCATGTCGGAATCCATCGTCACGATGATGCGGCCGCGCGAAGCCTGGATGCCCGCCCACAACGCCGCCGACTGGCCGCAATTCCGGGCGAACCGCTGCGCGCGAATCCGCGGGTCGCGGCGGCCAAGCTCCTTGAGAGTCTCCCAACTGCCGTCGGTGCTGCAATCGTCCACGAGAACGATCTCATAGGAAACACCGAGCGGATCGAGAGCCGCGCGAATCGCATCCGCCAGCGGCTGCAGATTGTCTCGTTCGTTATGGCACGGCGCCACGACGCTGATTTCAGGCTTTGCATCCATCACTTCATCCAGTCGTTGGCGATGCTTCATGCCTAAACGCTTGCAATCGCGCAGCGCGCAGATGTTAATATG
Source organism: Verrucomicrobiia bacterium (assembly GCA_050013395.1). GTDB lineage: Bacteria > Verrucomicrobiota > Verrucomicrobiia > Palsa-1439 > Palsa-1439 > JBEKZD01. The sequence goes on along the minus strand of JBEKFI010000045.1, from coordinate 6,266 downwards.
TGCATACCAAACATGGGAGGAAATGCCAAGTCTGATGCAATCGGTCGCTTTTTAAGCTTCTGCGCCCTCCTCGTCGCCGCCTTTACACTGTTCGCTGGTCTTGGCAGGCTCGCGTTGATGGAACCCGACGAGGAGCGCAACGTTGAGGTCGCCCGCGAAATGAAACAGTCGGGCGCGTGGCTGATCCCCACCTACGACGGGCTACCCTATCTCGATAAACCCGCGTTCTATTTCAAAGCGGTCGCGCTCTCGTTCGCGATGTTCGGCGAATCCAACGCAGCGGCGCGGTTGCCGTCTGCGCTGTCTGGTTTCGCGGTGCTGGCACTTCTTTTCGGCTTCTGCCGACGCGTCTACAACGAGCGGTGCGCGGCGCTGGCGGTGCTCGTGGTGGCGACGTCGCCACTGTACATTGCATTCTCGCGCCTGGTGATCTTCGACATGACGCTTGCTTTTTTCGTCTGCGCGTCGATCTTCGCCGGATTCCTTGCGGAAGAAGATGAACCCCGGCGCTCCCGCTGGTATCTCCTCGGTGCAGCATCGGCGGGTTTCGCGACGCTGGTGAAGGGACCGGTCGGTTTCGTTCTGCCCACGTTGGTATTGGGCATTTTCAACTGGCTCGACGGTCGCCGCGGAGCACTGAAACGGTTTTTCGCCCCGCTCAACCTTGTTGTTTTCTTCGCCATTGTGCTCCCGTGGTTTCTGGGAGTCACGCACTTGTATCCCGACTTCGCCCGTTATGGAATCGTCGAGGAGTCGTTTCGCCGTTACACGACGGCGGAGTTCCGTCGCATGGGTCCGATTTACTACTACGTGCCCTGGATCGTGGCTGGTTGTTTCGCGTGGAGCGTTCTCCTGCCGGAGTCGATCGTCGCTGCGTGGAAGGCGCGGACGCAGTGGTCGCGCGCGGACCGTCTGTTCGTTGTCTGGTCAATCGCCTTGCTCGTGTTCTTCTCGGTCTCGCAATCGAAACGTTCCGATTACATCCTGACCGTCGTGGCTGCTTTTGGCGCATTGACGGCACGAGCATTCGACCTGGCATCCGCGCGCGGCAACGGACGGGCGGCGCGGCTTGTCCTGCGCGGGACGGTGATGCTTGCCGTCGTCACCGCGGCGGGAGCGGCGCTGTTGGCGACCTCCGTGGTCAGACCGGGAACGATGGAACGTCTCCTCAGAATTCGAGGAGAGGGGTTCACGTGGCTGATTCCGGTTTACGCCCGTGTGATGGGCGGATTGATTCTCATTGCGCTCACGGCGGCTCTGGCACGTTGGCTCAGTAATCTTCGGGTCGCGTTTGCTGCATTCCTTCTTCTGCCACTGGTCGTGTTGACGGTCGGATTCAGCGGGATCACGCTTTACGCGGACGCCAAGTCGTCGGAGCCGATGGTAAATCGGATTCCGGCGCTTCCGCCCGCCACCGAGATTGTCTGCCTTCGATGTTTCCGCACGGGAATTCCCTTGTACCTGAAACGGTGCGTGACCATCGTGAGCGATGATGGTAAAGAATTCACCAGCAACTACATTATGTTCGCACTCAAAAAAACGGAGTCGCGGCCGGTCAACATCGTGCCGACGGCTGAATTCGATCATTGGCTGGCAACGCGCGATCATCCGGTCTATCTGATCGCGCATAGAACCTCGGGTGAAATGCTGCAATCCATTGCAGCGGCGCGCGGCGCAACCGTTACCGAGCTTGAACCCGGCTGGTGGGGCGCGCTCCTTCCCGCTGCGTCGAGGTAAACACCATGTGCGGCGTTTGCGGCATCGCCTCATTCCGAAAAGCGCTCGATCAGCGCGCCGTGAGCGATCACGTTCACGCAATGATCGAGGCCATGGCCCACCGCGGACCGGACGAATCGGGATTCGAGGCAGCCAGTTCGGCGGTGCTCGGCGCCACGCGGCTGGCGATTCGCGGCCTGCATTCCGGGAAACAACCAATCGTGGACCGCGAAAGCGGCGTGATGATCGTCTGCAATGGCGAAATCGACAATCATCAGGAACTGCGTCGCTGGCTCGAAACGCGCGGACGCCCTGTTGAATTGGCAACCGACATCGCGGTGATTCCCGGGCTGTACTTGGAATTGGGGGACGCCTTCGTCGAGCGGTTGATCGGAGTCTTCGCGATCGGCATCTGGGATCCGAAACAAGAGCGGATTCTCCTCGCGCGGGATCGAGCAGGAGAACGGCCGCTGTTCTTCGCGGTGCAGGATGACGTCGTCCGTTTCGCAACGGAGATCGCCGCGCTGGCGTCGGACAGGACGCTTTCCCTGAGTTCCGCCAAACCCTCGCTGCAAAGCTATCTGCAGTACGGCTGCTTCGTCGCGCCGATGACGCCCTTCAGCGAAATCCAGAAGGTCGCGCCCGCCGAGATCGTGACCATCGACGCCGACGGAGTACGCCGCCGGCGTTATTGGCGCTGGAACATTGCGAAGACGCCGAAGCGCGAACCTTCCATGGAAGAGTTTGACAAGATCTTCCGCGGGGCAGTGCGACGCCAAAGCGATGTTGACGTTCCGTACGGCGCATTTCTGAGCGGCGGAATCGATTCGTCGCTCGTTGCCGCTGTGGAGCAAAGCGTACGACCCGACCACAAACTCAAAGCCTACACGCTCCGCTTCAGCGAGGAATCGTACGACGAGGGGGTCTTCGCGGAAAAGGTCGCCAAGATGCTGGGCATTGAGTCCGTGGCCGTCTGGGTGAAACCGGAAGCGTTTTCGACCGAGATCGCCGAACTGGTCAGCCTCGTGGGTGAGCCGCTGGCTGATCCCGCTTGGATTCCGACGGCGCTCCTGGCACGGCGCGCGGCACAAGACGTCAAGCTCGCGCTCGTGGGCGAGGGCGGCGATGAGTTGTTCGGCGGCTATCCAACGTACATCGGCGCGCAGACGGCGGAACACTACGCGCGACTGCCGCGCCCGCTGAAAGTGATGATCAAACACGTCGTGGAAGCCTGGCCGCCGAGCGACAAGAAAGTGACGCTTTCCCTGGTGCTCAAGCGATTTGTGCAGGGGGCGGAGATGGACGGTGTTGCGCGTCATCTGCTTTGGACATCGAACGTTTCCCCAACGCTGCTGGAGCGGCTTGGGGTTACGGAACCGGACGCACGCTTCGTTGATCGCGCCGCCGAACCGCTGCTCGACATCGTGCAACAGAACGACCTGGAAACATCGCTCGCCGAGGGACTGCTCACGAAGGCCGACCGCGCGAGCATGCGCTCGGCGTTGGAGTTGCGCGCCCCGTTTCTCGACCAAACGGTGATGGAATTTGCCGCCACGCTGCCCGCGAAGGAACGCGTGCGCGGGCTGACAACGAAGGTGTTTCTCAAGCGCTACGCGCTGCGTTATCTGCCCTCATCGATTGTGCATCGGCGGAAACGGGGCCTTTCCGTGCCGCTCGCAAGCTGGTTGCGCGGGCCGCTCACGGAATGGGCGGAATCGCGGTTGCGCTCCGAGTTACTGGAGGCAGCGGGGGTGAAGAACCGCGCGGCAGTTGAGTTGTTGGAGGAGCATCGCCAACGCCGCGCCGATCATGCGCGCGCGCTGTGGACATTGATCGTGCTGAGCGAATGGCTGACGTGGGCTTCCAAACGGGTGGCGAAATGAATCTGCTGGTCACGGGAGGCGCGGGGTTTATCGGTTCCCATTTGGTGGAGCGATTGTTGGGACGCGGGCACGAGGTCGTCGTCGTGGATGATTTCAACGATTTCTACGATCCGGCGACGAAGCGTCGCAACGTCCAGGCTTTCACCAAGCGCGCTCAAATTGTGGAAGCCGACATTCGCGATGCGGCACGGCTACGCGAGATTTTCGCGAGCAACCGTTTCGATACCATTTTCCATCTTGCTGCCAGAGCGGGCGTGCGACCGTCGTTGGCGCAACCGCAACTTTACACACAGGTCAACATCGCGGGCACGCAGAACCTGTTGGAACTGGCGCGCGAATTCGGCATCGAGATGTTTGTCTTCGCGTCCTCCTCCAGTGTGTACGGCGTGAACCAGAAAGTCCCGTTCTCTGAAGACGACCCGATTTTCAGGCCGATTTCGCCTTACGCCGCCACGAAGCTGGCGGGCGAAGCGCTCTGCCACGTCTATCATCACCTTTACGGGATCGACATGGTGTGCCTGCGCTTCTTCACCGTGTACGGCCCGCGCCAGCGGCCTGATCTGGCAATTCACAAATTCACGCACTCCATCGCCAGCGGAAAACCAATCGAGATGTACGGCGACGGCAGCGCGGCCCGCGATTACACGCACATCGACGACATCTTGCAGGGCGTCCTGACTTGCTTGGACAAAGACTTTGGATTTGAAATCATCAACCTCGGCGAATCTCGCACAGTCAAATTGCTAGAGTTGGTGGGCCTGATCGAGAAGGCGCTCGGCAAACGCGCCGAGATTCGGCAATTGCCGCCGCAACCCGGCGACGTGCCCATCACGTACGCGGACATCACGAAGGCGAAGCGTCTCCTTGGTTATCGGCCGCAAGTCCCGATCGAAGACGGCATCGCGCGATTCGTGGACTGGTTTCAACGCGACATGTGAACGGCAAACGTCTTGCGCTCGTTACGGCAGACGGGTCATCTCGCGGAAGTCAATGCCGGGACTCGTGTAGGTGTCCGTGCCGACGATTGCGCCGCGGTGGTCAATCCAATAATAATTCGATCCGCTCTCGACCTTGAATTGCTCGCCGTACTGCGGATCGACCACGTCTTCAACGTCGAGGATTGCGTTGGAGCGGCGGCGGCTGATTTCGTCCATCGTCTCCGATCGTTTCCAATACGAGTCGCTGATGATCTTGGAAATCTCGTCGCTCGTGCGGCTGACGATCTTCGAGGTGTCGGCGGTGACTTTCTGCTGCATGGCAACCCACTGCGGGTTCGGGCGGCCCGTTTGGATAATGTGCGCAAGGATGTCTTGCGCCAGTTGCGTCTTGTCCTCTGCGGCGAGAAAACCGATCAGATGCTCGACGTGCCAGATCCCGCCCTGCACGCCGGGCGTCTGCGTGACCATCGTGCCGGCGAAGTAATAGCCTTTCATTAACCGCGCGTTGCAGCGACAGGTAAAAGACGCCTCGCCTGCGTTGAGATTCATCGCGAGGCCGTAAGAAGCGTTGAGCCGGTTGATCGCCTCGACCGCATCGGGCCGGTCCCGCTCTTCGGTGAACGTCAGTTGGCTGCAACCGCGCGTGACCGTGTTGGCGACGTACTCTTTCACAAATTGACGCCCCGGCTTGAACCGCATCACCAGCATGCGCGCGCCGTAGCCCGGCGAATACCATGAACCTTCCTGAAACCCCGCCCACGCCAGGGTCTGCGTCGGCAGCGTGAAGTACGGCAACTCCGCATCGCCGCCCGTGAGCCGAACCGATCCATCAGGCGAGACAACTTGCCAGGCAGCCCGCGTGTCGGTGGGTCCCGCGCGGAACAACCCGCCGCTGACATTCCAACCGCGCGGCACTTCCATCGTGAACGCATTTTCCTTCGGGTCCTGCCACTGCGCGTAATCAATCTCGGGCCCAGCCTTGCCTTTGCCTTGTCCTTCGGCCGGCGCACCGGCCGCGTGGAAACTCTCGAAGATTTGCGCGAACGTGTCTTCTGATTCGCGGAACCGCGCTTCGGGCGCCGCCATCGCATAGACAAACGCTGCACTGCCTTTCGGAGTCGTCACCCACGTCATCGCGCACGCCGCGACATTCGGCCCAGCGCGACCCCGGGCGCGCACCGCGTGATCGCCGAGCGGTTGAGGTTGTTCCCAATGCATGTCTGGCCAGAGCCGATCCGCCATCCGACGGAGCGCGGCAGTGGCCGACGACGCCTGCAACGGTCGCGCGACGAACACGGGCCAGATAACGACCTGTTCGCCAGCGCCATCTTGAACTTCGACTCGGCCAGACCGCGCGTCGGCGCGCACCTGCCAGCCGTCGGGATGATTCACGGAAAAGTTCGCGTCCTTGTGCGTTGTCCAACCTTTCGGTGCAGGCGGCGGCTTCGTCTCGTTCGAACCGGATTTGCCGCAGCCGATGGACTGGAAGAGGAGCGTCAAGACGATCGCCGCGCACACGGCGCGCAACGCATGGGCGGGAGTTTTCACGTGTGATTAGTCTCCTAATTCATGGTTGGAGCAACGGCGGCCTTGGCAGATGCAGCCACGCCGCTGGCGGATGAGATGTTGCCTACCAGACTCATTACCTGCTTCTCGGCCCGCAGTGTAGCGATCCGTCAGCGACTTTGCAACTCGTGTCACCGATGACCGAAAAGCGTACGGATTCTCG
>JBEKFI010000044.1:0-22026 GCA_050013395.1 Verrucomicrobiia bacterium | reverse complement strand
ACGGCCCGGCCGCCATAGCCACTGCGGCGGAGGAGGCCAGCAATTGCGCGTCACCCGGCACGAATGTCTAGTAACATAGTGGGGATTCAAAAGCAAGGCCGGATTGTAGCCGCGAGCCTGCTCGCGGAAAGTCCTTAATGGTGACCAGAAGACCACGAGCAAGTCCGAGCAGGACTCGTCAGGGCTTCAGGACGTTCGGATCCAGCCCCTGATCGAACGGCGTCTGACAGGTCTTCCACAACAGATCCCAATCCGCTTGTGTGATCGTGGTCTTGCTGAACAGCGCGATCAGTTGTTGGGCGGCGGGGACGCCGAACTGCATGGCGAACTGCGCGATCAGAATGATGGTGGCTACTGGCATGGTTGATTGTCCTTTTTGATGTCTTGGTGGCTTGGTGGTGTCACCCGGATAATTGCCTACTTCGGCAACGAATTCTTCAGGGTCAGCGATTTGTCGGCTGGCAGCAATTGCTCGATCAACGCGATCAGGTCCGCCGCGCTGGCGGTGACGGCATTGATGGCCGTTTGAAGCGCGGTCTGGTTCTGGCCGCCGGATGCGGTCACCGAAACCTCGACGTCCTGTGCGAGCTTCATGGCGGCCTGATATTGGCGGTATACGGTTTCCACCTTGTCGTGCTGGGCCTGCGTGACGCACAGGCACTGGTTCTCGTAGGCCACGAACGATTCTCGCGCGGTTTCCACGGACACGACCACCGTGCCGATCGTGTTGTAACTGGCCTTTTGGATAGACGCGCAGCCGGTGAGAAAGAAGAATGGGAGCAGGGCCAAAAGCATGAGGCCGTGGAAGTTTGTCGGAGAACCCACCCCTTGCGTCCCCTCCTTGGAGGGGATAATGGGATTCGGCGTAGGATTCTCGCGCTCGCTTTGGACGGCGGCCTTGACGTTCTTATGGCTCAGATAGTTTGCCAGGATCGGCAGGATGATCCCTGTCAGCGATACCACGTCGTCGGTCAATGACGCCACGGCTGTCCCGTCGGCGATCTTCTTGGCGACAAGCCATGCACCGAATACTGTCATGGCCTGGCGCACGCCGCACATGATTCGTTGTCCAAGGAACGAGGTTGGCTTGACAAATTTCGCTGCGAATTGAATTATCCAGTCCATGGGTTCTCCTTCATTTTATCGTCATTGCCTGTATCAGCAGTATGGCCAGTTTTGTCAGGGCGGAACCGAAGAAGCCGGCGACGGCTCCTGTGCCGAAAAGTATGGCAAGAGCTTTCATGCCGAATCGCAACTCTCTGTTCTGTCGCTGCAGCCCGCATGTCGTAGTGTGCACGGTCACGGCGGCGCCAATCAATGTGGCGATTTCCGGTCTGATCTCATCAAGTGTCAGCCGCACAATCTCGCGGACCCGTTGTTCCTCTTGTTTGTTCAAGCTCATTTCACATACCGGAGGCGGTAGAAGCCGGCGTCAAAGTTGGTGCAACGGTCGTAAACGAAGACCACGGGGCATTGACCGGTCCACGGGGTTTGCGCGACGTCGATCCAGTTCGTGAGATCGAACGACCATTGGAGAGAGTAGCTCGGCTGATGCTCGATCACGTTGGTCATCTGTGGCGTGACCGGCATCTGCATCAGGGTGGCGCCGGCAATGATACTGGCGGCCAACCCGCCGTCGCTCGGAGCCATGGCGGGCACGGGCTGGCCTGTGGTGTTCTGTTTGTAGCCGCGAGCTTGCTCGCGGTCTTTGGAGATGGGTTGGTTCAGAGTGCTCCGAGCGAGCTCGGAGCTACAACCGGTCAGAAGTAGGCAAACCAAAAGCAGGGCGACAATACCGCGCCGCATTACCGCTCGCGCCAAGGCCGCGACCGCGAAGCAGAGGCTCCAGAAGACGAGGGCGATGAGTGTGGCGATGGTTCTCATGGGTAGCAGCCGCTCACGGTGCCGGGTCCCGCACCCTCAACTTCGTACCAGGGGCCGGTTGTTGGATTGTCGCTGATGCAATCGTAGTAAATGTTGTCCGGGCTCTCGTCGATGTTACTGGCGATGATCCAGTACCCCGCCCATGTTCCTGCCGATGGACGGAACAGGGCGTAAGCGGGGCCGGTGTAGCTATGGCTGCCTTCCCATTCGCCAGAGTAAACGAAAAATCCGCTCCCCTCGCCAAACCCGTAGACGACAAGGGTGCAATTCGATGCTGGCTGACCGGGGAAACAACCTGTGATGGTGCCTACCGGAGGAGTGCCATACTCTTGCACCCAAATGCCCACTGTTGGATTGTCATTCGTATTGTAGTACAGAAGCTCCCAACTGCTGCCATCCCAAGCCTCAACCATCCACCAAGGGGGCGTATCGCGAATGTCCCATATGATTCTGTTTGTAAGAGCAGCCGTAGTCATTGTGTAGGTTTCATGGTAATCCGAGACCAACGGCCTGGAGTAGTCGCCGTTCACCACTGTGCTGCCGAAGCCGGCGACGTCAAGCGTGCAGACGGGGGCAGTGGTCAGTATTGCAAGGTGCGTCGGAAACCACGTCCTACTCATGGCAAGGCACAACACGGCTAGCAACAAGAAAAAGGAGACAATCAGCCGTTTCCTCATTGCACCGATTCCCTATGGCTGAAACTGAGGAAGTTAGTCTCAGCAAACACAGCATCGACCCAAATACTCAGGTTGGAAATCACCATGCTGTTCGTAGAGGTTCCGTAGTGAACTCCAGAAGGAAACACGAAGCGCAACCCGTTGGTCGAACCGCTGGGAATGTAGCAAATTGAGAGTGCAGCAGGCGCAGTCAGCGCAACCAATGTGTTTGTTTGTGGGACAGTTATTGAGTTGGTGTAGTGAAAATGGACACCCGCAACCGTGGCAGTCAGTATGTGATTATTGACTGAGCCGTCCAGCGACGCGCCAAGCCAGGTACTGCTGCCAAAGTTCACGGTCAGCATCCCACCGCTCACTGTCACGCTGCCGCTGCCGGTCGAAACGGCATTCGTCAGAGGCATGGTTGAGAAAGAATCACCATTGGTGAATGCCAATGCCGCAACAGGAAAATTGGTGTTGCCGGGCATCGAGACATCAATCACCGTGCCGCTGATGCTGCTATTGCCCCAATCGTTTCTACCGACAAGGATGGTCGCGGCATTGCCGTCATTCTGAACGGCCATCGCGTTGAGGCCATAAACCCGAAAGGTGTTGCGTGAGACTATTGCGGTGAAACTCCCACCGCACCAGATCGCGGCGTACACTGAGCTTGCACTTGTCGAATAATTGGTGCCGATGAAAACGTTGTCAGTAATTTCGTATCCTGCGCCCTGGATTAGATGCAAAAAGCGGGCCGTTACAGCAGTGTTGGTTGGCCAAACCATGTGGTTACCCCGGATGATCCAGTAAACGTTCGCAGAACCAGTCGCCAAAGCGTTCAGCCCGTCGTACCGTGAGCCAAAGAAGTTGTTAATCAAAAGGTTCGTGGCTGTTGTCCCCGTAGGCGTCCCCGCGACCATCATAGTATCACTAGCCCCGTTAATCTCGCAGTCTTCAATCCGGGTCCAAGGCCCAACCCTGACTGGCGGATTTCCGTAATCCGTCATCTTTATACCGTAGAGAAAATTGCCGTTTGTCAGGTAAAGCCCAGCACTGCCAAAATTCGTAATAGCTGTCTGGCCGGGTATTCCGATAAGACTGACGTCATTGGTCAAAAGCAGAACGCGCCCGCCCCAGTTGAAGGTTTTCGGCCCCAACAAAACCGTATCACCCGGCACGGCTGCGATAACGGCATTCGTGAGGGAAGAATAGGCAGTCAGACCGTTCGTGTTGCGAATCCAGACTTGAGTGCCGTAAACGTTGGTCGGGTAGTTCGCGGCTGGGATGGCGCCGAGCGCGTTGGCATTGGCGGCAGTACCGGTCTGCAGGAGCGCCCCGGAATAGGCGCGCACGGCGGTATCGGTTGCGCTGAGTTGGCCGAGCGGCACGGCGCCGCTGGAAACAACAGCGTAGGGCAAACCCGTCGGGCCGATGGACCCGCCAGCATCGCGGCCTGCGGCGAGAACTTGCGCGAATGTATTTGTGCCGCCGCCGCCGGTGCCGAGTGCGGTATCGTTGATCGAGATCGAGGAAGCAGCACCGGGGAGGTTCAGCGCGATCGCGCCGGTATTGGTATTGACGGTCTCTATGAACGGGCCAAATCGCTGCGTCACAGTCCCGCCAGGCGGGATGGTGAATCCGAGCGCGCTTGAAGCGGCCCAGACCGTGCCGGAGCCGTCATAGCTTTTCACGTTGTACCAGAGATTCGTGCCGGATGGGAACGCGATATTCGTCTGGACCGTGCCCGGAGCGTGGAGCGTGAGATTCGTATATGCCACGGTGGCGAGCGTGGCGTTGGTCCCGAAATTGTTCGTGCCGACGAGGAACACGTTGGTCGGGACGAGGCCATAATTGGTGGAGATGATCGACATGCCGAGTGACGCGCCGGTCGACGTGCGATTGCTTGCTCCACCATCGAGCGAGATGGACAGCAGCGTTGTCGCGAAACACGAAGGACACGAAGAAGACACGAAGGACACGAAGAGAAAAAGGAAAATAGCCCACGAAAATTCGTGGAATTCGTGTCTATTTCGCGCCATTCGTGTTTTGGAATTCGTGCTACCCATTTGCCAGCACCTCCACATAAATTGTGATGTTGGTCGATGGCGCGGCTGCCAACTCACATTCCAAGGTGTTCAGGTTCGAGTCGCCCGGGTTTTCGTTCGCGGTCCATTTCACTACGCTCGGCGCGGTCGTGCCGTCCCCGGGCAAGAGCTGGCGGCAGAGATCTGCCCTAAGAATCCCGGGGACGACGATCGCGGCGGACACGAGTTCGCCGGCGGCCACAGTCAGACCGATGGGAGTTGACCGCAGCAGGGAAAGTCCGCCGGCGTTCATGTCCTCAATTGCTGCGGCGAACACGCGGCAGGCGCACAACGATTGTTTGCGGAGCACGAGTGCAGGATCAGCGTCCGGCAATGTGGCGCGGACGGCGAACACGGTATCCTCGAAATCGCTGGTGCCGATCAGCAACTCTGTCTCATCGGTATTGCAATCAAGAAGACCCTCGAAATACATGTGCAACGGATCATCATCGAAAGTGAGGGCGGTGGTGAGCGCGGCCATGTCGGGGCCGCCCGCCGTCCCGGTCGGTTTGCCTGGCGTGCCGACGAACCCTGCGGTCACGATCCAGTCACTCATATCTTTCACGGCTTTGTTCTCAGCGAAATAGATGTAGAGCGGTTCGCGGGCGTCCTGGTTGAGATCGACGCGGTCGAGCTGGCCGAGGCAATCAAGCCCCGTATAGAATTTGCCCGTCGAAAATCCGATGAAGATGTCCATCGGCAGGGAAGGAATGTCAACAGGAGAGGATGAGGCGGCAGGCGGGATTTTACAGAAGGTAACGAAGATAACGAAGTTCTTCGTTCACTTTGTTATCTTCTGTTCAAACCGGCCTATTCCGTCATATCCTTTTTCCGAAATTCCCGCCAGCACGCCTTCAACAATCCGGCCGCGTTATCGGACGTCAGCGCCTTCCCGCGCGCTTTGGCTTCGGCGATGAGCCGCGCGACGATCTCGGGCCGGTGCACCGTTGCGCAGCCGAGCCAGCCCCAATCGTTCATCCTCGCGGCATATTCGGCGCAGGTGAGACCATCTACGGGCGATTTCTCCGCGCACGGCGACTCGCCGGTGGCGAGCGTGATGAGACGGGAGAGCATCGAGCCGGGGCCGGCTGGGGACGTGGAGCGTGGAGCGTTGGAGCGTGGAGCGTCGGCGCGGAGTTTGGCCAACTCCTCGGCGGGTGCTTGATCAGACCATCCGTGCGGACATTCCGCTATCTTTTCTCCTTCAAAGATTGCCCGCCGAAGATTCTCGTCGGCACAACAGCCTTCGCAAATTGCAAGGTTGAGGCATGGACTGGCTTGGCTCACGTTCAGGTTCCCGGTATGTAGATACTCGCGGTGAATCCCGTACAAGCCGAACCTGGCAATATAAAAGAGGCTTGAAGTTTACCCGTTCCCTGACAAGAAATACCGGTGATGTTTTTCAAGAGAGCGTAGCCGCTTGCCGCACAAGAGCAATCAGTCGCAGGAAAAGCGCCGAAGTAGACGACCGGCCCGCCCTCCTGATAGACGGCTGCACACCATGAACCTGATGAAAGGCAATAAACAACCGTCAAAGCAACCATGCCAACAACTCCCCCAAAATAATGGTCCCAGGTCCATTCGCAGTAATTCCCGTATTGATTTTGATTGACGTAAGCAAATGTAGCAGATGAAATTGGACAGCTTCCTGAGCCGGATATCGCAACTACGGCATTATTCTGCGTTCCCGAGCAGGCCATGCATGCAGTCGCCGCCCCGCCCACCAAAATCTTCCCTGCGCTGCTGACGAGAATCTTGCCCGCGCTACTGACGTTGATGCCGCTGCTCATGAGCTACAGACTCCGGTACATTGCGTGTGCTTCTCGTTGCAGTCCCAAAGCTCGATTGCGCCAGTATCGAGGAAATGCGCCGTGCCCTTGTCTGCGGCAGTGCAAAGGCCCATTACGATTCGTGCCGCACTGTTCTGCGGAGTCGCCCCACTATCCGCGAGCAACGTTCCGTCCATGAGCCAGACGGCATATGTGAACGTGCAGTAGGCTGAGCCTGAGCCCGCGCTGCCGAGTCCATCCTCCCACAGCGTCACCGGGAAACTGGCCGGCAATGTAATGTCGCCGCCGTTCCAGCCGCGGCTGATCGTGATCACGCTGCCCGCGATGGTGATCTCCGCGAGCGTGATCGACATTTTGTCCGTCGGCTCCGCCGCACCGTGACCATATGCCCAGGTTGCGTCGCCGGTGCGTTCGAGCCAGACATAATCGCCGTCGGCAACCGTCATCGCGCTGGAGTCTGGCATCTGGATGAATAACAGGCCGAACGGATATAGGATCAGCCCGGCGGTGACCTTGACCGTCGTTGCAGTATCGCAGTAAACCCAGAACGGCGGCATCGTGGCTGCAGCGGCCATGGTGCTACCGCCTTTCGCCGCGTCCACGTCGAACGCGGTGCCGTTGCCGAGCGGATGGACGCGTACGGACGCACTGGAGCGCGGCGTGATGTCGTTAATACGCTGGATGGCGGCATTGAAGGGAGGGACTTCAACATTGTCCCCGTGTCGGATTTGTTTCAATGGCAACCACAACATGGAAGCGATCAGAAGATACTTTGAACAGAAGATAACGAAGCAAACGAAGATTCTTTGTTACCTTCGTTTCCTTCTGTAAAAAATCCTGCTGTCTCCTTTCCTAGACGTACTGAATTATATCGAGATCGACGTCGATGAACCCGATCCACGCTTCCTGGCGTTCGTAAATTAGCCCCTGTTTCGGCGCGCGATCTTCGGTCTTGATGTAATAATACGGCTGGCCGTTGCCGGACACCGTAGGCATCCCGAAGATTGCAGGCGCGTTCTCCGGATGACCGCAGCCGCCGGTCGCCGGCGATGACGCATAGAACCGTGTCCGCTTGGCTGCCGGCAAATAGACATTGAACCCGAGCTGGTTCCGCGCGATACGGATGGCGTACTGCTGCGCATTGGCTGAGAGCGTGTTGCTGGCCGTGAGCCAGTGATACGCGGCTTTGAGGCCGGCATTATCTTCCTTTTCCCATGCGGCGATCTGGGCGTCATCGGCAATGGTCAACAGCCAGCGGCCGTTCCCGCCAAGCGCGGTGGGATTGAAGTTCGGATGTTTACGGAGCGCGACCTCGATCGGCATCCACTCTTTTTCCAGCATCGTTGTCGGATCGGGAGGATGGAGAAGGTCCAACGCCGCAGTGAGACGATTGCTGGCCGTGATGGTGAGCGTGGCCTTACGCCCTTCGCCTTCCCGAACAAGTTCGGAATGTTCGACAATGAATCCGAATCCATAATCCCAGCCCAGATAATAGCCGAATGGCGGCTGGTTTCTCTGGAGTTCTTCGTAAGTGCCGCCGATGGTGAGCACAACCTGGATCCCGCGCTCGGAATAAATGTGCCGGCGCTTGCAGATGACGGCGGTTTTACCTTTCCAGGTCGAGGGCATGACTCTTTATCAATCTCTTTGTAGCCGCGAGCCTGCTCGCGGATCGCCGGATGGAGGCATGTGAACGACACGAAACTTCGTGGCATTCGTGTCTATTTCGTCCGATTCGTGGATACTCAGTACCATTGTGTCCGTTGGACTGTGCCGCCCGTATGCGTGCCGGTCTTGACGATCTGTTCGAGTAGCGTTGCGCATTTCGCGGTATTGTCGGCGACGCGCCGCATGTAATCGGAGGCAGCGCCAGTCGTCCGCGTCGCGAACAAACCGACCCGCGAGAACTGATCGGTGATCTCCCGCTCGCCATGGCCGCGTTTTTCTTTCGGCTCGGCCGGCCCCAATTCTTTCCCGCCACCAGGATAACCGGCGCCAGTCTCAACTGGATGACCGGCAACCTCGGCTGTGCCCGCAGCGATGAGAGTGGGGATTACACCTTTGGCTTTGGCATCGAGCGCAGCGATCTTGTCTTTTGTCGCCTTGACATCCTGTTCGGCGGCTGATTCCAGGAAGACATCTTTGCCTCCGGGTCGAGACCGGAGCCGATCGAGCGCGGTCTGCTTGGCCGCAAGTTCATCCGCGAGTCGTTTCTTCTCGGCCGCATCTTCCGGAGTCATTGCCCCGCCCATGAGCGCCCTGCCTTCCGGGGTCTTGCCCGCGGCCGCCATGGCTTTCCCGATTGCCGGGCCGAGGCCATCAACGACAGTTTTCCAATCAGCTTGGATCTGCTTTGCGCCGGCGATCATTTTGGCAGGATCAGCGGCGGGAATGTTTTCTACCGCGAACTTGCGAGCCGTCGCCCCAAATTCCGAGGAGGTTGCTCCGACATTCGTTCTTTTGGCCTCTTCGATTTCGTCAACGCGTTTCTGGTATTTCGCGATGTCGGCTTCGTTGACCTTGATCATCATTTCGCGGAACGGTTTTCGCCCGCCATGGCCCGCCTCGTAGAACGCATTGGCTTCCTTGGCCTGCCTGATGTTTTTGCGAAGGATGGCCTCTTCGATCATACCTTCTATGTTTTTCACCACACCAATTCCTGCACCGATTGCTTTTCCCAGAATCTCCGCAACGAACGGCGCGGCGGCCTCGAATCCGTAGATCAACGCTTGCTTGACGACAGCAAGCGCATCGAGCACGACGGCGGTGAGCGGTTTGCCGAGATCGCCCCATGCGGATTTGCCAAACGCGACGCCTTCGGCGAACCCGGCTTTGAGGGCGAGCGCGAGGAACTCAGACAGCTTGAACGTCTTGTCGTGCCACGCGCCAATGAAGAAATTCAGGGCGCCGCGCAGATGCGCGCCGAGATTGAGGCCGAGTTGCGTGAAATCGAGCTTATTGAATTTATCGGCCAGATAGGTCAGTGGCCCGGCCATAGCCGCGCCGATCCCGGTGAACAATTGGCGGAACTTAATCCCGATGCCTTCGATGCTCCGGGACAGGAACGCGAACGGCCCGGCGAACTTCTGCTGAATCTCCGGCATTCTGCCCAGTTGTTCCGCAGCGAGCTTCATCAACTCCGGCGCCTGATTCAGGAACGCGATCATCTCATGGCCACGCACCGTAAAGATGTCGATCACAGCGGCGGCACGGTCCGCCGGATTTTTCAAGTTCCGCAACGCCTTGCCGATGGCATCAATTTGTTGTGCGGCGGTCATTTTCTGGAGATCGGCCAGGTTCAGCCCGAGCGCGGCGAGGGCGGCTTTGGTTTTCTTCGATTCCTCATCTACACCGGACAGGTTGTGTTGCATCCGGTTGAGCTCGGTGCCGACGTTGTGGAGCGAGATATCCGCCATGCCGGCAGCCTGGCCGATTGTCGCGGCCGTCCCGACCGGAATGCCGGTCAGCGCCCGCAGATTGACCAGGTCTTTGACGTAGGCGAACGCGGACCGGAGACCGGCTACGAGAGCGGCGCCGGCGGCCGCGCCGGCGACACTGAACGTTTGGCCGAGGAACGTCAATGCTGAGCCGATTGCTGACACAATCGTTTTGGCGACGCTGATCACGACCGAGCCGATTGCGCGGAACACGGAGAAGAACACGGATCCGACTGCTATCGCGCCACGTGCCAGACCGCTGAGTGCCGTGCCGAAATTTACAAGGAACTGGACGCCGCCCCCGAGTATCCGGTCCCAGACAGGAACACCTTTTGCAGCGGATTGATAGGCGTCACGCGCTTTGGCGACGGCGGCCTGGGCGCGTTCCATGTTGCCGACCACGCCGGTCATGCGGGGATCGAATTTCCAGAAGTCGAACGCGGATTCTTTGATCCCGGTCTGTTTGCGGAGTTGATTGATTTTCTGGCGGACCTTGAATTGTGCCGTAGTCAGTTCCGATTCGGTCCCAAACAGGTCTTTGCCGAGTTGCTGGCGGAGCCCCAGATCGACCCCGCCGGGCCGGACCATCTGGCCCAATCCGCGCAATGCGCCCTGCATCGCGGTAAATGGCGCGATGAATTTGCCAAGTCGCGATTCCGGGCCGCCAATCTTGTCGAAATTGAGCCGGAGACCGGCGCTGGCAGCCGCCATATCCTTCAGCGACCGCATCTGGGACGTGAACAGGCCCGCCATCGGCCCGGCGCCGGCCGGTGGACGGAATCCGGTCGCCATATCCCGGCGCGCTTCGGCGAGTGAGGCTTTCCAGTCCCGGAGATTCAGTGAGAGTTTGGCGCGAAGTTCTTGCATGGGACTACAGGAATTGAACAAAAGGCAACGAAGGTAACGAAGCTTCGTTTACTTTGTTATCTTCTGTTTGAATCCGGTCGTTCATTCTGTCTTCTCTTTGCACAGATGCCGTTCCAGCGGCGATGCCAGGGCAGCGCCGAGATGTGCAAGTTCGCTCAATTCATGGCTCTCCACGGCGGTTCCGCATTTATCACAGACGCGGACAAGCCGGACGGCGTTGTGGCCCAGCGGATCATAGCGCAAGGTTACGCCCTCGATCGTAACGGTGAGGCCCAACGAACCCTCCCCTTTCTTCCCCTCCAAGGAGGGGATAAGAGGGGTGGGTAGTTTGATCCCGAACCGGCTCAGCAGCAACTTGCCGAACGCGTCCTTTTGCGCTTTCAGGGCGGCAGACTGTTGTAATTCGGCTGCTTCCCTGGCCCGGTCGCTGAGCGTTGAGCGTTGAGCGCCTGCTCGCGTGTCGTGTACGGAGTTGAGCGTTGAGCGTTGTTTTGTCGGTCTTCCCATACGAGTTCCCACATCAACTGGTCGATGGTGTCACATCCGGCTCTGACGGTCTTGACTCCGGCTCGTGCGAGTTCGGCGTGGACGGCTTGCCAGCCAAGTTCGAGCGGGATTTCGCCCCAGGTCGCTTGTTCCCAGCTTTCCGCCAGGCCCGTCCTGCAGCATGCCGTGCAGTAGAAGGCATGCTCGGACGGGTAAGCGCGTTTGGGTCCGCGAATCTCCCATCACCTGCGACTTGAAAATCCTCAGCTTTCCGGGCATTGAAGAAAATCTCGGCTGATCGCGCAATGAGTTCATCGCGGACGTTGTCATCCAGAGAATCCTGCCAAGCAATTGCCGCCCGATAAAGCGTATCCGGTTTCTCGCAGTAGGGTGCGATTTCTTTGCCGTCATGCACGCAGATAAAGGCGAGAGTACACATGGTGAAATAGGCCAACGGATCTGCGTTCAGAACGGCTTGGCCTTTTTCGGATTCACTGAGCTTGTCGAAGTCACATTTATTCTTCGCAAGCAACTCTTCGGTTTTTTGAAATGTCTCAAGAAGGCGTTGCATAATCCCGGCAGCCTTCAAAAGCAATTTCCGGCCTTCATTAAACGCATGAAAGCTATAGCCGGCTACGTCAGCGGGATACCGTTTTAGTGCAGCATTAATCTTGCTTGCCTCGTTCGGATCGGCCGCGGCGAGCACGTCATCCAATTGATCAGTGATTTCAGCTTTGGGCATTCGCTTCCTCCTGTTTCGTTTCGATGATGACCGGATGTTTCATGTCGATCCGTACTGCAGCCGGCTTCCTAGAGATGATGGGAAACAACCGCAGAGGATTGATGCTGACCAGAAATGTCTTCTTGCCTTTCCGTGCTACGACAAATTCTTTGGGGCTCTCGATCAATCGATATGACGCCGGCAATGCGACTTTATTTCCGCATCCAAAGAGAAGGTTACTGATTTGTAGCATTCGCTTCCTCCTGTGTGATTGGGTGGCAGAATTTGACGGCCCGGACGTTGCCCGTATCGGTGGCGATCAACCGGCGTTGTAGCCGTTGGAGTTCCGGTTTGGGCAGTATCTTGAACAGCAGATCATGGTAGTTTTCGATGGTCGCCAACACGTAGCTCCGCCAGTCTTCTGGCGCGGCGATCCTGAACCGCTCCGATTCGTGGAAAATCTGGATCGCGCGATTAAGCTTCGCCGAGGCCGTGAAATTGAATCGGCGCATGTTCGGTCCGGTCGTCATAGGATTTTGGCGATCCAACCTGAGATCTTCCTGGCCCAGCAGGAACGCGATCAGATCGATATTGTCGAACGTCAGCTTACCGTCGCTGGCGAGAACGGTTCTCTTGATCTCCGGGCCTGTGATCTGCTCGATATAAAGACGGCGGCCGCTCGGGAACGGGCGCCGAATGGCGCAGGGTGGGCCATGTATGATTTCCATCAGCCGTTCGCGGTTGTGGAAATAATCAAGACACCGGCTGATCCAGTGATCGGGATGTTCCCGGATCATGTCCCGGTGATGGTCGCAACGATGCTTGATCGTTTCGGCCAGATCGGATTGCTCGAACCGGAACTCGAAGTACCGTTCCCCCGCTGCTTCACGGTGCACGAGACTGTCGCCACCGGCCCACGGTTTGATCTCATTGGTGGCGCACACGATCGCAGCCACCATCGTGTAACGGGTGAAACTGAAAAATTCCTGCGGCTCATCGTTACTCCGATAGGTCGGAGCGGTTATCTCGGGGATGTCCATGTCAGGGAGGGGAGGGCCTCAGTAGCGCGGGCGTCTCGCCCGTTTTGGTTCTTTCCGGTGCGGAGATAGGCGGCAGCGCGGGCGTCTCGCCCGTTTTGGTTCTTTCTGGCACCGAGACATTGGTCAGAACTTGCGTGGCCGCAGTGATCCAGAGTTGCTTCTTCGCGCGGTCCTGGCGCAGCACGCGATCAAGGCTGTTCCGGGAAAATCCGAATTCGACGCGCAATTTCTCGGTTTGCGCAGGTTTCAATTGGGGCCACAACTCGGCCACAGCGGCATCGAGTTCGCTCATCGGCGTCTGTTTGACCGGTATGGGCCGAATCATTTTGCTCGCGTGTCGTTTACGGAGCTGGCTTCTGCTATCCCGTGATGCCCGCCGCCGCGATCGCGCTGTAAGCGCCGAATGCAAATTGATCGTGGTTTTCATCCGCCTCGACGTGCACGAGATAAACCGTCCCGCCACCGAGCGCGGTCAATCCGCTGATTGAACTGGCGATCACGCCGCTCGAAATGTGTGAGGCCAGAGCCGAGGCCGCGCCCTTCAAAGCGTACCTCCCGTCAAGTGACGTCCTGCCGCCACTATAAAAACTGAAGCCCGCCGGATCGCCATCCTCATCAAACAACTCGGCCACCTTGGTATCCAGTTTCTGTTTTGCCGATTGCATGATGACGCCGACAATAGTGGCGACGCCGAACTGCAAACCTGCGACCCCCTTTATCGATGCGGACATAAATCAAGTCTCCACGTGACGTTGGATTGCGAGGATCTGCACGATGACCGGCGCGGTATCGGCCTTTGCGTGAACCTCAGTTTCGCCTTCGGCCAGTTGCACGATCACTACGTCGCCATTCGCTGCCGCGACCTGGTCATAGACGTTCGCCGCCTTGCCAATGCTGACGAAATTGTCGGGATCGATGTTCTTGATGCCGATGACCGCGGGTCCGATTACGCCGCCGAGATCGAGCGATATGTCCTGTGCATTGGTGATCTCGACGCTGTCGTCGATCATGACGGAATCGGCGTCGAATGTTTCGGAAGCGCTCAGCGAGGCGGTAACGGCGCCGGCTTGGTATGCGATCGACTTGGTGTAACTGGCCATATCGGTGGGGGCGAGGTGTCAACCCGCCTGCGCTAAACGACAGCTATGGCGGGCAGGCCCGCTCTCACAAAAGTTCCATCAACTCGCTAATATCGCCCCGATCTTTGTAGCCGCGAGCTTGCTCGCGGTTTTCTCTCCCAGCCATCATCCGCTCCCGCATTCTCCTCGCCCGCTCGATCTGTTTCCCGCGTCTGGTCAGCGTGATATATTCCTGCTCCGTCAGGTACAACGCGCAGCCATTGCCGATCGGTAGCCGTATCAATCCGTCGCTCATTCCTGAAAGGCAAGAATGTCAAAGGACCGGCAGCATGGTTCACCACCAAGACACCAAGACGCCAGGCGGCAAGGGCGGGCGGCTGGAGAACCGTCCGCCCTCGGGAGAGCCGGGCAGCGTGTAGGGTGCGCCGCCCGGTTTTTTGGGGAATTATTTTCCTGGCGGCCTGACCGCGGGCCTGGCCACCCCTCTGGCACTGCCCGACAGTGTGAGCGGGATGAGTTCTTTCAGATTCAATTCGAGCGCCAGTTTTTTGCAAATCGCATCCGAAAACCGTTGCTGGATCGCTGTAGGATAATCGACCGCGCAATTCGCCTCGTGTAATCGCACGAGCGCCGTGAACGTCTTGCCCATTTCAATATCAGCTTTTTCTGCCATCGTCGTAATTTCCTTTGATCGGTTTTGCAGCAATCTTCCTACCGAATTTTATCCCTCATCCATCCGCCCTCACGTGTCGCGCCGAAGCCAGGCGAAGGCGGATCCCTTCTTCACACGTCCTCCGGTTGCGCCCAGATGAAGATGTCAAATCGGTGCGTCCAGTGGCGATCTACCACCATCTTGTCGCTCTGGGCGAATTCCAGAATGGCGTGGACAAAGAAATCATCCACTTTCCCGCTCAGTTCGTCGGCCAGCGCATCCCAGAGTAGAATTGCCTCGCGGGCACCCACCAGTTTCTGCCATGCGGCTTCGCTGGTGTCATCCGCATTGGCCCAGAGATGAGTTTCGAGTTTCAGAAGATGCACGTTGAGCGCAGGCGTGAATTGCTTTATCCGGACCGCCTTCAGAATCAGACACGGTAGTTTGACGGTCGGGATCTTCGGCGTGCCATCGAGGTTTTCAGCCGAGACATCCGATTCGTAATGCCGGACGTCGCAACCGAGTTCGACCTTGTGCGTCGCCTTGTCCAGCAACCAGAGCCGGGCAGCTTCTTCAACCTTCCATTCCAGTGATTTTTCGGCGTTCATGCTTTTGTAGCCGCGAGCTTGCTCGCGGTCTGCTTTGCCCCGATCAAGATCAGGGCTATAATTCTGTTTCCATTTTCCTACCCGTTGAACGCCTTTGCCGCTTTGTCATGCATCGTCGCCACAAACTGGTCCATATCGCGCCTGACAAGATCGATTGCCCGATTCAACGCCGGCCCGCCCCATTTCCCTAGCCCCTCCGTCCAGCTCGTCGGCGATTTCGGATTGACCGATGTGTTGTAGATCTCGCCTTCGATCCCGTCGGATACCCGATGCGCGGCGATACTCCCGCCGTAGCCGGCCCGGGCGCGCCCGCCGAATGCCGCGGCTTCGGACATGGCGGCTGCAGCCTGGGCGCGCTTGAGTTTGGTGTATGCGGGCAGCCAGCCAGCTTTCATAAAAGCGATGCTGGCGAGTATGCTTTTCACCATCTGCCGGACTTTTCGCGAGAACTCCGGTTCCGGCGGGATCGGTTTCCCCACCCGCCGGCATGTGGCGGCATACCGCGCTTTGGCCAGGGTCGTGGCGGTTACGATCGTTTGCTTCCGTTTGAGCGGCTCGCCGGTCCGGATATTGCGGGTCCGATATGTCGCGCCAAGTTCGGCAGCGACCTTCGCGCGATCGGCCATGATCGTCTCATGCGCGGCCCAGCCGGCGATGTTCTGCAAAACGCGATTGACGACGTATGGCCCGTCGTGATCGACCGTCGCCGCGTATCGTTGCATGGTCGATTCGAGCGCGCGTTTGCTCGATTCATCAATTTCAAATGTGGCATTCATGGGTACACGAATCGGACGAAATAGACGCGAATGGCACGAAGCTTCGTGTACTTCGAGTCTTCTTCGTGAACTTCGTGCTTCTCACCCCTGCACTCCTTTGCAGAATATATTCGTCAGCGGACAGGCAAGCCCAGGATCCACATGGACGATGCGATAGGATTGTCCGTCGATTGTGAGGATCGTCCCACTGCGCATTTCGGGCAGATTGTCCATCTCATTGCAGATAAAACCGAGCGTAGGTTTTTCCATGAACCCGCCGCCATCCGGCAGCAACATCAGCATCTCGACAAGATCGCCGGGAATGATCGGGAAAGTTTTACCCGCGCAGGAAGCGGTTACACCAGGCGCGCGGACCGCTTGCGCCTGCCTGAATCCGTCCGCCATGTCGGTTTGAAAGCTCATTTTCTCCTCTATAAGCCCGGCGATTCACAAAACCGCCGCTACACCATGCCAATGATTCAGGGGACCTGGACAGCGGAGAGTGTGCCAGCATCGCTCACTGAGATCGTCCAGTTCGTGCCGTCGGGAGAAGCCGTCACCAGCGTCACACCGTTCGTCGTATTGACTGTCACATTATTCGTCGTCCAGATGGTCACCGCGTTCGTCGTCCAGACGGTTAATGCGTTCGTTGTCCAGATCGTCACATCGTTCGTGGTGTAGAGCGTCAGCGCATTCGTCGTATTGACTGTCACGTTATTCGTCGTCCAGATGGTCACCGCGTTCGTCGTCCAGACGGTTAATGCGTTCGTTGTCCAGATCGTCACATCGTTCGTCGTGTAAAGCGTCAGCGCGTTCGTCGTGTTGACCGTGACGTTGTTTGTGGTGTAAAGCGTCAGCGCGTTCGTCGTATAGACCGTGATGGCGTTGGTGAGGATATGAGACCCTAGCCACGCCAGAAATGATGCGTCCTGCGGCACGCCATTGGTGTCCAGCAGCAGAAATGACGTGGGCGCATTCGTGAGGCCGGGAGTTGTGAATGAACCGGGCTTTCCCCAAACTACGCCATCCGTTCCATTGCTGGCGGTGGCATTAAAGTACCAGGTATGCAGGCCGGTCAAGCCGGTGAGATTCGTCGAGATACAGCCATTGCTGGCATTGCTGGAGAGAACGGCATTGGTCCCCCAGGCGGCTGCGGAGGCGAAACCGTTGGTCAACCCCCAATAGAGCGTGAGCGTGGAATTGGTCGATGCTCCCACGATGCAGACCGAGACTGTAGCCGAGGTCCAAGTCAGAGATCCAACCGGGCCATTGGTCAATATCATGTCGCCCTGCGCGGTTGCCAATCCGCCAAGAATCCAGACGATCAGGAGGAATTTCAACAATCTCATGGTGTTGCTCCCTGCTCAACAAGGTGGCCGCCAACGCAGGTCAGCGTGACTGTCGATCCGTCCGCACCGGCCAAAATAATCGCGGTGGATGAAATGGGCGCATTCGAAACCTTGGAGAAATCGATGATCTGCTCTGAATAGCTGGCCTCGGAGAGCTTGTCGCCGGAGACGTATTCAAACCAGCGCGTGACGCCGGCGACGGTGGATTTGATCCGCCTGCCCGGACCGATCAGCGCAACTTCGGCAACCGACATCTGGGCGATGGCGTGGTCAATGGCGAGTACATTCAGCACATCCATGATTCAATTACCGCCTGCATCCAACCGTCTACCGCCTTTGCGGGTTCGACTATGCGGCGCCGAGCAGCGTGACAATGTGTTCGGGCTTGATCACAGTCACGCCCCAGGCCGCCGAGATCTCGTACCGGACCTGCCGGTATTGCGGGTAGAGTGCGAGTTCGAGGCTGATCCCGCTCCGGGAATCGGTAACCACCTGAACGTCGCGCGCCAAGTCGTTCTGCGGCCGGGCCGGCAACCGCGTGGCGAGCAGGACAGCGTTGCGACTGAAACCCACATTGCGACTTGAGGCCGCAACAATCGTGATTGCGCGCTCTGCGGCACCCTGGGCCTTGCGGATGCCGGGGGCATTGAGCGTGATGTATTCCCCAGCTGTCGGATTTACGGTGGATGTGGTCGACGCGACAACATATTTGTTGGTATCGTTGGCAAGCGTGATGATGTCGCCCGCCACTACCAATCCTGTGCCCGCCGTTTTGAGCGGCAATGCGACTTGGCCGACCGTTAACGCGCCACTGGCAGTACTGGCGCCGGAAATCGTGCCGGCAGTGGGCGCCGTGATCTGCGCCGATTCCTTGATCATGAACTTGTTCAGGTTCAGCAGTTCGCCGTCCCGCAGCGTCATGCTCGTGCCGGCTTCGTTCACCTTCGTCAACTGCGTCAGCGTGCGGAGCGCCGCGCCGGTCGTGGTGTCGAGAATAAGCGACCGCGTATCGAGCGGCGCGCCATTATCGTCCAGAATCTTCTTCAACTGCGCCGTTTCGCCCGTGTTCGTGCCGAACGGCGTGGTATTGGCCGTGCCATAAGCCCGGCTCGAACCGACGTACGCGGCGGTGTACACGTCCGATTCCATCTGATTGATGATGGCGCGGATCGCCTGTTCGATGATGTCCGTGACGATGTTGCCGTACACGCCGTCCGTGAACTTTAACCCCTTCTCCTCTTCACCGGTGAAGTAGAAGTCCGTCATCTTGTAATTGGTAATGCTGATGCTCTTGGTCGCCAGGTTCTTGTCGGCCGCCTGCGGTGATACATTGGCGGGCGCGATGTCGTTGAGCGATGCCACGGGCGCTGCCCAACTATACAGCGTCTGGTTCTTGGCCAGCCTATCGGCGGACGGATCACGATTGACCGACGGAATGAAGCCGACGAGTTCGCGGGACACTACGTCGAAACCTTTGACGACCGCCGGAATTAGACTGGTGAGTGTGTTGGGCATAGAGAGTTTCCTGGTTTACTGGATCGGTGACCGTTTACCTAGTCAGTGACCACGCCGCCTTCGTTGATGAACGCGAGCTGCGCTTTCGGTGAAAGCTTGTTGAATTCCTCGCGTTTCTTACTCTTCAGATCGAGATCGCCCGCGCCCGCGCCCGCAATCGCGAGACGCTTCTGGCCGAGTTTCGCCAGCTCCTCGTCCACCTTCGCCTGGACAGAGTTTTTCTCGATGGCCAATGCGGCGTCCGCGGCTGCCTTGTCGGCAGCGCGGGCATCCTGCTCGGTCTTCAGGGTGGTCTTGATGGTATCGCGCTCGGCGGTCAGGGCGCTGATCTGACCCTTGAGCGTCGAAATATCCGAATCCTTTGCGCTCAACTTGCCCTCCATCTCGGTCTTGCCGGTCTTGAGGGCGTCACGCTCGGTCGTAAGCGTAACGATCTTGCCTTTTTCGGTTTCAAGCGCCGTGAGAGCTTCGTCGAGTTTCATTGTCGCTGGGGTCGAGGTGTCAACCGGTATGTGCTTGAACCTGGCGAGGTTCAACAGGGCGAAGCTTTCCGATGCCACCCCTTCCACTTCATCGGCAAACCCGAGATCTACGGCACGTTTGCCGGTCATCCATGTTTCCGCGTCCATCCAGGCTTTAATCTGGGCGGGTTCCTGCCCGGTGCGGCGGGCGAAGATGTTCACAATCTCAGCGCGTCGTTGGTCGATGCGAACGGCAGCATCGCGGAGATCCTGCGAGGTGCCTTCCACGATGGCGTAGGGATCGTGAATGACCATTCGCGCCCCCTCAGCCATCGTGATTGATCGACCGGCCATGGCGATCACGGCCGCAATCGAGCCGGCCATGCTGTCCACCGTGACCCGGCAATTCTGGCTCCGCATGAAGTTGTAAATCGCCAGCCCTTCAGCAATATCGCCGCCGGGCGAATTGATATGGACATTGAATCTTTTCGCGCCTGTCGCCTTCAGCGCATCGATGAAATCCTTGGCGGTGCAACCCTCCGCCCCGATCTCGCCATAGATCAGAACATCCGCCTCGTCGGGATCTTCAAGGGCATTGTAAATCTTGAACCAATGTGGTCTGCTCACGCCATGGCGACGGTGTCAAAAGAAGTCGTGACCGGTGAACTTCTGGGCTGCCCTTGCGACTTCTTGATTGAGACGGAAACGGAAACGAATATAGGGACGGTGAGGGTGACGACGATCTTTCCCAAAATCATACGGCAGGATCAGTGGCTATTGATTATTCCGCCGCCGCATTATCCTTGGCCCACAGCGCAGAGCGCATAGCACGGAGCTAGCCTCAAGCTCAGTTTGCTTCCGGCGGTGCCGTCGAGGCGATGGTTTCGCGCTGGATGTATCGCTGCGAGATGCTTTCCGGGTCCACTCCGACGCGCCTGGCTTCGTCTTCGATCGCTTTCGCCCAGTTCGCCACATCGCGCAGCGCGCTGTAAGGATTGCGGCCGCGTTCCCGGTAATCCTCTTGCGGCGTCCGAATCCCGAACTTAATATCTTAGATTCGCCTTCGCATCGCGGCCGGCATCCACTGTCGACAAGGCGGGGCCGTACCATACAACCTTGTGCCAGTCTTTCGGGCGTGGCCGCGTAATCTTCAGACGCCCAGCCTCAAAGGTCAGCCAATTCCAGGACGGGAAACAAATGCGGTTTTCCACCAGCACCGCAATTTCCTCAAACCGCCGATTCGCCTTGGCCATCGCCGCCCGCAGGGTCGCGCCGCGTTCCTTGTGTATATTCTTCCAGTTCGCCGGCATACCCAGGTTGAGATAAATATCGCTTTCGAGCCAATCAATGAAATCACGGAACGCCGCCGTGGGCCGGTCGAATTGAAACGCCTTGAGGTCGTGCCCGGCATTAGCCCGGTGATAAACAATCGTGCCCGATTCGAGTTTTTCTTCAACAACGCCCGGGGCGAGTTTACCTGACTCGGCATCCACCGGCTCAGCCGGAGTGGCGGCTGCGTTGATCCAGTCTGCAGCGGAATCGGCATGACCGCTATCGTTCGTCTCGATCAGCGATTTCGAGGAGGCATTTTTGAGGAAATGTTTTTCGTATGCCACGATGTCGAAAATGTCGAGCCCCTGATTGATGCTCGCGGCAAACCACGGAATGCCGCGCGTGCCCGTATAGCGTTTCGGGTCGTAGAAATGGATGAAGTTCGCCGCGTCCACCGTAATGGCCCGGCGCTGGCCATTCTCCTTCTTCACGAGGATCCGGTAACCAAGCGGCGTGTTCGCCCCGTCCGTGATCACGCCTTCGACAACCGGTCGGTCCACCGTGCCGTTGTTCATCGTGCCGTCGTCGTTGATCAGGTGCCCTTCGATGAATTGCAACTTCGGCAGGCGATTCTCGTCCTTCACATAGATCAGGCCGCAATCGCCATCGTGCACGGTCATTTGCACGGCAAGGCGCTGGAGTTCTCCAAATGTGAACCGGCCCGTCGCATCGGCCATGCGCGACCAGAGCGGAAACAGATCATCGATTTCCTTCTTCCAGGCATCATCCTCGGACTGCGACTCCGGGAATAGACCACGCGGGCCAAGGCTGTATCGAACAAGATCATCAATCGCGCCCTGCAAAAATCCCAGATTGGCTCTTTCGTACCTGCCTCGGTCAACCATTGTGAGCCGGTCATACTGCGGCAGTTCACGGTCGGCATCGAGTGGCATCCCCCAGCGCCACTGTCGGGCTTCGCTCGTGTTCGCCCCTTCATACATCCGCATGATGAGATTGCGGAACTGAAACCGTTTCGCCGCCCGCTCGGGGGAGATATTGAGAATGAACTTATCCAGCCAGTTCATCTTGACCGGCGTGGTCGATTTATCGGGTGTAGTCATGCCAGTGTGTGCCGACCGTCCGCGTAATCGGAGTCGTCCCATTGGCCAGATCGGCTATGGCCGCATCGATCAACGCAATCTGTTGCCGCGCCTCACTGACCGTGATCGTCCCGCGCGTGAAGCTCGATCCCTGGCCACCGAACTGTCTCAGCCCTTTGCCCTCGCAGAAATCAAGCAGCGATGCCTTCCGCTCCTGCAATTGCTCCAGTGTCAGCCCGGTGTAAGGATTGCCCATGTCAGACGGGCAAG
>JBEKFI010000043.1:0-22865 GCA_050013395.1 Verrucomicrobiia bacterium | reverse complement strand
CCGAAATCCCCATCGCCCACAACGTCTCCACCCGCTCGCGCACGACCTGCTCCAACTGTGATTTGACCTCCTCCTCGAAGTTGCCCGTTGCCGCTCCCTCCCGCTTCCGCGCCACCAAGAAAATGCTGGAGGCCAACGCGGCGGATTCCATGCCGCGCAACCGGGTGCGCATTTCGGTGTCGAGCGGCCACGCCTCTGTGACCATAAAACCTGCGGTCCGAAGCGCATCTACCAGCGTTGCCCACCCGAGCGTAGTCTTGTGTGCATAAACAACTGCGAGTTGACCACCGGGATGTAAAACTCTGTTTGCCTCCGAGAAAGCTTTGCCCATCATTTCCTCGTAGGCTTTCTCGGCCCTTTGCCTGTCCCCACCGTGACGGACTGCATCTGCGACGATTTCGGTCTTCTTCGGCGTTCCTTCCGTTGCGAAGTGTTCCCGGTAGAAAGTGCCAACCGTTCGCTTCAGCCAAACATAAAAGAAATCAGAAATGTCCGCGTAGGGCACGTTGTCATAATATGGAGGGTCTGTAATGACCGCATCCATGTGACCATCAGGCCAAGGCAAGCTGGTCGCAGAACCTCGACGCACATCTGCTGGTCGTGGACCAGACGTAACGCCGGCTTCGATTCCGTTCTCGGCATTCAGAACGATAGCCGTCCAATCCCCGACTGACCCGCCGAAGGGGTTTGCCTCAGAGAAATCCCATACCATCGGAAGCGCCTGTCGGCCGTAGGTGTGTTGGAGTTTCTCGCCAGTTGGATTCCACGCGCAAAGTGAAGACCAATGGTCTGCGGCTCGGTCAACATAACTCGCCAAGTGCGTGAGAGCGCCGAGGGCTGCGTCGGTTTTTTGTCCTGCCTTGATCATTTGGTCGTGTGCGCTATGAAGTGCAGACGTGAAGTTCAGCAGGCAGAGCATTTGTCGAGCGGTGAAGACGTCGCCCCACGTTTTTAATCCATACAGGACGGGGAAAAGGGCGCTCTTGGCGTCATTGATGATCGGCTCAGTTGGAACGGTTAGCCCGGTATCCTTGCAGAACTTCTCGACCTTCTTGCGAATGGTTCTGTCCTCGGGGACAAAGTCGGGGAAATCATCAGCGGCGAGATACGCTCTACCCTGTCTTGCGGAGCGCGTGCAGACAATCGCCATCATCTGCTGGCTTATGCGCCCGGCGCAGCCCTCGACCTTAACGTAATCGCTGTCGGCAACCGTGCCGCAGAATGGGCAGGCGGCGTTGCCGCCTTTTGAGAAGCCGGTAGGGTCGAAGCCTAGTCCGTTTTCTGACCGCGCCTCGACAACCTCAAAGCGAACCTGTTTCTTGCCGCGAGGCGCGATCATTTTTAGCGCGATGTAGCGGTCGTCTTTCTTGCAGAGCCAAGTCTGCTTCACCAGCGGGACGATGGCTTTGCAGTTGGGGTTCTTGCAGGTGACGGTGCGAGTCCAGAGATAGGCAATCGGCAAAAGGTAGCCCGGCGGCACGTCGTCGGTAGCGTGGTCTTTCAGGTAGTCGGCTTGGAGCGCCTGTTTCTTGCCCTTGTGCTCGGGATCGGGGATGAGCGGGTAGAGGTCACCGATCTCGGCTTTGACCTTGTTCAGCACCCACTCGCCCCAGTAGCGGACTTCGTCGGCCAGACCGCCCCAGGTGGTTTCGCCCCTGGCGTTCTTCGGACCTGTCATGCCGCGCGCGGTCGGATCGGGTTTGCCGTACTTCTGCGGATAGACCAGCGTGCAAAGCTGGATGATGTGGGCGACGGGATTGAGGTCGAGCGCATACGCCTCGCACCCCAGCCGCAACGCCTCCAGCGGAATCGCTCCACCCCCCGCAAACATATCCAGCACTTTCGGCCGGGGCGCGTTGCCCGAAACAATGTCCTCGACCGTGACCTTCTTACCGGTCTCCTCGGTCAACCGCTCCGCGTGCGCTTCGAGAATGTGCTGCTGTGCCTCGGCGATGACGGCAGGACTGCCCGAATACTTGCAGAGCCGTTCGACGAACTTCGCCGCATTGGCCCGACCGAGCGATTTCTTCTTCTCATCGCTCCCGGCATTGGGCACGAACCGCGACGCCGGCACCAGCGCCCCATACACCGCCGCCCGGCAAGCCACCAGTGGCCGCCGCGCCCACCACAAATGCAGCGTGGAGATATGCCCCTTCCGCACCGATTTCTCCCGCGACGCCTCGGCGCTGATGGCCACGATGGGCAGATAATCTTCGATCAGTCGTTTGTCGTTATGCTGAGTCATTTCTTCCGTTCGCGAAGTGAACTGAGCAACAAGCCCGACACAATGCCCATTGTCTGGGCCGCAACTTGAGCCTCGTCGGGAGTTACCGTTGGCAGCCAAGGGCGGCCGTGACCGGTGCCCTGTTTGTTGCGTAGTCTATTCACAGCGCAGGCCGCACCGAACAGCGCACGTTGCAGTTCGTGCTGTGGCGATTCACCCGGTTGGGGTTTGTCTTCTGATGTCTTGAAAGCCAGTGCGACAAACGCCTGTCCGAGCAGCGTCGGAAAGTTGTGTGGCGGGTTTGTTTGACTCCAGAGTTCGACAAGGACATGCGCGGCAGTTGCCTCTAAGAGGTCTTTGCCGGTGCCGGTCAGGAGCGCTGCGTCTTCAGCACCGCGTTGGGCGCGCCGGACGTAGGCGCTCAAGGCTTCGGTGAGTTCCGCACCGGATAAGGAGTCGAGCACTTTCGGAGTGAGGTCGCCGTCATCGGTCAACACGAAACCCTCGTTGGCAAAAGCGGCTTGAAGATTGCGGATCGCTTCTGCGCCGACGTAGTTCTGCGACTCTGTCCTAAATCCCCCAAGGCCCCGGATATGACTTATAAGAATGTCGGTCAGTTTCTGGGCTGCTTTGAAATCATCCTGTAGCGCCTGGCTTAAAACTGCCCGCAAGCGTTTAGCTTTTCCGACCGGCTGACCTTGGGCCTGCGGGTCGGCGTGTTTCAATCCTGCCTTCACAATGCAGAAACCAATTTGCTCGTGGCTGGGGTCGCGGCGTTCCGTTTGTGCATCGTC
This sequence comes from Verrucomicrobiia bacterium, assembly GCA_050013395.1. Taxonomy (GTDB): domain Bacteria; phylum Verrucomicrobiota; class Verrucomicrobiia; order Palsa-1439; family Palsa-1439; genus JBEKZD01. The sequence continues at coordinate 19,847 of JBEKFI010000043.1, read as the reverse complement.
CACCAGTTGGGCGAGCGCAACTAGAATCGCGTCATTGATTGGAGGCAGCGGCTTCATGATTTCCGTTAGGCCGATTGCATTTTGTTTACCGGCTGGCGCGACAATCTTTCGACGATATCATTGGGCAATAAGCGTTGAGAAACTAAGGATTCTCGCAGGAGATCAAGCATGGCTTCGTCAGAATTGGTTGAGGAAGCAGCCCTTACAGAGCGCAGTACTGATACTGTTTCCTTCGCCATTGCCCTTATCGCTGACGGGTTCACTTGACACAACGACGTGGCGTAGGCAATTGCCGCACGCTCAACAACTGTTCGCGGAGTCTCGATCACGCAGATCACCTTGCAGTCTTTCGCGCAAGGCAGATGCGCCTTAACCCAAGTTGCGTGGCTGACTGATTGCCGAACATCGTTAGCGCCGATTGCCCCATCAGCGGTATGTTCCACCTTGACCTCATGCGCCAGATGAAGCTTGTCCCCGATGGACCAAATGCAATCAGGGTCGGCGGTAGTGGAAGGCACGACACTCTCAAATCCCAACAGATCGCCAAGAGACTTTAGCCCACGCTGGAAAGTATCGTGATCGTTCGAGTCAATCTCAGCCAGAAAGGATTTCATCCGTTGTTCAAACTTCTGCCCAGATAAGCCGAGTTCAATGAGCCGCTGTTTCACCCCCTCAACTGATCGCGCGGTCAACTCATCGGTCTGAGCGACAGGTGTCCCCTCGATAGTCAGTCGAGCAAGCCCTGCAAACCAGCTAATCGAAAGCGAGCAGTTGGCTGCCTTTTCAAAGTAGTCCTTGGCAATGCTGAGGAATGCAGGTTTCTTCGTGGCCTCGCATGTCAGCGCCGCCACATCTGCGGATAAATAGTACCACCAACCCCGGTAGCCCTTGGTTTCGTCGCCTCCCAGATGGTCGGAAACTGACCGCGCTTTTTCAATCGCCATCTCGTACTTGTCTGTCCATAGCGAATAAAGGTAGTCAACCTCATGCCCCACGACTGCTTTGAGCTTTTTGGTGATTTGGTCTTCCTCGCGCGTTTTTTTGCTCCGCAAGTTCAAGATTGCGCGCTCTGCTTCTGACCATTCAGCCCCTTGGTCGAGGAGTGCCTTAGTCAAGGCGACGAAGTCCGATCTCAGCTTCGCTTCCGAGTTCTCAACACCGAACTGAATTTCTGCTTGGAGTTCAGGATGCAGAACCTTCCGGTTTTCAGTCCTTAGCACAAAATCGATCAGGCTCTTGTCGAGCAGGAACACCGCTGCGTAGTCTCGATCCGATCGGGTGCACCGCCCGACTCCTTGTGTCAAACGAGTTAACATCCGATCTCGCAGGAGAGAGCTTGCCGCGAGACGCGTGAGTAAGAACAACTCTTGCAGATTCGTACCGACAGGCAATCCATTCACAATCAAAAGCCGACAACTATCGTCGGGAAGATCAATTCCGTCGTACCGGTTCGACAGGACCAAGACAGTGTTTGCGCTCTGAGTGAAAGGATCAAGCGAGTCCTCGATGTGCTCTGGACCGAGTACCGTGAACCCTTTCGATTCAAAGAAACTTGCAGCCTCACGACGTGCAGAGTCATTTGGAGTAAGAACTAGTGCTCGCGGGACGCTCTTCACGACATCAGCGAGCGATTCAAGGGCTTCGTTCTCCTCCATGGACAACTCAGGAAGAAGAAAGAGCCTCCTTCCAGAGCCGCGCTTATCCCAACCGGGGGGAATTGGCAACCGTTCGATATGCCGAACGCCGGTTATTCTCTCAAGCTCACCACCAGCCCCCAAAGTTGCGGACATGTACACGCGCTGCTTCGCGTTGGCAAACGGTGGATGAGTGAGCGTTGGCGGAACAATCGGACGAAGCAAGATATTCCCCCAATTAAGAAACAGGTTACAGGCTGGCAAATGATCCTGAATCATCTGCCATGGATACGAGGCACGGTCGCCCTTCGGAACATGCGTGCTTATGAGTTCGCGAAGCGACTGTAATCGCTCACGAAAGTATTTCCCCGGCACCATATCAACATCCCGGCCCCAGTGTGGAGGCGGTTGATCAGACCGAAGCCTTCCCGCGAACGTGACAGGCAAAGTTGGCGCGAAAAGATCGATGATTGCTTCAAAAAGGCTTTGATAATCCTCTCGTTTGAGATCGAATGACCACAGGCTACTGATGTAATTCTCGGACGAGTGAGCGTCATCGAGAACGATCACATTTGGGTCTTTAATGCGCGGGTTGGTGTTGAATAACCCGCTGTAAGTCGTGATGGCAATAGCCTGCCCTTTTTCGTACTCGCGGAATTTCTCGGGGTCGTATTCCGCCTGCTTCTTAACAAACACATGGGCGCGTATGCCATATCTTGCGGCCTGCAACTCGACTTGATTGGCCAATTGCCGTGTTGGGCATAGGTAAGCGACGCGTTCGTCATACTTTCTTCGACGAAATTCTGCGATCAACAGAGCAACCAAGGTCTTGCCGGCACCCGTTGGCAGTTCAAACGCGATGTCTGGTGTTTGCAGATGGTCCTTGGAGTAGGCACGCAACAAGTCAGCTTGATGTGACCAAAGGTGACGTATCTCTTCAGCACGCCCCTTGAGGTCATGGAACAGACTCTCGGGATCGGTCGGGCGTGCGCTCTCCTCAAAATGCGTTTTGAACAGTGGTTTGTTGGCCATTGAGTTCGTCTCCTGCTTACGCTAGGTCATCCATGCGTTGCCGATCTCCCACCATGGGCAGGCGATCTTCGATCAGCCGTTTGTCGGTATGGTGAGACATTCTCAATCCTTCAGTTCGACAGCCAGAAATGATCCGTTGGACAGCCGCGAATATACCCCTGGTTCCTCTCGCCGAGTCTGACTTGGAAGGAAACCGAAGGGTGGTATCTTGCTTCCTGAGACGTTTTCCTTCGCTAATGCCCCGTAAGGTTGACCCGGCGGGAATTGCCGGTTGGCCAAACTCCTGCGAACTTCCACGTCAATCCCCATGAAGATTTCACAGCCTCGCAGTGATCCGGCTTCACGGATTCCCAGGGTGGCGGCAAGATCGTACAGACGCCGACGAGTTCCGACAAAACTTGCGATCGTTCCGTCAGGAAGTACGATGTCCTTCCCCTCCATGACTGAAGGCTCGTCTCCAAATGATTGGCCTTGCGCAACTGCCGAGGCGTTCTCATGCAGACCAGCCGCCTGCAACACGGCGGTATAATGCCGTTGTCGGGCTATCTTCTCCCAGCCTTCATGGAAATAACTCTCGAAGGCAAACGGCGGGTCTTCAACATGAAACTGACTCGGCTGCGTTTCGGCTCCGGTAGTGGCGAATAGACAACAAGCAAAGCAGCGTCCCTTGGACTTCGAGGTCCAACCCACGTTCTGTTGCCAAGCCGTGACATTTCCCGCTTTCGCTAGTTGCTTCAGAGCTTTGCGCTTGCTCTTGCCAAACGTCTTCCAACTCGTCGCTCCCTTTGACTCGAAGACGATGTTCTCCCCTGCAAATGTGTGTGCGAGGAAGTCAGGCGTTTCCTCATTAGTCGTTTCCGGAATACGCATGAGCGTCGTCAGGTCGAGTGCCAAAGCATCTTCGAGGAAAAGGCTCGATAGTGCCTCTCCAGTCAATTCCGCCCAACGGCGACGCCATCCACGCTCTGAACCCGGTGAGAGGTGCATTTCGGGTGAATACGTGACCCCTTCTTGCCGGACAAGGTGAAGCATGATCTCAGGCGCAAGAAAGCTCTCCGGCTGCTGGAGTGAAGACGCAAGCGATGGCGTGTCCAAAAGAAGGCGCATGTGCAGAAGCCGAATCAGAGGAACTCCGAGTGTGGGCATTCCGGAACCCCCGTTGATCCCCTGAAAGGTAAGATGTAGAGGGAAGGGCCATTCGTGTGCCCACATGTGGAGCAACTCCTCAATCATGGGGTGTCGAACCGCCCGGCGAAATCGCTCAAAAGCCAGTGCAGTTAGAACGGGATGCAGCCAAGTCGTCTGCAGGCGATCAAGTTCCTTCGACTGCAATCCCGATCCAGTGAGACGGACGGGGAGCGCGGCCCATTCCGCTAACGACTGCACTTTGCTCACCATGGGATCCGGGGCGGTGACGGGGGTTGAACCGTGCGTGGCTTGTCGCGTAGGTGAAAGGTGCTCCACAGAAAGCGAACCACGTTTCAGCAGTGTTCTCGCAATATCCCCGGCTTCGGGAGCAAGCGAGGGAAGCGAGTTCCAATCGAACAGGTAGTTGCCAATGCTGCATTCAACAACCTCTTCTTTTTCCTCCTCCGACAAATCTCCCTTCCTCCAAAGTTCGATGACCTCCCTACGGGTATGTTCGCGACCGTAGGCAGCGATAAACTTATGGATTGCATTGTGCAACGCTGATCCTCTCAGCCTGAAAGGGATCAGCCGAAAGTATTTTTGCCGGAAACCCCAAAGGTCACGCGCGTCATCAAGAGCGATAAAGAAATCCACGATGACGTGTGCATCCTGAGTTCCGAGCAGATTGCTTAACTGCTCTCGACACGAAGACACTGATTGATGGGCAATGGGGAGATGACGAACGAGATCAACGAGTTCGTCAGCAACATAAGGCTTGATGTCTCCGTCTGGGGAAATAATCCTTCGGAGATCCTCCCACTCCATCGGGGGTTTTGCACCCGTTACCCATTCTGCTTTGTACGACGCAAGCAGGTCTTTGCCGCTCAGGCCAGAAGTCTTCTTTTGCCATTGGCTACGTCCGGACCGTCCTTTCGTCATATCGTATTCCTGTTCTTCGCAGCTACCTCCACCGCGTCCGACGGTATGTCATAATACCGCGCTGCCACGACGGGCTTGGCAGCGTGTTCAAGATGTTTGGCCGGGTTCTGGATCATCAGCGGTGTCGGGTCGGGATTTTCCAACGGATTCCAGACGACGTACAACCAATACGAGTCGCCGAGTTGCTGCGCTTTGTTCCACTCGTTCCACGTCAGCCGGATCGGCTGGCCGCGTTTGCGTCCCTTGACCTCGATGCGGCGGATGCCGGTAACCGGGTCGCGGTAGCCGGTCTGCGCGTCGGCTTGCCCGATACTGCGGATGTCGAAGCCGATCTTCTCATGTCCGACACGAGTGCATTCCCAGCCGCGGCCGGTTTCATGGGCTATGACGACATCTTCGGCGGCCAACTCGATCTTGCGTTTCGTGGCTGGATCAAGCTCATCCCAAGAAGTCGGGACGACCACCGGCATTGTGCCGGCCTCTCCTGCCGGAACAACATACGCGCTAGCAAGGTGACGGACCGGGCCGTGGCGGGCGATGGACAAGCGATCAAGGCCCGCCAATCGTTCCTTGTGGCTGCGTTCGAGGTCGTGGAGATCGTTCTCAGCGCGTTGTCGGGCTAGGGCTACTTCGCTAGAACCAAGTTGTTCCCGCTGACGGAGCGTCATGACGCGATCCTGGGCGGCGCGCTGCCGGGCATGGAACGATTTCTCCAAGTAGTCACGGCAGACCGTCACAAAGTGTTGGCGTTCCTCCTGACAACGCTGCCGACAGACGGTCTGGTGCGTGCCCTTCAGAAAATCCGTCGCGGGTGTCACATCGAATGGCGGCAAGTTCGTGGGCGGATTGGGATGCGCCGGCAAATCGAGCAGGCAATCCGCCGAGATGACTGAGAACTTCTCGGGGGTTGCCTCGGACAGTTCCTCGCGCACGGCGATGACTTCGGCAAACAGAGTCAGCGTCTCGCCTTTGGTGTTCTGTCCACGAATCGTGATCTCGAAGAAGTGCAGGCGGTACGGGGTCACGGCGTTGCGGTCCATGTACACGGCCAGACTGCCGAGTTGAGGCGCGAGTTTCTCGTTGAGCCGTTCGTCCACGGCGGCGTAGAGCGGGTGACCGGGGCCGACCAACTCCGCGTTGCCATGCTCCAGTTTTTCGAGATCGGTCTTGCGGAAAGTGATCTTGAGATATTCCGTCTCGGGTTTGCCGATGTGGCGGACACAAGCGAGGCGGTCAGAACGCAGGTCGGCCAAGACGTGTTCGACACGCCAGAGACCGTCGGCCCGTGGTTCGATCTTGAGTCCGACCTCGCTGCACGCCTTAATGAACTGCTCCTCGACGTAGCGCGGCATCAGGCGGTGTTCCTCGGCTTCGACGTTGGCAGTCTGAAAGGCGGAGAAATCCACGTTGGCACGGGCGAGCGCAACGCCGGTGGCCTGCTCATATTTCATCAACAACTGGGGATCAACCCGGGCGATGCGATCCAGATATTCCTCCAACCGACGGGGGTCGTTGGCGGCTTCACGGAGCATTTCTGGTAGATTGACATCGTTGAGCGAGAGCACTTCGCCGATGACATCGAAGACCCGGTCGGCCAGCACAGCGCGCATCTGTTCAAGTTTTTCCAGCAGCCGCTGGAGGATTCGTCCCTCAATGATGGGTTGTCCGTCCTCGGACTCGGCGGCGACGAAATTGAAGGCGTGGACATCGCGTTTCTGCCCGATGCGGTGGATGCGGCCGAGGCGTTGTTCCAGCCGCGTCGGATTCCACGGTAGGTCGTAATTGATCATCAGGCGGCAGAACTGGAGATTGATGCCTTCGCCGGCCGCTTCAGTGGCGACGCAAATCTGACAGGTGGTGCGGAATTGCTCCTGTGCCCGTTTGCGTTCGTGGGGATTCATCCCGCCGTGAATCTCGCAGACGGTGTAGCCCCACTTCACCAGATGGTCGCGGAGTTGGTTCAACGTGTCGCGGTGCTCGGTGAAAATCAGCAGGCGGCCTCGTGCATCCTTCAGTTCGTTGAACTCGGCGCGAGCAAGGCAGTCATGCAGCGCAGTGAGTTTGGAATCACCGCCTTGGTCAGCCTGATCCCGGACACGACGCGCTTGGGCAACAAGTTCTTTGAGGGCCGCAATCTCGCTGCGCAACTGATCGAGTTCGGCGGCGGTGGTGAACTCGTCGGCAAGCTGGTCCCGTTGGGTTTCGTCGAGATCGTCCTCGTCCTGCTCGGCATCATCGACAATACGGCCCTGAAGCTGCGCCAGACGCTTGGCGCGCTGGGCAGGAGGCAGTGATTCGAGTTCTTCGAGTAGCTTGCCTTGTTTCTCCAACCGGCGGCAGAGTGACTGGTAGATGGCTGTCGTGGAGCTTGCCAGACGCCGTTGGAACACTGTTCGCGCAAGTGCCGCACTCGCTTTGCGCCTCCCAGTCGCTTGCGGGAGAAACTCGTTGATGTAGGCCGAGACGGTCTTGTAGAGGTCGTATTCCTCACGGTTCAGCCGGAAGGCGATGGAGTGGGCATGGCGATCTGGAAAAAGACGGCGCCCGTCAACATCACGAAGGTCTTCTTTGAGGCGTCGCAAAGCCCAAGGGCAATCCGGGCCGAGTTGTAGAATCTCACGGCGAATCTCTCCGGCTTTGATCGCGAGGCGGTGAGGTTCAGGAAACAAATCGGGGTCGAGCAAACGGATGAAATGGGCGAATCGATCGTCGTCGCCGTGGTGCGGTGTTGCGGTCAGCAACACTACGTGGTCGGCTTGCGCGGTGAGTTGTTCCGCCAGCACGTAGCGTTTAGTTTTCTCCGCTTCATCGCCGCGAGTGCTGGATTTCTTGGTGTAGGCGCTGCACTTGTGGGCTTCATCAATGATAACCATGTCCCACTTCTGTTGCCAGACCCGCTCCCGCACTTCATCCTGCTTGGCGTAATCGAGGGAGGCGATAACCTGCGAGCTGCGCTGCCAGGGGTTTGTGAGTTGCTGCTGGTCAACGGCAGAGAAGATGATGTCGAAGGGTTCACCGAACCAACGCAGCATCTCATCCTGCCATTGGATTGTCAGTGCTGCGGGGCAGACGATCAGGATGCGGTCTATGGCTTCTCGCAATTTCATTTCCTTGATCAGCAGTCCCGCCATGATGGTTTTGCCCGCCCCCGGATCATCCGCGAGAAGGAAACGGAGTCGTGGTTGGGGCAGCATCCGCATGTAGACGGCCTCGATCTGATGCGGGAGAGTGCGGATTCCCGAAAGACTAACCGCGAAATGCCGATCATGGGCGTAAGCCAGACGGATGCGTGCAGATTCGATCAGCAACCGCACCTGCTCGGCGTTAGCTGGTATGGAACTCGGTGCGTTAGCCGGGATTTGCTGGAAAAGCTTCTGCGCTTCTTGCACCGAAAGTATCGTCTCGTCGGGCGTCCCGTCTGTCAGCCGTACCCGACATTCGTATCCTGCCCCAATAGAGCGCATCGCCTCAAGGGTAACAGGCCCTTGAAAATGCCCCGGTAACAAAACCCTGCTGCCGATGGGGAATTGACTTTCGGTTGTCGTGCTGTCCATGAACCTTTCGCCTTAATCCGGCAAATTTGTCGGGTGATACCGGCCAATTTCGCATCCGGGATGTCTCGCCTGAAAGCGACATTCTACACACTTGGATGTGATTCGACAACAGTCTAGGCGCGTGCGGCGCGACTATGGTTGCGGGTATCTGCCAGGTCAGAGTGTAGCACTGGCTGATGCGTTTGCCTTGGCGGACCAAGCACGACTAGCGCGGAACTCCCCTACGCCACGACAGTAACCACGAGACGGAGACATTCAAGGCTTTCGCAAGGACAAGGACCTCAAAATCGCACACGCAGCGGAGGCCGATTTCAATCTTGGCAATGCCGACTCGGTTGATGTGCGTTCCCAGACTCGCGAGACGATCTGCCAACTGCTGCTGTGTGAGCCGAGGCCGCGACCACAACCGCGCTAGGCGGACGCGAGAGCCGATGATGTTCTTTCGCACCTCCCGAAGTGCCCTTGAGCGCATCTTACCCCGCCGCTGCTTCAAGCCTCGTTCGGCAGGCTTCGACCCGAACCAACGGTTTGTAGATTCGTGAAGAACGGTCGCGGCGTTGCGCTTCTGATGAACAACAGTCTGCTGAAGTCGCTGAGATGTTTTATTCATAATAGGTGGCAAGTATGCAGGAGCCGTTTCCACGATTGTTCGCAAGCGAAAACAACTTTTGTGGAATCGCAGCGCGTTTCGGTGAACCCGCGCTTCCGCTGGGGTCGGGTTTCACCTGAACAACTGCTGCTGGTGCTCGTCGGTAGATTCCGTCAGGACATCAGTCGATTATCGGTAGATTCGTTACGCGAGTTGCGTTACGCAGTCTGCGTAATCCCAGGAGCGCGGGCGATTGAGGTTGTGGTCATGCCTATATCCAGCTTGCGGTGAGGTGTTCGACTTTTTTCGATGGCGGCAGTCGTGTCCCGTTTGCAACAAGCCCAATGTCGGGTTTGTCGGGTTTATGTCGGGTTTCGCGGCGGCGTGGTTCATGTCGGGTTTGTCGGGTTCTTGGCGGGTTTACGTCGAATCACGTAGTGTGCGCCTCGGCCAGTCTTTCCGACCTTCCGGATGATGCCCTTCTCCAATAGTTCATCCAAGTCGCGCAGGGCTGTTCTGTCAGTTGCCCCAGTGAGATCGCGATATTCCTTGTTCGAGATGCGCCCAGTTTTCTTCACATGCGCGATGGCTTGCTTCTGCCGCTCGTTTAGGCCGAGTCCTTCCAATACAGATGTGGTGAGCCAGCTTTTCCAGATGGTGATGACGAACTGCCCAGCGCGCTGCTCGAAGACCGGCTCGGGAAGATTGGCGGTGCGGCAGCGGCTGATCATGTCCAGCGTGCCGGAACCAGCTTTTTCGATGTAGTGCGTGAGAAACAGCGGTTCAGCGATGAGCGGGTTGTGGGGAATAGATGGATGCGGCTCTCGCAGCGACTCCATCGTCAGAGTGGGCGGCAATTCGCCCGGATTCCACACTTCAAGACGGTCAGTGAACAGCATCACTTGTACACCGGCGTTGCTGGTGTAATCGCGATGCGCGACGGCGTTCACGATGGCTTCGGCAACGACCTGCTTGGGCAACTCGTATTGGACTGGTGCTTGCGGTCCCTTTTCTCGCGTGCCGACAGCTCGCGCGAGTTTGGCCAAAACAAAATCTACAGCCTGATCCACCTGATCGAACACGTTGCTCTTGTAAATCTGGTAGGACGGGATCGGTTTGCTGACTTCGGTCCCGTGGAAGTGCGCGCACTTCATCTCCGCCGAGATGACAAAACGTTGCGGGTTCTTTCCAAACAGCAAAATCGCGGCGTGGGTGGGTTTGCCGTTGGCCAGAAGATTCAAGTGGGCGAGAGCCTTGTCGACCGGCGTATTCTCGGCGAGAGCAAACTGGCGTTCCTTGCGGGCCGTGCCGAGAAACCAGCGCAGTTTCTCTTCCGAGATGTCGGCCAAGGACGCGCCTCGACTGACGGCCTTGTCGAATGGCACCGTCCGCAGCAGTCCTTCGTGTTCGAGGTGCTGCACCAAGCTGGCATATAGTTGGGTCGTCAGGTCGGGAATGCCAGTGAATCGGCGTCGAATCAGTTGCCCGCTCGCTTTGTGAATCAACTTGAGCATCTTCGGATGGCGCGCCTTGTCGTCAGCACCCTTGACGAAGATCAGCCGGTACTTGCTTTTCTCGGTGGCTCGGTCGAACTCGCGCTCTGTGGGTGAGAGGCCATCCGATTCGGGGCCGTATTCGTTGCCGAACAGTCCCACATAAACGCCACACTGATTCACCTCGCCCAGATATACGTCGTCGGCTCGTTGACCCGTCGCTGGTAAGTCCTCAAACAGGAAGACATCGAAATAGCGCCGCAACAATGGATCGCCACGAACAAAGTCGGCTACCGCTCGTCGCTCCGCCTGAAGTTCCTTTTGGACGCTGCTGATGAAGATGGTTGATTTCATGGAATCCTGCGATTGTCCGTCCGACTCGCCGTGAATGCTAATCGGCACGCACGGGATTGACAAGGACTCCGTGGTCATTGAGCCACATCCGGTTCAGAACAACCGCCTTTTGAACCATGGTGAGACTCGGCCATCCGGTTCGATGGGCGGTAGCACGGTTCTCTTGAAACCCTTCTCGCAGTGGGCCAGAACGCAGGCGTGTTTACGCAGACTGCGGAGAACGTGGGGCTTGATTTTGTGCTCTTCGTGCTCGGCGTAACTCCGGTTTGCTTGGCCAGCCGAATAGCCCCATGTCTTCTTGACGACGCGCTTCTTGCCGAGAAAGTCGGCGCTGTCCAGCGCGCCTTCCTCGTCGGCAGCTTTGAAGATGATCCGGTTGCGCAGATTAAGCACCAGCACCTTCGCCTTGTCTTTTCCAAGCGCCGGTAGGAACGACGTAGATGACTGCGCGGCGGCAACGACGGCTGCGTTGGCCTCGCGGATCACGTCAATGGAATTGTAGTCGCTCATGCCGTCCTCGTTTGAGGTCATGAATCGTTGCGCTTCGTCAGCCCACAAGATCAATAGATTGTCGTCCTGACGCTTTTCCTTTGGACGGTCGAACCGTCGCAAGACGTGTGTGTAGAACAACATTTTCAAGAACGTGTTCACGTAACGCCGCTCGGTCTGGAATTTCTGCGGCATGGCCACGCAGATGATTTTTCCGCGGTCGATGTCAGCGAAATCGAACGTGTTCTTGCTCGGGCAAAAGACCTGCGCGATGTCTGGCGTGAGAAAATTGTGCAGATAGTTGGCGATGGTCTCCTTCACGCCGCCCATCTGTTCGGGCGGTTGATTGAGATAGCGATGCTGGAGATGCTCCACGAGCGCGCGGCGACGCTCGGTCGGATAGCCGTCCGACAACTCGGCCAGCGCGTCGTCCAATTCCTCCTCGTTCAGCAGTAGCTCATGGGCATTCTCCAAGGTCACGTCGGCCTGAACCTCGTACAGCGCCTCCAACGCGTGCGCGATGTGCGTCTGAGCCTGGCTCTTGAAGAAGCTCTTGTCACCCTGTTGGCCGAGGCTGGTGGCGGTATCCACGACGAATTTGGCGAACGTGCTGTACGGGATACCGGCATGGGACGTGAGATTATAGGTGTGCGTCGGCTTCCAACTGAGCGGGGCGTTGTCGGGTCGGACTTGGAGCAGGATCAAATCGTTTTGCCGGTTGAAATGTCGGGCCATCTCCGAGAGGGTTTCCCAATAAATGCCTTTATCATCAATGCAGAGTCCGCCCCAGCGTGGTTCGTTCTGGAACACTTGGTACAGCAGCGGTGTGATCCCGGACCGCGTTTTTCCAGAGCCGGTGTCGCCGGTAATCAGCCAGCCGCGACAGAAATCTTCCCGCGTCCACGTCAGCCCCTTCAATCGCACGATCGGACGATGGCTCGTGCGAAGAGAAGTGGCAGTCGCGTAACCGGCAATAAGGCCGAACGTCCCGGCCAACACCCACGAGACCGGCGGGGCTTGGCTCATGAAAAAGTACGCTCCGGCTGCAAGGGACAAACCGGCGGTTGTGAATCCGAGATGCCGTGCGTTAATCACAGAACAAACCTCCCGATGAGGATGCCCGTGAACAGCGCCAGCGCAGCGGTGAACACCAACGCGAACATCGGGAAGCGGTTCAGGTCGCTTCTGATCTTCGGAACAGCCCGCAATTCCTCAATGATCTCAGCGGCTCGTCCGGTGAAGTCGTCGCCCAGCCGTTCACACTGCTCCATTGTGCTCCGAAAATCCTCAAACGACGGCAGACGTTCCTTCGGGCCGTTGAGTTGGGCGTGATTGAAATAGATTTCCCACAATTCCACGGCGGCCAGCATGGGATCGCCGTCCTGAACACCGTATTTCTTCCGCCATTCCAGAATGGCGTTTTTCAGGGCCAGTTTTGGGTCATCGTCGCTCATGCGTCACCCGGTAGGATGATCTCACGGACGGTGTTGATTTGTTCGTGAAACTGCCGCTGCCAGTTCTTGAGCCGTTGGCGGTCCATGAGGGAAAATTTCTGGTGCTGAATCCCCTGGCCGACAGGAAGATTGACCTGATGCAGCAATGCGACCAACCAGTCGTGGAGTTTGGGCATGATCATTTCCTTGGCAGCCAGTTCGTTCAACAATCGTTTCCGCGTCTTGCTAGCGTCGTAAATCGTGAAGTGCTCCGTCAAGGCGTGGTTCTTCACCACCAGATAGCGGCAGCGGTTGTTGAATGCCTTCGCGATGATTCTGATTTGCTCCACGCTGTCGAGGTCGTGATTTACCGGCGACACCACCGTCAGGGCGGCGCCCATGTTGTTGAGGACATCGAAGACCGTCAACTCGGCGAAGTAATTCAGGAACACGTTCGTTGAGGCGGCTCGGCAATCTACGACCACTAGGCGGGCGCTTTCGAGGGCGGCAACCAGTTCGTCGAGTTCCCGCAGGTTGGCGAGATTCACGAACCGCGCGTCCGGGTGAAATCGTTTCAGGGTCGAATTCTCGTTATCCGTATCAATGGCAACATGGGGCATCTGCTGGTCTTTGAGATACTGAACGAAGTTCGTGGCAAAGAAGCTTTTTCCGACTCCACCCTTGCCGTTGAGAACGAGATTGATCTGCTTTTGCATGGCTAAATCGTGTTGGGATCGGCGATGCGTGGTCCGTTTGCTTCCGTCCAGCGGTCGGCCTTTTGCGGTGAACCGCCGGGACTCAGTGCATGTGGTGTGGGCGAATCTTTGCCCGGTCTTTTTCTCACTCTCGGCGTCGAGGTCTTGCGCTTACGCCTGTAGTGAGCCTTCGGTTCGCCCAGGATTTCGTGGCAGAACCGGAAGACCGTGTCACAGGCGACTTGGATGTTGAGGTTATCCAGAATGTCCGCGATGGTTTTGTAAGACGCTCGTCGTTTCCTCAGTTCTGCGATCCCCGCTTTCAGTGGTAGCAGCTTCTGAAATTTGCGCGAAGGTTTTGGCGCATAGTCACGGATGGCGCTTTCAAACCTGCTCGTCTGCGAATCGGATGCCGAATCGGATTTCATTCGTATGTGTGTCGGATGTTTGTCGGACAAGAACTTCTAGCGTCAGCTAGAGGTCAGGCGTGCCCTGTTAAATTGTGCGGCAGTAAAGCGCACCTCCGAAAAAACTGTGTTCGCCCTTGCGAACATAAATCGCGGTTCGTTGCCGTATCCCTTGTGCATGCTGTCGCGGAAAGTGCAGTCCAATCTGGCCAATGCGAAGGAGTATTTCGAGGAGCACCTTTGTGCTGGTGACTACTACAGCGAGGGCGAACAGATTACCGGTCAGTGGTATGGCATCGGCGCGGAATCTCTGGGGTTGTCAGGAAAGGTGAAGGCCGACGAGTTCCTGAGCCTCTGTGACAATCTCGATCCGAACACCGGCGAACTGCTCACACAACGGCTCAAAACCACGCGAACCGTGACCGGCGACGATGGTGAGATGCAGACCATCGCCAACCGGCGCGTGTTCTTCGATTTCACGTTTTCCCCGCCGAAGTCGGTCTCCGTGGTCGCACTGGTTGGCGAGGATGCCCGAATCGTGGACGCCCACAACCGTGCGGTTCAAGTTGCGATCAAGGAACTGGAGCGGTTCGCCGGTACACGCGTCCACTCCGATGGCCACATCTCCGACCGAATCACCGGTAACGTTGTGTGCGCCGTGTTTCGCCACGACACGTCGCGAGCCCTCGATCCGCACCTGCACAGCCACTGCATCGTGTTCAATGCCACATACGACAGAGTCGAGAAGCGGTGGAAGGCACTGCAGAACTTCGAGATGGTGCGTGCGCGGAAATATGTCGAGAACGTTTACTACCATGAACTCGCGCGCGACCTCCGACGTTTCGGCTACGACGTGGTCAACCATCCGCGTGGGGATTTTGAGATCAAAGGGGTCTCCCAGGAACTTTGTCAGCGGTTCTCCAAACGGCATGAGGAAATCGACGAGAAAACGCGGGAGTTACTGGCGCAGAAACCGCATTTGGCAGGCGGGAACGTCAAGGACATCCGGGAAGGCATCGCCCAAAGTGAGCGACTACGGAAGATCAAGGGAATCACGGCTGAGGAACTCCGCAGTTTGTGGATGGGCCAAGTCTCGAAGACCGAAAAGAAAACGATAGCTGCGTTGAAGGCCGGCTCGGTAACGCTATCAACCGCGCAAAAGAAGGATTGCGCCCTTGAGGCGGTTGTCTGGGCAGAAGAACACTTGTTCGACCGTCGTTCGGTCGTCCAGGAATATGAACTGTGGCGACACGCGCTGGAACATGCGCGGGGCGGCAACGTCTCAATTGCAGATAT
Organism: Verrucomicrobiia bacterium; assembly: GCA_050013395.1. Lineage (GTDB taxonomy): Bacteria > Verrucomicrobiota > Verrucomicrobiia > Palsa-1439 > Palsa-1439 > JBEKZD01. The sequence continues at coordinate 4,804 of JBEKFI010000043.1, read as the reverse complement.
TCAGAATGTCACTTGCAAGCGGGATTACGTGCGTAACGCAAACAGTCGTTACGGAGTTACGACACGAACGGTATTGGAGCGCGAATGGGACATCGTCTCTATGGCGAGGGAAGGAATCCGACAGTTTCGCCCGTTCTGCGTAGATCACTCGGTCACGAAGTCTGGTCTCGACCAGGATCAAGGCCACGCGGTCGAGCACATCCTGAGTTCTCGTGATTTCGTGACCTTGTTTCGCGGCGGCGCTGGGACGGGGAAAAGCTACGCCCTCCGCATCGTGCGGAACGGGCTGCTGACGGCCGGGTACTCGCTGCAAGTCATCGCGCCGCAACGTCAGCAGGTCATTGATCTGCAACGCGACGGAATGACTGGCGCTCAGACCGTCAGCGAATTCCTCACGAAGCGGCAATTGCCTTGTGGCGGGGTCGTCATTGTTGACGAGGCCGGGCAAATTGGCGCAAAGCAAATGCAGCGGCTTCTTCACTACGTCCAAGACAATGGCGGACGGGTCATCCTGTCCGGCGACACCCGCCAGCACGGGCCGGTGGAAGCATCCGACGCATTGTGGGCAATCGAAAAATACTCGGGGCTGAAGCCAGCCGAACTGAAAGAAATTCGTCGACAAGACCCGGCCCGTGGCAAGACCAAGGAGGAGCGAGCGCAGATCGCGGAATACAAACAGGCCGTGAAAGAGGCGTCCGAAGGTAAGCTCAATGACTCGTTCCGCCGTTTGGAGCGGCAAGGCGCACTCGTTGAGTGTTCGTCACTCGACCGGCAAGAGTGCCTCGCCGAACAGTTCCTCGCCTTGGTCGATCAGAAACATTCGGTTGTGGTCGTTTCGCAAACGTGGTCGGAGATTCACAAGGTAAACGAGCGCGTGCGCTCCGCCCTGAAGTCTCGCGGCCTGCTGGGCGCGGACGAACAGACGGTGGCCGCGCTTGAGCCGGTCGATCTGACAGCCGCGCAGAAACGGGATCGGCGGTTCTACGATGAGAACAGCATTGTGCTGCTGAATCGCAACGCGGGTGGCTTCAAAAAAGGTCAGGCAGCCCGTCTCGTGGACATCACGCGCACCGGAGTCGTCTTGGAAAGTGCAAACAGCGTGCGGAGCATCCGGTTCAAGTTCGTGGATCGTCTCACCGTATGCCAGCCTCGTGAACTCGCGCTGGCAACAGGTGACCGGCTCCAACTGAAAGCCAACGCGGCAGCCACAGATGGGCGGCGCGTCGCAAATGGCGAGTTGGTCACAGTCGAAGAAGTGTCAACGGATGGACGAATCAAGCTCCGCGACGGGCGAACTCTCGCGAAGAATTACCGGCAGTTTGTGCGTGGCTTCGCGATCACCTCGTATGCGTCACAAGGGAAGACCGTGGACTACGTTCTTTTCTCCGACTCCACCATCAAACCAGCGACAAACCGGCAGCAGTGGTACGTGACAATTTCGCGCGGGCGCAAAGGCATCAAGATTTTCACCAGCGACAAAGCCCAACTCCGCGAGAACATTCTCCGTTCCGGTGATCGCGAGTTGGCCGTTGATTTCGCGGACACCACGTACTTCCGAAGGCTCGGAATTTCGCAGCGATTGCTCCGCCCCATGCGACGCATGCGGATGTTTGCTCTCGGCATTCGGCATCGCATTCGCGCGTCCGCCGCTGCAAGGCGGCAACGGGTGATTCAACAAACACCTTCCATTCGCATTAGCGCATGAAAACGAGACAGCCTGAAGGCCAAGCCTCTGGCGAGGCGACGAAACACACTCTTTGCTGGAACAAAGACCCACAAGCACAGGCGCTACGTGTCGAGATGGCCGACGGCAGTTTTCTCGTGTTGCCATACGATCATCTGGGGTTCGTGAAGTTTGAGCCTCAGAAAGATGGCGACCTCGTTCATGTGTTCGTGAGCACCCATGACATCGAGATCAGGGGAATGAATCTGCGCGAACTGGGTTTGGCATTTCAGAAGTGCGCCGTTGATTGGGTGAGGGCGTTGCCTGCCCGCTCCAATCCACAAGCAAGCGATAACTGCGCATGGATTAAAAACATCATCGTTAAGGAAATCCAACGGTGATCGGTGTGAAAGCTGAATTCTTCACCGCCACAGCAACGGCGGCATCCTGCGTTGACGCTAGCGGCCCTCGGTGGTTGGACTCTAAGAAGTTGGATCAATTCCTTGGTAGATCAAACCCCAACTTTTGATACACGGCCGTCATCCATACTACCCCAAAGCGCGGACCATAAGCGCTGACTCTGAATTCACTCTTCCCAAGCTGTTTTAGGAACACGCTGATCGCGATGAGACCTGTCATTACCGTCTCGAATTCGAGACTCTTTGGGTTCAATGGATCAATAATTCGTCTTACCGTTTCAGAGTCTCCAACGGCCAACTTTGCCAGCTTATCTATGGATTGGAGATCGATAATTTGATCGTGCACCTTCCCCGGCTCGTAACGGTCGGTGGGGTTTCTTCTGACTCTGATCCAAGCCATCTTCGTCGCCGCACTTCCTAGGACGATTGGACATAGGTTCGGAGCGACTTCAACCAGCTTCAACTTCTTGACCTTGTTGTGGAGCTTCAAAGAAAAATTTTCGAAATCCTTCTGACTCTCGTTCAGGTCCTCAATCAACTCCTGTGTTCCGAGCCTGTAGCTCTTGTACGCTGAAAGTTCGACTCCCGAGATCAAGATACGCCCGACTGCGAGTTCCATACTTCCTGCGCCTTGATCAATGACGAACGATTCATCTGTAGGCGTTGGCGTTTCAAACGGAGTAATCGCTCCTAGCAGTGAGCAGCAAGCTTCGGTTTTTCTGTCAATTATCTCCAGTCCCGGAATGCGCTCACGCAAAGTTGCGACATGCTCATTTGACATCCTGCGCACTGCCTCAGTAGCAAAAATACACATGCGATTAGGTTGGTGGGTTCGGCCTTCTTCCAGAAAGGCATTCACGACCTCCGATACTTCATCCACCTTTTTATCGAGCGCGATTCCGCCGACCGATTGCGCCATAGCCAATCCGGTCTCCCGCCAATTCGAAGTCACGATTGCCAGTCGACCCGCTGGAGAAATCTCGGCAACCAGCAGACGAATCGCTCGGCTGCCGATTTCGACGATGCCTGCTCGCGTAATTGCACTAGTAATTGAACTCATTTGATTGGTTTAGGTCGTTTAGTCTTCACGTTCTTCATTTGTTGTCATCCGGCTGAACCGTTGGCGCTGTGATGGATGGTGCATGGTGTGATGGCGATGCGCGAGCCTATTGATTTGCGCTGTCTGCTTCGGGAAAAGAAATCCCGTTCAACAACGCACACGCACGCAGGATGTCTACGACCTCGTCAGGCTGCGGCTTGTGGAAGCGAAGCAGTGATGAGGTTATTCGGTACGCCGCATCAGAGTACTCGGAACAAATCACAGTGAGCCGATATAAAAAGGGGGCGTCGGCTCGGACGGCTCGCTCTACAAGTTCGCGAGCAATGTCTGGCAAATGTTGACTGCGACCATGTGTGATTCGGGTGGACAGGTGCAGGGCTTGGGAGCAATCCCCTAGGCGAACCGCACGAATCGCCAAATCTCGAAAGACGATGCTGCGTTTTTCGCCAACGCCGATTCTTTGAGCCGCAGTAATTGCCTCGGCGAATTCACCGTCGGCAGCTTTCAGCAATACTTCCGCTCTGATGGAATCGTCTGGCATGGAAACCCGATGTTCAGCTTGGATTCTTCGGCAGACTTCGACAAAGCGCGTCGCCCATTCTGGAAATCCGTTTAGTGTGAGAGCTGATTTGCTCAGCTTTGCAGCGAACGCGCCGGCCAACTCACTTCGGGTTGCAGGTTTTTGCAGAAAGCGATCATCCTCCAGATGCGCGATGGCAAACCGACAGATTTGTTCAAGTTCTCTGTAAAAGCCTGCCTCCGCCATTGGCGTGACTAGTTCATTCAGAAGGGTCAGTTTGTGAGCCAGAGTGTTATTCTCATTGCCGATAGCGTAGACGTACTCAAAAACTGTACCATCGGTTGTGGAATCTGGTCTGGGTTCCAAATGCCAGTGCCTTTCGGCGCTTTCAATTTCCGCCCACAGGTCCACCTTGGACTTTTCATTCTTCGTGTTCACAATACACTGGCGAGCATGCAGAAACATCTCGCGAGCATTCTCGACGTTTCCGCATTCCGCGTTGCAGGTTGCGAGATCTACCAAATAACGCCCGCGTTCATGCACAGGGATGCCGTCTAGGCTGCGGGTTGCGGCTTCCAGCAATCGTGGCGCACGACGATCTCCGTGCTGAGACAAGACCACGGCGGCTTCGGAAAGTACTCGCGCTGGCCCCCAGTGCTTTGTTCTCCACTGCGCTGTCGGGTACCGGAGGTGTTTGCAAATCTCAACTAGAGCTGCACTGCGATTCTCCTTCACTTTCTCTAGTGCGATCAGACTGTGAATAAGAATCCTGCTGTCAAAACGGGAAGTCTTTTCGAGACGCTGAACGAGTTGCCGAGGTGCTGGGCGGCCCAAGCGAATGTAGTAACTGAACAACCGAGCCATCGCTTCGGTTCGCAGTTCACTGTCATGGATCGCGCCCGCAACCCAATTGGACGCGGCCGGAAGCCTCAGCGCCGTCGGGGGGACATATATGTGAGGCTTGTGCTCAATCGAACCTGGGGATTTCCACCGCCTGGCCGCCTCGCATCGCCGAGTCATGGGCGCAGATGCCCGCGGCGGTCCAGTTGGCCGCGGTCACGGCGTCAATCCGGGGCTTCCGCTGCTCCACGAGCTCCAACGCAACAACGTGAGAATCATCAAGGAGACGATCTGCGACGCGA
>JBEKFI010000042.1:0-22882 GCA_050013395.1 Verrucomicrobiia bacterium | reverse complement strand
AACGTGTTCGTCAGGATGACGCGCGAGCCGGCCTCAACGTAAGCGCGGGCCACTTCGGCGACATTCTCCGGACGGGTCAGGTTCCAGACATCGGGAAACTCACCGGCGGCCAGACCGCGAGCCTGGAGTTGAGTGCCCCAGGCGCCATCCGTAACAACCAGACCTTGGGCGAGCAACCGTTGAATCAGGGGATGATTGGTCATGATGAACCTAGTGGTGCGTCACGCTTCATTTGACGGGTATTGTAGCCGCGGCGCTCCGTCGCCGCGAGGGGATTTCGCCCCGGCAGAGCGGGGCGGCCACAGCCTCTTGCCCGCCAAATCAACTCGTAGGACTATGCCGTGAGTTCTCCCACCGTGGTAATGAATGTCTGGATATTCTCAGTTGGCGCTCCGGGAGGCATGCCGCCTCCACAGGAAAGAATCAGCCTCGACCGGTCTTGGAGACCATGCACCAAATCAGTCACGGCTCTCTTGACATCGTCCGGAGTTCCTTGGGCCAGGACATCACGCGGCGGAATATTGCCCAGCAGGGTTATCTTGTTCCCGGTCCAGGCTTTCATCTCATTGATCGTGTGCTGAACGCCGAAGTTCAGCAGGTTGATGCCGACTTCGGGCAGGTAGGGTGCGCAGACTTTGCACGGGGCGTCATTGTGGAAGAACTTCACGGCGACGCTGGTGTCGTACGCTTTCTTCAGGTAAGGCAAACCGAATGTCTCGAAGTCGTTCTTGCCGATGAAACCGACAATGTCATCCAAGAGCAGGATGCCATCAATCGAAGGGAAGCACTCGCGCTGGTAGGCGATCCATTCGACCAGATAATCGGTGATGATCGTGAGCAACCGGTGCATCCGCTCGGAATCCGTCTTCAGGGCCATCAGGAATTCGGTGGTGCCCATCAAAAATGAGGCGATGTTGAGCGGCCCGCGGGCGACGGCAAAACGGATTTTGCGTCCGGTCTTCTCGATCTCGGGCTGGAGATGCTTGAGCCGTTTGATGACGAACGGCAGAAGTCCGTCCGTTTGCGGGTTCGGCTTCTCGATAAAATCCACGTCATCCGCCGAGCGCAGCAGCTTCCTGGCGAAAGGGAATTCGTTCTCTGCAAACATGCTGACCGCCCCAAACGCCGATGGCTCCGTGCACATGCCGTATTCGGACCAGAAGCCCGGCAGAAAAATGGTCTGCGGAAATGTGCGAATCGCCTTCCAATGGGCGTCCATCCAAATCTGTTCACTGGTGAAGTAATCGAGAATCGTATGCCCGGCCCAGTTCGGCAACCAAGGGCTGTCGATGATGAAACCGGTCGGGAGGGGACGAAGCGGCTCTCCATGAATCACCGCAAGCAAGGTCTGCCATTGTTGTTCCGTCATCGTGATCCTTCTAATTCCAAGGTCTGCACGCTCGCCTCGGTAAGATCAGAGCGTGCGTGACCACTATGCATCGAAACGACACAGTGTGACAAAGGAAAAAAGCGTGCCGACCAATAGCGCAAAGGGCATCGGGGAATTCAGCGGCGGATCGGTTGGTGACGGTGACCAACGGAACCGTCCGGGCTGATCTGCCACATTGAGGCCGATGGGACGACGACCCGTTACTACCACGCCGACAAACAAGGCGGCACGCAACCGTTGCGCGCGCTGGCGATTCATGTTAAGTCCTGTGCGGGCAGCCATGCAGAAAAAGCGCGTCCTATTTCTGTGTACGGGCAATTCCTGCCGCAGCCACATGGCGGAAGGTCTCCTGCGTTCCCTCGCGGGCGATCGGTTCGAGATCTTCAGCGCAGGCGCGAAACCGACGGGCCACGTCCATCCATTCGCCATCGAAGCGATGCGCGAAGCCGGCATCGACATTTCCAAACACGAATCCAAATCCGTGGACACGTTCTCTGGCGGGAAGTTCGATTATGTGATCACGGTTTGCGACAACGCGCGCGAAGCGTGCCCGAATTTCCCCGGCGCAACCCATCAACTCCACTGGAGTTTCGATGATCCCGCACAGGCGCAGGGCAACGACGAACAGAAGATGCGCGTCTTCCGCCGCGTCCGCGACGAAATCCGCCGTCGCATCCGCCGGTTCATCGAAGCTAACGGCAAGTAGGGCAGACCGCGCATCTGTTTGCTTCCTTGACATATTCGCTTTAGCGAATATGATAGACACGACATGATTTGGGAATTGGCCAAGGCCGGCTTGTTGGCGTTGTCGTTGCGCGCGCAGGTGTTGCTCGGCTTGTTGCTGCCAGCGGTCTGGTCGGTGGTTTATCGGAACTCAGCAGCCGTCGCCGCGTTTTCCAGAAAATCAAACTACAACCCCAAACGAAACCCATGATGAAAACCTCACTGAAAATCGTCATCATCGTTGCGTTCACTGCGCTGGTAGCAGGGGCGATGGCCCCCAAGCAGGGATGGTGTGCGAACAAACCAACCAACGACAGTCCGCCAGCCGCGACAACAGCGGTCCCTGCGGCTGTCCGATTGCCGAAGCTGCTCGACCTGGGCGCTACCAAGTGCATTCCCTGCAAGATGATGGCTCCCATCCTGGAGCAATTGAAGAAGGATTACGCCGGGCGATTGGCAGTTGAGTTTATTGACGTGTGGGAGAATCCCAATGCTGCCAAACAGTACAAGATCGACTTGATTCCCACGCAGATATTTTACAGCGACTCCGGGAAGGAGCTTTTCCGCCATGTCGGCTTCTACGGCAGAGACGACATTCTGGCCAAGTGGAAGGAGCTCAGCATTGACCTGAGCCCCAAACCGGCTCCGGCTGATTCAGGAAAACCCTCTGCCGCATCAAGTCCGGACAAAACAAAGCACGATTAAACGTGGAAACAATCTTCACCACGCTCACCCACGCCGTGGAAGGCGCGCCGGCCATTGCGCTGGGCGCGGCCATCGTGTGGGGCATCCTGAGCATTGTTCTCAGCCCGTGTCACTTGGCCAGCATTCCGCTGATTGTCGGATTCATCAGCGGCCAGGGCCGGGTGAGCACGGCGCGAGCATTTTGGACGGCGACGCTGTTCGCGGTGGGCATTCTCATCACCATCGCGGTCATCGGCGCCATCACGGCGGCGGCGGGCCGGATGATGGGCGACGTGGGCCGTTGGGGGAACTACTTCGTCGCCGCCATCTTTTTCGTAGTGGGGTTGTATCTGCTCGGCGTGATTCCGATGCCGTGGTCCGGTCACGGCCAGATGAACATGAAGCGCAAAGGGTTGCTGGCGGCGTTCATTCTCGGCTTGGCGTTCGGCATCGCGCTTGGCCCCTGCACGTTTGCCTACATGGCGCCGATGCTGGGCGTGACGTTCAAACTCGCGAAAACGAATCCGCTCTACGGCGCTTCCCTGCTGCTGGCCTACGGCGTTGGGCACTGCTCGGTCATCATGCTGGCGGGGACGTTCACCGGGCTGGTGCAGCGATTTCTGAATTGGAACGAGCGGTCGAAAGGCGTCACCGTTTTGAAATCCGTTTGCGGCGTACTGGTGATTTCGGGCGGCGTGTGGCTTGTTTACTCCGCGCCGTGACCATTTTCACATGAGTGATCCATGAACCCATCTGAAAAACCTGCCTGCTGCTGTGCGGTTTCGCAGGGCGAGCGAGATTGTTCGTCGGCCAACGCTGCATCCAAGCCGACGCTCACGCGCTACATGCTGCTGGGAGTGGCCGGGCTGGTCGTGTGGTGGCTGGTTTACCGCAGTCTGGCGCCGTTTGCCGCATGGTTCACCTATTCACTGCTGACGCTGACACGCGGTGCGCATCTGGGATCGGCAGTGGAGTTTTTTGTTTATGAAGCGCCCAAGGTGTTGCTGCTGCTGACGCTGGTGGTGTTTGGCGTCGGGATCGTGCGCTCGTTTTTCACGCCGGAACGGACGCGGCAGATTCTGTCGGGCAAACGCGAGTCGGCCGGCAACGTGCTGGCGGCGCTGCTGGGCATCGTGACGCCGTTTTGTTCGTGTTCGGCGGTGCCCCTGTTCATCGGCTTCGTCACGACGGGCGTGCCGCTGGGCGTCACGTTTTCGTTTCTGGTCTCCGCGCCGATGGTGAACGAAGTTGCGTTGGTGCTATTGTTCGGGCTGTTCGGCTGGAAAGTGGCGGGCCTGTATTTGGGCGCCGGGTTGCTCATCGCCATGATTTCCGGCTGGGCGATTGGCCGGCTGCGCATGGAAAAACACGTAGAAGACTGGGTGTTCCAGACGCAAACCGGCAACGGCGTTAAGGAAGAGCAACCGGACTGGCCGGCGCGCATCCGGTTCGGCGTGGACGCGGTGAAGGACATCGTGGGCCGCGTGTGGCTCTACGTGCTGTTGGGCATCGGCGTCGGCGCGGGCATTCACGGCTACGTGCCGGAGAATTTCATGGCGTCCATCATGGGCAAAGGCGCGTGGTGGTCGGTGCCGCTGGCGGTGATCATCGGCGTGCCGATGTATTCCAACGCGGCAGGCATCATTCCCGTGGTGCAGGCGTTGCTCGGCAAAGGCGCGGCGCTGGGCACGGCGCTCGCGTTCATGATGTCGGTCATCGCGCTGTCGTTGCCCGAGGCAGTGATTCTGCGGAAGGTGCTCAAACTCCCGTTGATTTTCACGTTTTTTGGCGTGGTGGCGGCGGGCATATTGCTCGTCGGCTTTCTGTTCAATCTGATCATGTAGGCGTGATGATGAACAAGTTGAAACACGGCAGGTTCTCTCGATGAAACTGACCCCGATTGGAATTACTCACTCGCCGCATCAGCAGGCGACGGGAACACCGATCCAGGCATCGTTGGCGACCGGGGTGGAAGGCACGGTGGAGGTGTTTCCCGAGTATGCGCCGGGGTTGCGCGATCTCGACGGGTTCGAGCGGATCTGGCTGGTGTATTGGTTTGACCGGACCGCGCCCGCCCAACTGGTTGTGACGCCCTATCTGGATGCGACGCCGCGCGGATTGTTTGCCACGCGCGCGCCGGCTCGTCCGAACCCGATCGGCCTATCACCGGTGCGCCTGTTGGGAATCACGGGCCACTGCCTGCGCGTGGCCGATCTGGACGTTTTGGACAACACGCCCTTGCTCGACATCAAGCCATATGTTCCGCGGTTCGATCGTTTCGACGTGACTCGCTGCGGCTGGCTGGACGCCGCGTCCGCGAGGGACGGCTTGGCGGACGACCGATTTGAAGCAGGAAGTAAACGAAAGGAGAAATAACAACGTGAAGATCCAAATCCTCGGCACCGGCTGCCCGAAGTGCCAGAAGCTGACGGAGAACGCCGAAGCTGCCGCCAAGGAACTCGGCATCGCGTACGAGATCGAGAAGGTGAAGGACATCGAGAAGATCATGGCGTTTGGCGTGATGATGACCCCGGCGTTGGTCGTGAACGGCGTCGTCAAGGTGGCCGGCAAAGTCCCGTCACCGCAGGAAATCAAACCCTTACTTGGCTGAGCGAGCCTGACCACTCCATGGACAAGCCTGATCAACTGTTCAAGGCGTTCTCCGACGAGACGCGGCTGCGGATTTTGAATCTGCTGGCGCAACGCGACCATTGCGTGTGCGAGTTCCAGAGTATCCTGCGCGTGCCGCAGCCGACGATTTCGCGGCATCTGGCTTATCTACGCCGCAGCGGCCTGGTCGAGGTCGAACGACACGGCAAGATGATCATGTACTCACTGGCCCCGGCGGGCAGTGACGTGCATGCCTTGCTTCTGCGATGCGTGAGGAACTGTTTGTGCGGGGTGGAGTTTATGCGACGCGACATTGAGCGTGGCAAGAACCGAAAACCAGTGATTTGCGAATGAACCCACCCAGAAGAATGTCATTCCGAGCGCAGCTAGGAATCTCTAAATCGCTTTGTGGCCGGTTGCGAGATCCTTCTCCCGCCAAGGCGGGATCAGGATGACAGCTATGGAACCAACCACATGAACGAACATATCTCACGGAAATTGTCCTTCCTTGATCGTTACCTGACGCTGTGGATTTTTCTCGCGATGGGAGTGGGAGTTGGTGCGGGCTATTTCATGCCCGGCGTGGAGACGTTCATCAACCGCTTCCAAGTTGGGACCACAAACGTCCCCATCGCCATCGGACTGATTCTCATGATGTACCCGCCGCTGGCAAAGGTAAAGTATGAGGAACTCGGCGACGTGTTCCGCAACTGGAAAGTGCTCGGCCTGTCGCTCGTGCAGAATTGGGTGATTGGCCCGGTGCTGATGTTTGTGTTGGCGATCACGTTCCTGCGCGGCTACCCCGAATACATGGTCGGCCTGATCATGATTGGCCTGGCGCGCTGCATCGCGATGGTGATCGTCTGGAACGAGCTGGCCAAGGGCGACACCGAATACTGCGCCGGGCTGGTGGCGTTCAATAGCGTGTTTCAAGTGCTGTTCTTCAGCGTGTACGCGTGGTTCTTCATCACGGTGCTGCCGCCGCTATTCGGGTTGAGCGGCAGCGTGGTCAAGGTGACGATGGGCCAGATCGCCGAGAGCGTGTTTGTGTACCTCGGCATCCCATTCATTGCGGGCGTCATCACGCGTTTCACACTACTGAAGGCGAAGGGCCGCAAGTGGTACGAGCGAACGTTCATCCCGCGCATCGCGCCGATCACCCTGATCGCGCTGCTGTTCACGATCCTGGTGATGTTCAGTCTCAAGGGCGACCGGATTGTGCGCATCCCGCTCGACGTGCTGCGCATCGCCGTACCGTTGCTGATCTATTTTGTCGTGATGTTTCTCGTCAGTTTCTGGCTCGGCCGGAAAGTCGGCGCGGACTATTCAAAAACCGCGACGCTGTCCTTCACCGCCGCCAGCAACAATTTCGAGCTGGCCATCGCCGTCGCTGTGGCGGTGTTCGGCATCAACTCCGGCGTGGCATTTGCCGCCGTCATCGGCCCGCTGGTGGAAGTACCCGTATTGATCGGCTTGGTAAACGTGGCGCTGTATTTCCAGCGCCGTTACTTCGGTGAAGCTGTTGGTAGGGACGGCTCGCCGAGCCGTCCGCAGTCAGTTTCCTGTGCGACAACGACAGCGGCGCGCTCGGCGAGCGCGCCCTACCCTACAAATAAAACATCTTAGGAGATCGCATCATGAGCATCTGTAAAACCACCGAAGACGCCGAAACAGTTCGCGCCAAAGTGCGGGCGGGTTACAGCCAGATTGCCACGAAGGGAGGCTCGTGCTGCGGGTCGTCGTCATGTGGCTCAGGCGAGCAACTTGCCGAGAAGATCGGCTACAGCGCAGAAGAGCTTTCGGTCCTGCCGGAAGGAGCGAACATGGGTTTGTCCTGCGGCAACCCGACGGCCCTCGCGTCGCTCAAACCCGGCGAGGTTGTGCTCGATCTCGGCAGTGGCGGCGGATTTGACGTCTTCATCGCAGGCCGCAAAGTCGGCGCCAACGGTCGCGCCATCGGCGTGGACATGACACCCGAGATGCTCGCCAAAGCCCGGCGCAACGTCGCCGTTTACCGCCAGCAAACCGGTCTGGACAACGTCGAGTTCCGGCTTGGCGAAATCGAACATCTGCCAGTTGCTGATGCGAGTGTCGATGTTGTGATCTCCAACTGCGTGATCAATCTCTCCCCCGACAAACCGCAGGTCTGGCGGGAGATCGCGCGCGTGCTCAAACCGGGCGGACGCGTCGCCGTTTCCGACCTCGCGCTGATCAAACCGTTGCCGGCCGCAGTACGGGAAATGGTCGAGGCGCTGGTCGGCTGCGTCGCCGGCGCGGTGCTCGTCGAGCAAACCCAGCGGATGGCGCGGGCGGCAGGTTTGGTGGACCTCGTCCTGAAGTCGAAGTCCGACTACGTGAAGGCGATGGTTGACTGGAACGATCCGCTTTACCGTCAAATTGCGGCGCACCTTCCCGCCGGCGCAACACCCGCAGATTATGTCACCAGCCTGGAAGTGCAGGGGCGCAAGCCCGACCGCTGACGGCATCGGAGACACGTCTCTCGGCGCTTGGAAACAGATGGGATGTCACTGACAGTCGGGCCAGCGCCCCTGATCAGCGAATGGCTGGGCCGATCAACAGGCCAATCGCGTAGGTGATGATCGCTTCGCCGAGGCCGACCAACGTCATTTCCGTGCCGCTTTTCAGCCACGACCGGCCCGTGACGATCACCTTCGCGGTCCTAAAGATTGGTTCGCGGATTGATCAGCCGCCGGGATCAAGGTTAGGGAGCGAACTAGGCGGAGAAGTAGCTTGACGGAGTCAGTTTCACAGCGGTAGTCTGCCGAGTCAGACAAGCGGCTGGTACTGCTGCTTGGATTCATTCGGGCAAACCGGCGCAGGCAGTCCCAGCCGAACGCAAACCGCTGCGCCAAGGGGAGGCCCCAGCAGACACTGGGGATGATCGTATGAGAGCCAAACAGTGGATTGGTCTGTGTGCTATTGCGGCAATCGTGGCCGGGTTTTCGGCACGGGTGTCCGCGCAAATAACTAACGAAGTAACGCAGGTTCAGATGGTGTTGAGCGGGCTTCGTGAGAATGATACCCTGCCGCCATACTCCAAAAAACTCACCGTCACGGGCAATAACTTGGTGAATCTGGCGCTCGGTAATGCGCCTGGCTCCCCTGTGCCGACCAACCAAGTTCTTGCCCTTGTCCATGAGAACCAAAGTCCGGGACTCGTTGTCTATGACACTTCTTCCGGCAGCGTGCTGGCGGAGATTAGTATAATTGGTCATAGCAGGAGAGTGGCCGCCCCAAGTAACGTATCAGTCAAAACCAGCCGAACCCAAACGCAGTTCACTGGGCTTCTGACTATCGAGAATGTCGGCAGCGACACAAACGGCCTGATCGACGGCAATCTCATGCTGGTCGGCACTGTGACGTTAGGACCGGACGGTGAGTCCTTCGTTAAGGCAAACCTCACCGTGGGCGGCTGGCTGGATGTGACGGTGACAGATAGTGGCGGTACGCATCAGCAGACGGTTGTTTTTCCCAAAGGCACCTTCGTCACCACGAGGCATCTTGGAATGCTTATTGAACCTAGTCCCGTCATCGGTCTCAGCACCAACACGCTATCATTCACGGCGACCGCGGGCGGTCCAAACCCGCCGCCGCAATCATTCACCGTTTGCAACAATGGACCTGCTCGCCCAGAGTTGGAGTACACAATCGACACGAGCAGCACCAATGTAGTGGTGTCACCTTCCAAAGGGATCCTTAAATCCGGTGAATGTCAATTTCATGTCGTCACGGTCAACTTGAACGGCACGCCGGCCGGAACATATACCGGCACGCTGACCATTTCGGACCCGGACGCAGCGAATGATCCGCAAACAATTGAGGGTACCCTGACGGTTAGTCCTTAAGGTCGAAAGCTGATTGAGCCATAGGCGGACGGGGCGACCAGATTGGTCAGGGGCCGTGGTGCACTCCTTGAGGTAGCGGCGGCGACCGACTGACGCGTCGCCCCCGTTTCTTTTCCCTAGTGCGAAGGCACGGTAGCGCTCTTCCGTAACCAAGATCGGCGAAGGTCTGACCGCGCCTTCTGTGGATTGGGAGACTTGTTGCCAAACTTGGTGCGGGTCGGGCCTTCGCCGCGCAGGCGGGAGACCGTCGCACAACGGGGAACAGGCGAGACGCCCGTCCTACTCGACTGCGTCAGCGGATCACGGGGCTGATGAGCAGGCCGATTCCGTAAGTGATCACTGCTTCGCCGAGGCCGACCAACGTCATTTCCGTGCCGCTTTTCAGCCACGACCGGCCCGTGACGATCACCTTCGCTGCGCCGACGGCAAAGTGCGCCGCCGTGCTGATGACGAACGAGCAGATCAGCGCCGCCGTGCCCGACATAAAGAAAAACGGGATCACCGGAATGAATGCGCCGGACGCTGTGCTCAACGTGGCGCTCACCGCCGAGCGCCACGGATTGGGGAACGTCCGCTCGGACAGACCGAGTTCCTCGTGCACCAGGGTTTTCAGCAAGTGTTCCGGTTGCTCCGCCAGCTTATCCGCCATCTTGCGCGATTCTTCGGGCGAAAACCCTTTCAACTGGTAGAACAACGCCATTTCTTCGCGCTCCTCAGCGGGATTCGTCTCGATCTCGTGACGCTCACGCTCGATCTCCGCCTGGTACACTTCGCACTCGGATTTCGTCGCCAAGTACGCGCCGCTGCCCATCGAAAGCGCCGAAGCGATCGCCGTGGCGATCCCGCTCAGCAGCACCCACTCGGCGTTGACGTTGGTCGCGCCCGCGACGCCGCTGACGACGCCGAACGCCGCGCCCAGTCCGTCGTTCACGCCGTAGATCGCCTGCCCGATCCAACTGCCGCCCCGCACGTGCCAGCGTTCCGCGCCGAGGATTTTGTCCAACCGCCGCTGCGGCACCGAGCCTGCGCCAGCGCCCGTCAGTTCGTTCAACACATGGCTGTGCGCCTTCTCCTCGCGTTGCGCCTCCAGGAACTGCCCGCGAAGCTGCTCGTCCGGCGCAACTTTCACCAGTTCGTCGTACAACGCGTCGGCGCTGGCTTCGCCGGTTTCGAGTTTGGTAACTGCTGCCTCCGTGCCACTTTGCAGCAATACCCAACGACGCGTACGTTCCGCCAGCGATTCCGTGTATGCGCCCGGCTCCGCGCCGAACTCCCGCAGGCGGGCCACCCAGTTGGCCGCGTGCCTGTCCTCCGCCTCGGCCAGCCGCAACAGGATGGCGCGTCGGTCGGGATTGGCTTCGCGTTCGGCCAATGCCCGGTAATTGCGGGCGCTGCTCATCTCATCGCGCCACGCCTGCTTCAACCCGCTGATCAGCTTCTCACGCTCGGTCATCGCACGTATTGACATCAGGATGTTCTCGGTAACTCGATATTAGTCCCACGGTGGCTACGTTCGAAGTTTCGTCTCGATCAGTTCCCGCGCAGCACCTGTGACACGGACGATTTTGTTCCGGCTGGTGGCACCGGAGATGATCTCGATCTGGCGGCGTTTGACGCCGAGCCAGTCGGCCAGCACCTCGATGAGGGCGTCGTTGGCGCGCCCGTCTTCGGGCGGGGCGGTGACGCAGACCTTCAACGCGTCGCCGGCGACGCCGACGACGGCATTGCGTTTGGCGCGCGGCGTGACCCGGACGGCGAAGGTCGCGGCGTCGTTGGCAAACTTGACGTTCAAACTGCAATCCGTCTCATAAACAGGACGGGAACGGCGGGCTGAGACCAGCCCGCCCTACCGCGGTTTGGTAGGGCGCGGTGGCCCACCGGGCCGCCCAAGTCGGTGGGATTCATGAGATTGCTTCCACCTTATTATGGCAAGCCATTCAGGACAGTGCGGAGTTCAGCGGCGTTCGTGGCCGGATCGACCTTGGGATTCACGTACGCGATCTTGCCTTCCTTGTCGATCACGAAGGTGACGCGGCTGGCAACGGGGCTGCTGTCGTTGGCCACGCCGTACGCCTTGGCGACCGCCTTGTCGGTGTCGGCGAGGAGCACGAACGGCAGTTTGTATTTCGCGATGAATTGTTTGTGGGAATCGACGGAGTCGAAGCTGACGCCAAAAACGATCGCGTTCAGTCCCTTGAATTCATCGAAGGAGTCGCGGATGCCGCACGCTTCCTTGGTGCAGCCGGGCGTGTCGTCTTTCGGGTAGAAGTAGAGGACGATGTTGCCTTTGCCGATGTAATCCTTTAGGTGCACGGTCTTGCCGTCGCTGGCCGCGACGGTGAAATCGGGCACCTTGTCGCCGACATTGGGCATGGCGGCGCTGAACGCTGCGAATTGCGTGAGCATGATGGCCCCCAAAAGAAGACTGGATGACTTGATGAACGTTTTCATAGCGATCACTCGTTGTGCGGGATTTTGACGGTTGAGCCACCGATGAACTCGCGGATGACGGCATCGCCGGGGATGACGCCGGGGCCGGTGGCCTGTTGTTGGGTCAGGCCCTCGACGGATTCGAGGAGTTTCCTGACGCGGTCGTACCGGATTTGAGCATCGAGGAAGCCACGGTACTGTTGCATCTCTTCGGGCTGCGGGAAGCAGCCGCCCTCGGGACCGAGGAGGAACGGTTTGAGCGCCGGCAGATCGAACGGCAGGCCGGCGTTGACGACGTGATCGGCCAAGCCCATCAGCGGGATGATGCTGAAGAGTTCACCCGTGCGCACGTAATGCCAGTGCAACAGGGTGGAGAGCGGGCTGTGGTTGCGATGCCGCAGGTCGCGCAGCATGCGCCGAAGCAGGCGGATGTCGGCGAATTTCGTCAGGCGATTGCCGCTGCCGTCGCCTTCGTACAGCACGTTGAGCGTCTCGATGTACAGCCGAAATTGCGTGGACGGATCGATGCCTTCCGTGATGGGCGGATAAAAACCGTGCAGGCAATCGAGCAGGAGGATCTGATCTTTCTCCAATCGCACGGGCTTCGACGCGATGCGGCGGCCTTCCTTGAAGTCGTACCCGGGCTTCTCGATCGTCTTGCCGTCGAGCAACTCCTTGAGATGCTGGTTGAGCAGCTGGATGTCGAGCGCTTCCGGCGTCTCGAAGTTGCGGTCGTTGATCCAGTCCGATGGATGCTCGACCAGCGCCCAGAAATAATCGTCCAGGTTCAGCATCAAGAACCGCAAGCCCTGCTTTTCCAGCCGCTGTGTCAGCTTGACGGTGGTGGTGGTTTTGCCGGACGAACTCGGGCCGCTGACCCATAGCATGCGGAGGTTGTCGCCGGCATTGAGCCGCGCCATGATTTTCCTCGCCGCCTCATCAAGTGAGGACTCGTAGAGGGCCAGCGATTCGTCCACCAGCGCCTTGATCTTGCCGCTGCGCACCGCCTCGTTGAGGCCCGCTACCGTGTCGCAACCGTGGCGGCGATTCCACTCCAGCGTTTTCTCCATGCGCTTCCGGGGGAACCCGTTGCCGACAAACTGCGTTTCGGTGATCGCGCCCTCGCGCAGCCAATGCCGCCCCCAGCGGTAACACTCGTAGGCGTCGGCGGTGTTTTGGAACCCGTAACTGCGCAGGACGTGCAACACTTCGTTCTGAATCGTCTCAATCGTCGGCGGGAAATTGGCGATCAAATGATGCGGCTCAGAATTCAGGCAAACCACCACTGCGTCGGCCAGAAACTCGGCGATCTTTGCGTCCGCGCCGTACGTCTCGAAGATTTTGTGGTTCACCCCTTCCAGGAAATCCTGGCGGAACCCGCCGATCGATTCCGCGGCGCGCAGGATGGCATTGCGGATGTGGGCTGCGTCGAAGTTGACGAGCGCGCGGTTGCGCTTCTGGATTTTGATGATTCGATTCTGAACCGCCATCCGACTGCTCCCTCGCTTGCCCGGCAGTATAGCACACCCGATATCGTTTACAATAACCGGTTGAGAACACGGCAAGCAGTCAGCTATCAGCTTTTAGCTCTCAGCCCGCGAGTTCTGGCTTTTGGCTCTTGTTCCCGTTAACGGCTATCGCGGCCATTCACTGATTCGGTTCCACCAGCGGAACAGCCATTTTCGATAAGCAGCAGGTTGAGGCATGCTCTCAACTACCTCACCAGATCCGAGCGACTTGTCAGGCCAGAGATGCAGACGGTTTTGAAGTCCCACTTCCTTCGAGATCAGTTGCACGCTCTTCAGCGAACCCAACGCGTACTTCCGCCACGACTCCCTTGTGGCAAATACATCGGTGTTTAATCGAACACCCCTTGATCGAGCTTCTTCAGCGATTCTGGCGACATTCTCCGCACGGATGTTGATCGGCTCGTGGAAGATTGTGATAGGGTTCAAATCGGCAACTGCCTTCAGCGTTTCCCTCAAATCCGCTTCATCGCATTCGGGATAGGTCGGAGCCATGGCCACATAAACATAGAGACCCGCCTCTTTGGCCGCGCGCAACGTCGCCAGACGGGTGGATGGAGGCGGTGCCTTTGGTTCATACAGCTTTGCCAAGTTGTTCCGCAACGTCGGCAGACTCATGCCGAACACGAGCCGCTTGCCGAAACTCTGGAACAAATCAAAATCTTTTTGAGCCACAGGACTGCGCGTCAGTATTCGGACGTTCAACGTTGACCTGTCGCGAATCAACTCCAGTGATCGTCGCACCAAATGGCGAGCCGCCGTTGCAAGTTCACGCTGCCGCGCGACATCGGGATGAATGAAGTTCTGATACGGATCGGTCGTGCTGCAACAAATCACGGCGCGATTACCACCCCGCTTGAGTTGTCTTTTGGGCGTGCTTTCCGCCGCGCGAAGCGACGCCAAGAATTGTTCCTCATTCCACGGGCGAAGCAAGACGTAGTTGCCCCATTCCTCATCCGGGTCTTTTACGCCGTACGTTGCGAGCCGTGCAGCTTGCTTGATCGTCGCCGCGCTGGGCACATAGCAGAAGCGGCATGCATGAGAGCATCCCACCGCGATATTGAATGCCCAATTGGAAAGACTCTTGTAGATGAAATTGTTGGGCGCGATCACGGCAGGTATATGCCAGAAATCGGAGATTACATTTCCGCTCGGAACGAAGAACCGACTGCGCTGGAGCGGCCCAGACGACTGCATGGAACCCTCTCCCGCCACCCGGATAGTTTCTCTTAATGAATGAACCAAGGCATGAGCCTCGCGTCAGAATAACTCAGGTTCATTGACACGTCTAAGAGTTTCGTTCCAGAACTTCTCTCCCAGTTGCTGTTTACTGGCAAACAGCAAGTAGTACAAAGGCACGTTCTTTGCCGTTGTGACACGTTGGTAATGGCCAACAAAGTTGTAGCCCAACTTCGAGAGCTGCCTCCTGTAAATTTCGAACAGGCCTCTGCAGAAAGCAGCGGGTTTGTTTGAAGGAAGGGCCTTCCACTGATCGCAGCCAAGATAGAGAGTAAGGGGTGCCTGGTCATCCGTGTGTTGGATGTAATTGTGGATGTTTCTCTTGATGTCGTGTCCCGCGGGCATCTTGATCAGCAACCCACCAATGCCACGCCGATGATAGTACCAGCCAACACCGTCGCCTCTATCGATTTCTCGCGGGGCGTCGTCCTGGCCACCGTTGAACTGGCCGGGCAGAAACCACTCGCTGGCAAGATCTGGCTTTATGCTCGCGGGGCATTGAATTTCGAAGACGACAAGGGGCAGACCACCAGGATCCCGCTGGCGAAAATCTCCCGGGTCTCGTTCAGCACCGAGCCTGTCCCGGAAAAACCGGCGCCGCCTCCTCGCCCGAAGCCCGCCAGACCACCGGCCGACTCCGCTGCCACCGGTGCCAAGGTTGAAATCATCAGCCGCGGTGAACAAGCCGATGTCCAGAAACACTGCGTGCCCGGCAAGATCACCATCGTCGATTTCTACGCCGACTGGTGCAGGCCCTGCCAGCACATCGGACCGGTGTTGGAACAGCGCGTCAATAAAGATGCCGACCTGATTCTTCGCAAGATCAACATCGTCGATTGGCACTCGCCGGTCTGTCAGCAATACGGCATTCGCGCCGTCCCCTACATCCAAGTGTACGACCGCCGTGGCAACAAGGTCGGCGAACTCACAGGCTTCAACAGCGTCCTCTTCGAGTCCTACATCAGCCGCGCCCGTTGACGCTGTCTCGATCTGCACCTTCTACTTGTCGTCAAGCGTCACTGTTGGATTGCCTGTGACGCCACCGGGCTCAGAGTTCGCAAGTGAGCGAATCACCACAAAGCAGAGGACGATCAACATCGTGAGGAGCATGATTCTCGAAGTCACACAACCCTCCTTCCAGGTTCATTGACTCTCCATATTGCGTCGTTGGGGTGATGTCACTCCTGATTCTTGACGGGGCTTGAGCAACTGCTTTCTGCGTGAGTGGCATTTCTACCCATTCGTGCCGCCGCTTTGCCAGCAGAGGCTTGATATATCGCCAGGCGATATATCAAGCCAATTGCGTTGGTGATCCGAGAAGATAGCTGATTCTGTCGTCTTCGGGATTAGCTCTTGAATCTTGACAACCCGACCGCCAACCGCTGTCCGCTAGTGTAGTGTCCACGAAGTGATTGACAGTATTGATCGACGAGGCTGGCGGAACGCAATCGCCAGCCCAAGCGCTATGAGTGGCACGCCCAAGGGGCCGCCATCTTGGAGACAAGCACCCGCCCCGCGCTACACTCGAAGAAATAAAGGCAGACACTTCAAGGACAGTACACTAGCTCTTCTTCTCGCCAAACAGATACATTTGCGGTGGCAGCCCTTTGACTTCTGACTTCTGACTCCTGACTCCTGACTTCGCTTTGTGCTTCGCCAGCTTCGGCTTGCCTTCCGCCGACAACTCCGCCTCCTCCAAGTTCGCCAGTACTTCCTTGGCGCGGGCGATGACTTCCTGCGGCAGGCCAGCAAGACGCGCGACCTGGATGCCGTAGCTCTTGTCGGTGCCGCCGGGCAGGATTTTGTGGAGGAAAATCACCTGATCGTGCCATTCGCGCACCACGACGTTGAAATTCTTCACGCGCGGAAGCGTCGCCGCCAGCTCCGTCAACTCATGGTAGTGAGTTGCGAAGAGAGTCTTGGCGCCGATCTTATGCAAAAACTCCGCCACCGCCCAAGCGATGCTCAGACCGTCAAACGTGCTGGTGCCGCGGCCGATTTCGTCCAGCACGACGAGACTCTTCGGCGTGGCGTTGTTCAGGATGTTGGCCGTCTCGTTCATCTCCACCATGAAGGTGCTCTGCCCGCGCGCCAAATCATCGGTCGCGCCGACGCGCGTGAAGATGCGATCAACCAATCCGATTGTGGCCCGCGCCGCCGGAATGAACGAGCCGATCTGCGCCATCAACACCAGCAACGCCACCTGCCGAATGTAGGTGCTCTTGCCCGCCATGTTCGGACCGGTGATGATCAGGATCAGGTTCTCCTTGTCATCCAGCAGCGCATCGTTCGGCACGAACCGCTCTTCCACCAGCGTCTGCTCCAGCACGGGATGACGGCCGTCGATGATCTCGATCACGTCGCCGTCGTTCACTGTCGGCCGGCAATAGTTCTGATGTCGCGCGAGTTCCGCCAGCCCCGCCAAGACGTCCAGCGCGGCAATCGCTGTGGCCGACCGCTGAATCCCCAAGGAATCCTCCTCCACCCTGGCTCGAACCTGTTGAAACAGTTCGTACTCCAGCGTGTTGGCACGTTCTTCCGCGCCGAGGATCTTGCCTTCCATTTCTTTCAACTCAGGCGTGACGAAGCGTTCGCCGCCCGCGATGGTCTGCTTGCGGATGTAATCACTCGGCACTTTCCGCAAATGCGTCTTCGTCACTTCGATGTAGTAGCCGAAAACCGAGTTGAAGCGAACCTTCAGCGACGGAATTCCCGTGCGCTCGATCTCGCGCTGCTGCAACGCGGCGATCCACTCCTTGCCTTCGCGCGAGCCGCGGCGCAATTCATCCAACTCGACGTTGTAACCTTGCTTGATCAGCCCGCCTTCCTTCAGCGCAAGCGGGGGTGCGTCTTCAATGGCGCGGGCGATCAAGTCGTGCAACTCCGGCAGTTCGGTGATTTGGGAAGTGAGGTTCGCAAGCAAATCCGTAGGGGTGCCCACGCTCTTTCGGGCGCGCGTTGTGGCCATTGACCCACCCCCAGCCCCTCCGGTGGAGGGGAGTCCGGATTCGCGATTCCCCTCTTGGGAGGGGCTAGGGGTGGGTCCGTCCCAAGGTTCATGGAGAGTCGCCAGCACCTTCTTCAGCTTCGGCAGCGCCGCCAATGATTCCTTCAAGGCCACGAGGTCGCGCGCGTTGCCGCTGCCGACGCTGAGGCGGCCGAGCGTGCGTTCCATGTCGCGCACTTCGCGAAGCCGTTCCCGAAAATCAGCCAACCCGTGCGGCTCATCGCAAAACTTCGCGACCACGCTTTGGCGCGCCGCGATTTGGCCGACGTTTTTCAACGGATGCGTCAGCCACTCGCGCAACAGGCGGGCGCCCATCGGCGTGAGCGTGCGGTCGAGGCAACCGACCAGCGTGTGCCGGCGCTCCGAGCGCGGCGATTCCAGCAATTCGAGGTTGCGCTGCGTGACCGCGTCCAAAACCATGAAGTCCGTGACGCCGTACACGCTGAGCCCATGGATATGCGAGGTGTTGCGCCGCAGCGACTGTTGCAGGTAATGCAGCGCCGCGCCAGCGGCTCCGATGCCCACCGTCAAACCCGCTGCGCCGAAGCCATCGAGCGATTGGGTCTTGAAATGATCGCGCAACGTGAAGAAGGCCGTCTCGCGTTCAAACGTCCAGCCGTCGTGGGGCGTGAGAGAAGCGTGGAGCGTGGAGGATGGAGCGTCGAACAGCGCTTTGGCTTCGTCAAGCCACTCGGCAGGAACGATGATCTCGGCGGGGTGGACACGCGACAGTTCGTTGTGGAGTTGTTCGACTGTCGAGAGTTCGGTCACTTTGAAATCGCCGGTGGTCAGGTCGGCCAGCGCGAGGCCGAAGCTCCCGTAGCCGCGAAACTCTTTAGCGGCTTCAGAGGCAGAGCCGCGAATGGGGTTCGCGGCTACAACATCTGGACAGATTGCCGCGAGAAAATTGTTTCGCTCGGCATGCAGGATGTGCGCATCGAAGTGCGTGCCGGGGCTGAGGATTTGGGTGACATCGCGGTTGACGAGCTTGCCGGGCCTGGCTTCCTCGAGCTGGTCGCAGAGCGCCACCTTGCGTCCGGCGCGAAGGAGCCTTCCGATATAAGTTTCGGCAGCGTGATGCGGGATGCCGCACATCGGGACGTCGTTGCGGTGCGTGAGGGCGAGGTTCAACAGTTGCGAGCCGATCTTCGCGTCGTCGAAAAACATCTCGTAGAAATCGCCGAGCCGAAACAGCAGCAGCGCATCGGGTGGGATCTGGTGCTTCACGCGCCGATACTGCTGCATCATCGGCGTCAGTCCGTCGGATTTCTGCTGGGACTTAGCGCTCGCCATCGCGGCAGGATTATAGCGATGGGTAGGGAGCGGTCACGCCCTAAAACACGCTGGCCGAGCTTCCGCACGCTGGGAAACTCGGCCCGCGTCTGTAACTCTCATCGCTCTGTCAGGCGCGCGTCGATCGTTCAACGCTTGCAAGCCCAGTGCGACTTCAATTTTCTCCGTGCGACGGCCGCAGAACGTTCCGCAGCTTCGTTACGGCGGGGCTTCCTCCTCGAGCCATCGGGCAATCCCCCTCAGCCCGATGCGTTCTTATTGAGCAGTCCGCTTGCCAATCCGGAAACAGGCGGGAATCACAGGTGTTTGCGCCGAAGCGTTCAAAGCTGTCAGCGGCGGGAAACGAAATTGGCCGCGCGGAGACAAAATTGTTCCGCAGCGATCCGAGCCTAGCGCTGGAACAATTCTTTGATGGCAGCGCGGAGGTGCTCGACCTCAAACGGCTTTTCGAGAAGGCGGTTGCCCGTACGAGAGACGAAGTTAGTGAAGCCACTGCGGCTCGCAGCTTGACTCGTGACGAAGAGAAATCGATCCGCCAAATAAGGAAATTGTTTAACCGTTTGATTGTAGAGCGTCTCGCCATCCATCCGGGGCATCATCAGGTCGCAGATGATTGCCTCGTAGTCGGCTGTTCGCAGTTTCTCGAGCCCCTCCATGCCGTTGGAAGCAAGATCAACGGTGCAATTCTCGAATGTCAACACCTCACAGAGCAGATCGGCGAGTTCATGGTCGTCTTCGACGACCAAAACGTGGCGAACAATCTGGACCGGGTCGGACGGTTTGGCCATGGCAGTTACGTGATCAATTCCCGCTCGATTCTCTCCAGCAGCGCGTGCAGGATCAATGTGTGCGCTTCCTGGATGCGCGCCGTGTCGGCGCTGTTCACAATCAATTCCAGATTGGCTTTACCCTTCGATTGCCCCCCGCCCTTGCCGAGCAACGCCACGGTGGCGATGCCTTTCTTCTTCGCCGCCTCCAGCGCTCGCAGGATGTTGGTGGAATTGCCGCTGGTCGTGAAACACACCAGCAAATCGTTCTGGTTGGCCAGCCCTTCGATCTGCCGCGCGAACACTTCGTCGAACCCGAAATCGTTTCCGATGCAGGTCAACAGCGTCGGATCGGCATTCAGGCAAATCGCCGGCAACGAGCGGCGGTCGCGATTGTAGCGCCCGACCAACTCCTCGGCCAAATGCAGCGCGTCGGCGGCGCTACCACCATTGCCGCAGGTCAGAATTTTCCCGCCGGCTTTGAGCGTGTTGATTGCCGTCGCGGCGATCCGTTCGAAGGCCGCTTCTTGTGACGAGAGCGACTGCAAAGTCTGCACAGCGTCTGCAACCAGTCGTTGTAGCAACGGTTCCATAAAAATCATCTGGAGCCGGCGATCGGACTTGAACCGATAACCTTCTGATTACAAATCAGATGCTCTGCCGATTGAGCTACGCCGGCGCTCCTTGCAAGGGCCGAATATGCCACGCCCCTCACGATTAGTCCAGTGCCGCGAACGCTGCGGCCAAGCTCAAGATCAAATCACTGGCCAGCAGCGCCTGCTCCCCGTGGCGTTCGCGAGCGATGTCACCGGCCAATCCGTGCAGGAACACCCCCGCTCGCGCGGCGTCCAGAGGCGACAGGCCTTGCGCCAGGAAGGCGCCGATCATTCCCGTCAACGCGTCGCCCATGCCGCCTTTGGCCATGCCGGGGTTGCCGGTGGAGTTGATCCAGAGCTTTCCCGATTTGTCCGTGACCACCGTGCCTGCGCCCTTGAGCACCGTGACGACGCCGTGCTTCTGCGCAAAGTGTTTCGCGATTTCCCACCGATGGGTTTGGACTTCCTTGGCAGTCTTTCCGATCAACCGCCCCATCTCGCCGGGATGCGGTGTCAACACCATCGGCGTTCGCAGCCTCTTCAGGGCGGCCACATCGTGTGCGATCGCATTCAACGCATCCGCGTCGATCACCATCGGCACCGAACTGCTCGTGACCAGTCTCCAAACCATCTTCTGCACTTCGGGCTGTTGTCCGAGGCCCGGGCCAACCGCGATCGCATCGAACCCCGACAAGAACCTCGGGCCAAGTTGCTCGAACTCCACCGGACGCGGCATGACTTCGGGCGGGCAATTGGCTGCGACGATAGGATAAATTGTTCGAGGCACGGCAAGCGTCACCAGTCCCCCTCCCGACCGGGCAGCGGCGTGAGCACAGAGGACAGGCGCGCCCGTGTATCCTTCGGAGCCGGCAACGATCAGCAAGTGGCCGAAGTCGCCTTTGTGTGCAGTTGGCCGGCGGCGCGGCAACAACGGTTTCACGTCAGCGGCGGTGAGCAGATCGATTTCTGTCTGAATCTCCTCGACGAATTGGCGGGGGAATCCGATGTCCGCTATTTCGATTCTGCCGACACAATCCGCCGCTGCCGGTTGGAGCAGGCCAATCTTCGGCAACCCCATTGTCACCGTCACGTCGGCGCGCACACACACGCCGAGCACCGCACCCGTGTCGCTGTCGATGCCGGAGGGAATGTCAATCGCCACGACGGGAAGTTGCAGTTGATTCATGAATCGAATCGCCGACGCGTACGGCTCGCGCACCTTGCCTTTCAGACCAGTACCCAGCAACCCATCCACGACGACCGCTGGTCCGACTTCGGTCGCGATCTCGCGCATTTGCTCCACGCTCGGCATTTCGAAGATGTGAACGCCGGTAACCAATCGCTGGAAATGCAGCAAAGGGTCGCCCTGCAATTCGTCCCGTCGGCAGAATAAGATGAGCGTCGGATGGCAGCCTGCGCCCGCCAGGTGCCGCGCGGCGACGATGGCATCGCCGCCGTTGTTGCCTTTGCCGGCAAAGAGCAGGACCGAACGCGCGTCGCGCTTCTTCAGGAAACCGGCCGCAGCCTTGGCGACGGCCCGGCCCGCGCGTTCCATGAGTTCTTCGCCAGGCGTGCCGGCGGCGATGGTCCGCTGATCGAGTTGGCGGATTTGTTCGGTGGTAACAGCCTTCATCTTGCTGGTGGAATGCGAATCGCGTCTGAACTAAACCAAATCCTAACCTCAGGCTGAGTGCCATCGGCCCTGAACGCGACCTCGGCTGAGTATCCGCCTATTCCCGCAGGGTCGATATGACCCCAGTGGTAATGTCCGTCTGCGAACCTCACCTGATACGTCTCTGGAGCGAAAGGCCGCTTCTTGTAGAGCCGCTCACACTCGTCGTTCGCGAGCTTCGCAGCAAGTCGAGCCGCGCCCTCTACCGAAAGACGCTCGCCACTGGCAGCAGCAACGACTGCGCTACTCGTGCTCTGCTGAGTCCGCGAGCATCCAGACCAGCACAGGAATCCCGCACTCAATGATATGACAACGAGCAGCTTCATGTGTTGTGTCCTAACAGTGTTGATATGCGTACTTGTGTTTACGGACAATCGCTTTCAGAATCGCAGTATAAGGCGCTTCCCCTTGCGATGCAACTCTCGTCCGGTTTGGCGCATCACCATCACTAAAGACACGCACGTGCTGCCTTAGCGCGAACGAAGCGCCAGCGCGCGCTCGTAATCCGCGGGCGTGTCAATGTCGAAGCCCAAACCCGGATCGTCAATGTCGCAACTTGCCGGCTCTTCCGGCAGGCTTCGCAGAAATTCCCGGAGGGTGGAGCAGCCGGCGTCTCGCAAGCGCAGGAACGGTTCTTTCGGCAAGATGACCGGATGACGCAGGCGACCGGCGCGACGGGGTTGGCAGACGCTCGCCGGCTGTTGCGCACTGAACGCCAGCAGTGCCTGCAAAGTTTCCGGCCGCAAGTGTGGTTGGTCACCCAATGTAATTGCCCAGTGTGTCAACCCCGGCATCCAGCCCGGCCACCGCGAGGCGCAGCAAATCGAGCTGAACATTCCCAACTCGGGCTGCGGATTGAGAATCCGGTTGCCGGCCGGGAACTCCAGGCGGTCCAGTTCGGCTCGCATCCCGTCGTCCGCCGCGGCGCAAACCACTGCGATTTGGCCGGCACCCAGTGCCTGCCACGTGCGGATTTGGTGTCCCAAGACCGTTGTCTCGCCCCACGGCAGGAGGAGCTTGGGCCGGCCCATCCGGTTGGAACTGCCGGCAGCCAAGATCACAACACCCACGCGTTGCGC
>JBEKFI010000041.1:0-23464 GCA_050013395.1 Verrucomicrobiia bacterium | reverse complement strand
GCCGCTGCGCCGCCAGCACTACCGGCTGGCGTTGATCCGCTACCTGCAATACTGCAAGCGATCCCAGCAACGGGCGACGGTTGAGTCCGCCCGCGCCTTCATGGCGCTCCGAGCGCCATTCATGGAATCGGTCCAAGCCAAACGCTTGCTCGGCGTGTCCATGCTCGCGACATGGAAAGAAGCCTTGAATTGGTTCTTCAAGGAGGTAGGGAAGCGAACGGAGGACAGAAATCAGGAGCAGAAATCAGACAACACACTGACGCCACAACAAAGACGCGGCGGGCTGGGCCAGCCCGCCCTACCCACGGCACGATGACCGACGTGCCGCCGCCCGCCGGGGCGGGCAACTCCGTTCAAGGAGTCGCAGGTTGTTGCGCCTTCGCTGGCTCGGTGTTGGTCTCGGCCGGCTTCGGCGACGGGGCGGACTTGAGGCGCGCTTCGAGCTGCGGGTCGGGCTGGGCGCCGAGGTCGAGCGCCTTCTGGTAATGGTATTGCGCCAGTTCCCAGCGCGGCGTCTTCTGCTTGGCGTAGATCACGGCGAGATTGAAATGCGCGTCGGCGTACTGCGGATTGAGTTCAATGGCCTGGCGGATTTCTTGTTCTGCAGCCGCACTCCAGCCCTTTTCGCTGAGCGTGATGCCAAGATAGTTATGGGCTTCGGCGTTGCGCGGGTCGAGCGCGACGGCCCGCGTCAGCTCATTGAACGCCTCGTCCAGCTTCCCCGTCCGAGAGAAGACCACGCCCAGGAGGGAACGCGACGCGCTGTCGTTGGGCGCCGCCGCCACGGCCTTTCGCAAGAATCCCTCCGCCTCGTCGAGCCGTCCTTGCCGATAACGAATGGCACCCATGTTCGACAAGGCCGTCACGTTGTTCGGTTCTTTTGCCAGGATCTCCTGATATTTGAGGGCCGCCGAATCGTAGTCCTTCAGAGCCTCTGCCGCACGCGCCTCGTTCAACATGGCTTTGATATCGTCCGCTTCCGCTGGTCGAACCGGTTCCGTGGCCACCACCGCGCGAGCGATCGCATTCGTTGCGGTGGCAGGGCTTGGCGGTGGCGCGGTTGTTGTGGCTGGCCCCAAATACGCGCTCGGGGCTGGCGCTGATGGCTTGGCTGGTGCGGGGGGAGCCGGCGCGTTGATGGTTGCCACGAGCTTGCTGCTCCCGGATTCCTTCATCGACGCGGCTGACGACTCTCGCTTTGGAGTTGCAGGCTTCGCTGGCGCCGCAGCGGCTGGTGTGCGACGTCTCGGACGCCAGCCTCTAAGCTCGTTGTTCAGGCCGCTTTCTTGCGTTGCCTCCCGCGCGCGGACGGTCACCGACCCCTTCCGTTCCGCAATCTCGCGCAGCAGCGCATTTTCCTTGCGCAACTGCAGGATGATTTCGTTGCCATTCTCCGTGGAGGATTTGGCGGCACGAAGCTGGCGATCAGCCTCATCCAGCTTGGCCATGATTTCTTCCTGCGACTGCTTGAGCCGAACATTCTCGGCCTGGCCTTTTTCCAGTTCCTGTTTGGCAGACGCCAATTCCTGGTTCGCCTTTTCAAGCTGTTGCCTTGTTCGTTCCAACTCGCTGCGCGTCTGGATCAACTCCGTGCGCAACTGGATTTGCTCAGCAGCGGCCGTTGCAGTCCCGCCACCGAGTTGTTCTCTCAATTCCGCGACCTGCGCGGTCAGTTCTGCGTTCTTCTTGAGCAACTCCTCGATCTGCGGCGTGGTCTGAGTCGGCGCGGTCTGGCTCAGGCTTGCCTGGAGTTTGGCGTTGACCTGGTCGCGATCAGCCTCAAGCTGGCGGAGTTTTTCCTGCGATTGCTGCAACTCTGCCTTCAGCGTTTCGACTTGCGCAGTTTTTGCTTCTGCTTCCTGCAACTTGGCGGTCAGGGCGTCGCGGGTGGCCTTCAGGGCGCGGAGTTGTTCCGACGTCTTCTGCGCCTCCTCCCGATTCGTCGGCGAAAGCTTCTGAAGTTCTCCTTCGAACTGGGCCTTCAGCGTGTCGCGATCCTGCTGGAGTTGACGGATTTTTTCCTGCGACTGCTGCAACTCGGCAGTGAGTTGTTGAATGCGATAAGTCTCCAAGGAAACGGGTACGGATACAACGAGTGGAGCGGCGGGAGCCTGCGGCGAGAGTGGGGGTGGCGGAGGTGCAACGGGGAGTTTGGGTTTCAGCGCCTCGAGATGGTCGGCGCAATATTTCACACGAAACTCGATGATGTGCGGATTCCAATCGGGGTTTTGCGATTTGATCTCGCGGAAAATATCCAGCGCCGCTTTGAACTTGGAATCGGCCTTGATCCAATCACCTTTGCTTTCGGCGCCGTCGCCGTCCTGGATCAGAAAATACGCATCGAGGAACTGGTCACCCGGATCAGCCGCCGCCCAACCGCGAGACAAGCCGCAACTGCACACCGCCAACAAGACGCACGCTACCAAGCATTTCTTCATAACCGCCGCAGTGTACCCAAAAGACTCATGGCTTGCAACGGTTTCGTTGCCACAGAGAAAATCAAGCCAGCTTTTCCAAAAAAGCCAGCAGGTGCCGATTGAACTGCTCAGGATTTTCCAGGTTGCTCATGTGCGCGGCACGCGGAATGACGTGCAACTCGGAGTTGCGAATCTTCTCCTGTACGGCCTTCGCAACCGACGGCGGCGTCAGCGCGTCCTGCTCGCCTACGAGGATCAGCGTCGGGACGCTGATCTGGGGGAGACTTGCCGTGGTGTCGGCGCGCGAGGCCAGTGCGAGCAGCGCACCGCAAATACCGACGGGCGAATTGCGCTGGATGATGTTCTTGATCGACTCAACGACCTCCGGTTTGAAGGCAAACGTCTCGGCTGCGAACACCGACTTGACGAACCCCTCGGCAAACGTTGCGACGCCCTGTTGCTTGACAGTTTTGATTGCCGCGGCGCGCTTCAGTTTCGCTTCGTTGGAATCCGCCTCGCTGCGCGTGTCGCAGAGGATGAGAGCGCGAAACCGCTCCGGATTTCTCTCAATCGCGCGCAGCGCAATGTACCCGCCCATCGACAGTCCGCAGACGATTGCCTTTTCTATTTTCAGGTGATCGAGCAGCCCGATCAGATCGTCCACGAAGAACTCCAGCGTGTACTGGCCATCGCCCGCGTCGCTGTCCCCATGACCGCGCACGTCGTAAACGACGACTCGATGATTCTTGCTCAGCACCTCGACCTGCGGCTTCCACATTTCGTGGCTGAATGGAAAGCCATGAATCAGCACGACGGGCGTGCCCGAGGAATTTCCACTTTCCGCGTAATAAAGTTTCGTCCCGTTGACCGTTGCCAGCATGTTTGAAACTCTCCACGGAGAGTGTGAATCGAAAGTGCCGCGGTGTTCAATCCAATTTCGCGTTGCGCCCATTGGCTGCACCACGCGCTGGCCGGAACGATGGGCATCGAACCAAGATGCCGCACGGCGTTCTGGATAAGATCCCCCCGCCTAACCCGTGCGCATCCGCGAGACGAAGCCGCGCTAATCCTTCACACGGCGCGCCGCCATCCACACCAGCGCAAGCCCCGCAAAGTAGAAGATCGTGCCCAGCGCTTCGTGCACGAAGTAGTATGACCACGTCACGCGCGGCGCGACGAGGCAGATGCTGACGATGCGAAGGAAATTGCAGACGATCGCGATGGGGACGCTGAGCGCCAGCAGCCCGAGCTTGTTCAGCCACGGCAGCCGATACTGAAACGCGAGGATTGTCGCCAGCAACAGTGCGGAAGTCAGCAGTCCGAAACCGTTGCACTCCGTCGCCACGCGGTAGAGCCGATCGCCGACGGCCAGAACCAACTCCGCAGGCCGTCCCGGTTCGATTACGAGTTGCACGGGCGCGCCCAGCGCGGCCAGCAGACTGCCCGCGTACTTCGCGGCCATCGCGCGCAACGGCCAGTCCAGCGTCGGAAACAATCCAACCAGCAGACCGAACACAAAGAACCCGCCCAGCGCGGGCAGGAATTGGCGGACGCCGGCGCGCCCGAATAGAAACGCAACGATCGCCGCGAATGAAGCGCAGAACGAGAACACGACGAGCGGCAGTACGCCCACCGCGAACTGCCGCGCCAGCCACAGGCACGCGGACCCCAGCGCCAGCAGCGCGAGTCCCAGCGGGTTCGCCTGCGGCTCAAACCGCAGCTCGCGCAGGCCGTCTTGCAGGCAGACGACGGCCGCGAACACGACCAGCAGCGCGCCTGTGGACAACTGCGCAACGTGCAGGCTCACGCGCGTCAGCCATGCCAGCAACGGCCAGTACATCAGCGTGAGCAGCACGCCGATGCCGACGATCAGGGCGACGCTGAGTCCGCGTGAAGAAGTTTGATCGGGCGCGTTGGTCATGCGTAGCATTTGACCATAATGCACGGGCGTCGCGCAAGAAGCGATCCCGCCACGGGTGCCATCACAAGTGGCGGACAACCGAACGACCAACCCTCACCCTGACCCTCTCCCTTACGCGGCAAGGGAGAGGGGATTCTCCTCTCCCCGTCGCTGGGAGAGGATGAAGGTGAGGGGGCATCCTGCGCCCCTACAGCACGCACACTTTCTCGGCGATCCGTGCGGCGCTGATGCCGTAGTGGTGCATCAGTTCTTCGGGTTTGCCGGAGCGCGGCACCTCGCGCACGCCGAGCTTGTGGACGCGGATGCCTTCCGGCGCAACAGCCGACGCCACCGCGTCGCCCAGTCCACCCTCGATGTGGTGGTCTTCGACGGTGATGATCGTGTTGTTGGTCCGCTTTGCCGACTCGATGAGCAACTGCCTGTCGATCGGTTTGACGCTGAAGATGTCAATGACGCGAATCAGCGTGCCCTGCGCCTTGAGTTGGTCGTAGGCCTTGAGCGCTTCGAACACGGTGACGCCCGCGCCGACGACCGTGACTTTGTCGTGGTCGCTGTGGCGGAGCAAGTTGGCCTTGCCGAGGCTGAACTCGTGATGGTTTTCGTAAATCACCGGCGTCTTCGGACGCGATGTGCGAATGAAAACCATGCCGGTGTGATTGGCGGCCAGTTCCACCGCGCGCTCGGTGCTGACGGCGTCGCACGGGTACAGCACGACGCAATCCGCCATGGCCCGGAAGATCGCGATGTCTTCCAACGCCATTTGCGACGGGCCGTCTTCGCCAATGGAGACGCCCGCGTGCGAGCCGACGAGCTTGATGTTGGCAAACGAAACGGTCGCCATGCGGACTTGGTCAGTGGCGCGTTCCATGAAACAAGCGAATGTCGAAGCGAACGGCACCTTGCCGCGGCTGGCCAGACCGGCCGCCACGGTGACCATGTTCTGCTCGGCGATGAAACCTTCAAAAGACCGTTCCGGATACGCCTTGAAGAATTTATCTGAAAACGTCGAATTCTTGGTGTCGCCATCCAGAGCCACGACCCGCGGATCGACCGCTCCAATCTTGACCAGCGCCGTGCCGTAAGCTTCGCGCGTGGCAACCATCTCGCCCAACTTGTACGCCGGCGGGTCGATAGGCACGGGTTTGTGCGCTTCAACGGGTTTCTCCCGCGGAACGTGCTTGACCTTCGCGCCGGTCGCACCAGTCAGTTGTGCCTGAAGCTCGGCGATGGCCTTGTCATGTTCCTCACCCTTCTTGAACGCGCGGCCGTGCCAGCCTTCCTTGTCTTCGGCAAACGAGATGCCTTTGCCTTTGATGGTCTTCGCCAAAATCGCCGTCGGCTGATCCTTGCTTCGGCGCGCCTTGCGCAGCGCGGAGACGATTTGCGCCATGTCGTGACCGTCAATCACCAGCACGCGCCAGCCGAACGCCAGAAACCGTTTCTTGTACGTGTCGAGATCGTACTGCAACATCGTCGGCTGTGACTGGCCGAGGCGGTTGATGTCCGCGATCACGGTGAGATTGTTCAGCTTATAGTAGCTGGCTGTTCCCGCTGCTTCCCAGATCGATCCTTCCGCGCTTTCGCCGTCGCCGATCAACACCCACGTGTGGTAATCGCGTTTGTCGAGGCGCGCGGCGAGCGCCATCCCCGCCCCGGCGCTGAGTCCCTGCCCCAACGAGCCTGTCGCCACATCCACGAAGTCCAGCCGCGGCGTCGGATGACCTTCGAGGTTGCTGGTGAACGTCCGCAGCTTCAACAAATCCTCAACGGGCACATGCCCGACCTCAGCCCACGCGGCGTACAGAACCGGCGCAGCGTGACCCTTCGAGAGGATGAAGCGATCATTGTTGGGATTCTTGGGGTTCTTGGGATCAAATCGCATCCCACCAAAAAATAGCGCCGCCACGATGTCGGCGGCGGAGCAGCAGGAGGTCGGATGCCCCGAGCCTGCTTCGGTGGTGGAGTTGACAGAATGGATGCGCAACCGGGTTGCGACGTCTTTCAGTGCGGCAAATTTATCATCAGTAGTCATAGTGGCGACAAGGCTAAAGGATGCACGGAAAGCTGTCAACGCTGCGGGAAAGCGATGTTGTTAGCTAATGAAATGACCGCTGGTTTTAGCAAGTGAAGTGTCCGCTGGGGCGGAATAAGGATGCACGCCCAAAGGAGATCAACCGATGGGTGTGTATCCGAGATCCGCCGTGGAGCGGATGATGAAAGTCCCGGAAGTGATCATGCGAGCAATCGAGGGACGAATTCAGTGGCGGCAAGCGGCAGCCCCACGCGAGCTTTCGGGGTGGAGGCACCAACCAAAAGAGCGGAAGATTTTGGACACTACCGTATGCCGATTGTCACCTTACCGCGTGCATTGTGCGTAACCGCCCCGGCTCCTCCGAAGTCGGTGACGTTCCCGTTCTTGTCGTACGCGTGGGTTTCCACGTTGCTAAGCTGATCCGTGCGGCTGGTTAAAATGAAAAATAATTAGACGCGACCCCGGCCACTCTGCTCGAAGAGGCTGTGCGCGCCTACGAAAAGGCGATCCTGCTCAATCGTGACGACGCTACGCCTTGGGTCTGGCCCTGTCTCGCCTATGTCGAAATGGGCGAGCGACAGAAGGCCCAAGAAGCAGTCCGAAAAGTGGAAAAACGTCTTCCACTTGTGGCCAGCATGTTGGCTGAGGAACTCTCGCAAAAATCTGCCATCCTCGCCTGAACGCGAGTCTGTCAGTCCACCGCAAAGAAACTTGCCCGCGTGTCGCCGTAAACCGCCTCGCGCACCAACGTCCACGGCGGGACCGCTGTCAGAGCATCTCGTTTTGCCGATTCGAGTACAAATAGCCCTTCATCATCCAAAGCCCTTCGTAGATCCGAAACGTTCAGCAGCGTTTGAGCGGTCTCCCCGTACGGCGGATCGGCGAAAATCAGCGAGAATTTTTTCTGTGCGGCGACGAATTTCGTCACTTGTGCAAACACGTCAGCACGGACAACAGCAAGCTCGCACGAAATTTTTCGGCCGCGCCTGAAGGTCTCGAGATTCTGCCGCAGGATTTTCAGTGCACTGTGTGCGCTCTCGACAAGCACGACTGAGTTTGCGCCACGGCTGGCGGCTTCCAGACCCAGTGCGCCCGTGCCGGCGAACAGGTCCAGCACCGTTGCGCCGACGATGCGATCCCCGAGGCTGGAGAAAATGGCTTCGCGGACGCGGTCAGAAGTTGGCCGCACGTTGCCGCCGCGCGGAGCGACCAGCGGCATACCTCGGGCGATACCGGCAATGATCCGCATGAACTACCTCAACAGCTTCTGTAGTCCCTTTTCGAGAAGCTGCTCTGCCGCGCCCTTGACGATGCGCTGTTGCAGATCGGTCTTCGGCGAATCGTACGGCCCCCACACGCGGAAATCCAAGATGAGGTAGCCATCCGAGCGCTCGGTGAAAATCGCGCGGACTTCCTTGGGCACATTGGCAAGCAGGCCTTTGGCGAGGGCGAGGGTCATGTCATGGTTCAACGAATAGTCTTCGAGGTTGACCGAGCCTTTTCCTGTGAGCTGCACTTCCGGTGAGATCAAACGGATGACCGGCGTTTGCATCACATTGTTGCTCATCGAAAACTCCACGCGGCACTCGTCAAACTTCAGTTCCTTCAGCGCGGGCACTTGGAGAAGAAAGGAGAGTTGATTCAACAACGGAATCTCCACCAGCTTTCCGCCAACGATTTCGGCGCGCCCGTTGCCGACCATCGTCGGCAGCCCGCCTGTGCCTTCGAAGGCGACTGTCGCTTGCAGTTTCCCGTTCATCACGCGCTTCGTGTGTGCTTCTTGCAGCAACGTGTCGATGTCGGCATCCCTGACTTGCAGATTGACAGTGTACTTGAGGTCGCCGACCACCTTGACCGCGATATCACCCGAGACCGTGCCGCCGGCGATCTTGCCGCTCAGAGGGGCAAGCTGTATCTCATCCGCTGAGACGTTCAGCGGCGAGGTGATCTGGCGCACGAACAAGCGATTGGCGACATCGATCGTCCCGATGCTTGCCTGACCGCTGCCGCTGAGTTTGTCAGCGGCCATCGTGAGCGAACTCGACAGATTGATGCGCATAATCGCCAGCAGCGCTTTGGTCTTCTCAGAAATCATCACGTTGCCATCGGTCAGCAGCAGCTTTGAAAGTGAGATCTCGAAATTGCTGGGCTTCGCGGAAGGTTTGGTGGTCGTCGGCGCTTTTGTCGGTGCTCCCGCCGGTGTTGGTTGCTCGGTTCTTGCGGCCAGCTTCTCATAATTCCACTGGCCCTTGTCGCCGCGCACCAACTCGATAGCCGGCTTCTGAATGGAAACCTCTTCGATCTCGATCCCGCCACGGCGGGACAGCAATGGAAGCAACCGATAACGCAGCACGAACGCGTCCGCGGTGAATAACTGCCCTGGGTAGCCCTCGGGATTGGCGACGGTCACACCTTGGAGGCTGACGCCGCTGAAAAGGGAGACGTTGATGTCGTTGATTTTCACATCCGCCCCCAGCGCCGTGCGCGCCGCGCCGAGCACGAACTGCTTGAACTCGGGCGATTGCAGATAACGGCTTACCCAGAAAACCCCTGCGGCCACCACAACAGCCAGCACCGCGAAGATAACGACCAGGATCTTGATCACTTTCATTGCGCAGCACCTCCCAGAAACTCGGTAGTGGTACGGTTTGTTGCAGCGGCGCTCCCTGCCCCGAAAGCTTTCGGGGTGAACGAGCGCCGAAATTACGTCCGTCGGCGGTCATAGACCGCCGCTACAACTCTCAAACTGTACCACTACCACAAATTCGTTTGGCTTGCCCGAAACCACTGCTAGCCCGCATATTTCACACGCCCGTGTGAAATATGCGCCCGTAGGGCCGACCCCGACACACAGAGTGTGTCGGCCTCGGGAGCGCCGCGCCCCCACGCGCGGCGCTCCCGAGGTGAATATTTCACGACTACCTTCTGGCAGATGTGAAATATCCAGGCTAGAATAGCGCAGCATTTCAACTCATGACGAGGTTTTTTGTCATCTTCAATCCGGCCGCGCGCGGTGAAAAATCACGGCGCATGCGACAATTCCTCGATTCCAAGACGAACGATCACGTCACGCTGGCCCCGACCGAAAAAGCCGATGATGCCAGGCGGCTGGCAGCCCAGGCCGTGGGCGATGGCTACGACTTGATTGTGGCCGCCGGCGGCGACGGCACGGTCAACGAGGTCATTAACGGCATCGGCTCATCGGGGGTGGCGCTCGGAATTCTGCCGCTCGGAACGGTGAATGTCTTCGCCCAGGATCTGGGTATCCCCGGAAAGATGGACGAAGCGTGGGCGGTAGTGGAAAGCGGTAGGATTCGGGCGATCGATCTGGCACGCGCGGAGTCGAAGGGGAGGACGAGGTTTTTCGCGCAACTCGCCGGGGTCGGGTTCGACGCGCGGGCGGTGCGCGTGGCAAGCTGCGCGCTGAAAAAGAAGATCGGACCGCTGAGCTACGTGTGGGCCGGATTGAAGGCGTTGCGGGAGCGGCATGGCAGCGTTGAAGTGTGCGTCAGCGCCGCGGGCAACTCCGTCAGCGGTATCGCTGTGCTTATCGGTAACGGACGGTTCTACGGCGGGCCGTTCCGATTGTTTCCCGAAGCGCGGATGGACGACGGGTTGCTGGATGTTTGTGTCTTTGAGAAAGGCGGTTATTTTGACATGTTGCGGTATGGGCAAGGCATTCTCCGCGGCGTGCATACGGGGTTTCCCGACGTCAGGTATTTTCAGGCGAAAGAATTTGTCTGTAGCGCGGCGCAGCCGGTGCCGTTCGAGTTGGACGGCGAAGACGCGGGCGAAGTGCCCGTGCGTTTTTCGGTGATGACGCGCGCATTGCGTGTGATGACGCCCGATCTCCGTTGATCCACAGCTTGCTGCCGCCAGCCTCATAACAGCCGCGATTGGCGATGGCGGGGCGACCGATGGCCACCACGAAGCGCACGAAGGACACGAAGAGGACTTATTGACACGATACCTTCCACCCGAAGGTATCAAGCACTGCCTCAACTCAGAGTGCGCCCTTGAAGGCTTTGTCCAGCAGCGAGGCTTGCCACCTCGTGAAACGGGGCAAGCGTTCCACGCGGGCTGCGGCAGTCGCGGCACGTGCGGGACTGCAGAACGGATTGGCGTTGCGAACCGCGTTTTCGTATCCTGTCCGCGTGCCGCAACCAATCATTCTGCCGTTGGCGCTGGTGGCGCTGGTGCTGTGGCTGATCACGCGGATCCGCTACACGATTGATGACCGCTACGTGCGCGTGGTGCTGCTCGGCATCACCCTGCGGAGGATCGCGCTGGCAGACATCGAATCCGTGGACACCGCCATACCGCTCTGGAACGAGCACTGGTGCAACACCCTTTGGCCCTGGGGCCGCGTCGTCTGCATTCGCCGCAAGACCGGCCTCATCCGCAACTTCATCATCAGCCCCGCCAACCGGGACGCCTTTCTTCAGGAACTCAAGAGCAAGCTTGGCACAACGGACTGATGGGACCGAGTTGGTCCGTGGTCCGGTGCAGGGTACGTTGCGCCTGCTAGCGGACCTCGAAGTGGCTCATCGATTTGAAGATCTGGTAGCGCTGCTCGATGTCGCGTTGCGTGAGGGTCTGCAGGCGACCGAGGCTGAACGCTTCGACGTTGTAGGAGGCGATCACGCTCCCGTAAATGACGGCCCGGCGCAAGGCGTCGTGGTCGACGCGGTCGACGCCGGCGAGGTAGCCGGTGAACGCGCCAGCGAAACTGTCACCAGCGCCGGTCGGGTCGTGGATGTCTTCCAGCGGATAAGCGGGCGCGCTGAAGAACAGATTGTCGGCAAACAACAGGCAGCCATGCTCGCCCTTTTTCACGACGACGTACTTCGGACCTCGGCCCGAAGGATCCGGGCCAAGGCTCGAATCCTTTGAGCCGAGTCCCAAAATTTTTCGGCCTGCCTTGATCAGGTTGGTTTCCTTGACCAACTCGCGGGCTTCGCTCTCGTTGAGAATCAGGCAGTCGATCTTCTTCATCAGCTCGAGCAACGGCTCGCGCTGCGTTTCGATCCACAAGTCCATTGTGTCGGCGACGATGAATTTCGGTCGTTCGACCTGCGCCAGCACGTGCAGTTGCAACTGCGGCGAGATGTTCGCCAAGAACACGTACGGCGTCGTTCGGTACTGTGCGGGCAGCTTCGGCTGGAACGTTTCGAAGACGTTCAGGCACACGGACAACGTCCGCCGCTTGTTCAAGTCCCACTCGTACTCGCCATGCCAGCGGAAGGTTTTGCCGTCGGCGATTTCGAGGCCGTCCAGGTCGATCTTGTGCTTCTTGTACAGCGCGAGGTATTGCTCCGGAAAATCGCTACCGACGATACCGACCAGATTGACCGTGGTGAAGAAACTGGCGGCCAGCGAGGCGTAGCTGGCGGAGCCGCCCAGTAAATCATGGTGTTCTTCCACGGGCGTCTTCACGCTATCGAGCGCGATCGAACCGGTAATTAACAAGCTCATGGAGGCACTTGTTTAGACACGAATCCGCACGAATGCAAGCTTACCACGTGCTACATAGTCTACCGTTTTACGCGACGGCTTCTCTAAAGGCCGCGGCTGTATTCGCGACGTCCGCAGCGTGTGCGGTGTGACACGCTTGTGCGGCCCCGCTTGGCGCGGCGCCTGGCGAATCGCATGTTGGAAGGTCGCGTCGAGCACGTGATGCCGTCGTTTCAACCCGCTGCGCGGCTCGCGGTGGCCTACCCAAACGCCAGGCTTGTCCAATTCCTCCACGTTTACAACGGAGACTGATTCTTCGCGGCGGCGGACGTGTTATACTGCGAGGCATGGCGCGGCGGAGGAGTCATCAGATGGTGCGGACAGCGCGGATGCTGGCGCTCGCGCTGGTGCTCACCGCTTTCGGCTCGGCGACGGTGGTTTATCTTCGCTGGCTGTACCGGGAACAGCGTTACAGTCATCTCATCGAGGAAGTCTCCGCCAAGTACGACGTGGATAAATTTCTAGTGAAGGCCGTGATTCGGCGCGAAAGCGGGTTCGACCCTTTTTCCTACGGCAGCCACGGCGAAATCGGGTTGATGCAGGTGACGGAAGGGGCAGGACTGGATTGGGCGCGGGCGACGAGCCGCAAGGATTTCGGTCGTGATTCACTCTGGGATGCACGCGTGAACATCGAAGCCGGGACCTGGTATCTCGCCCGGGCGCTCCGCCATTGGCAGAACATGGACGATCCCATCCCGTTCGCCCTTGCCGAGTACAACGCGGGCTCCGGCAACGTGCAGCGTTGGTTGCCCGCAGGACAGGCTACCACGGCGAAACAATTCCTGGAGGCGATTACTTACCCCAGCGTGCGCCGCTACATCGAAACGATTGCGGATTATTACGAAGCCTACCAAGCGGCGGGCAGACTCTAAAAACGAACTCGGCTGCTTGCGATGTGGCGGCGACTCCCTGGGTGAGGTCAGGTCAGGTCAGGCTAGGAGAAGCGCAGCCGCCGCCGTGGTGTTCGCAAGCAACCGAATCCGAACCTTCCATTGCTCAATTTGACACTACAATCTAGCAAGCGTTCGAAAAAATTCAAATCCATTCGGTCACGACCCACCAAGGCAGCGTTCACTTGGCTTGCGGGACATTGAACGCGGCTACGACTGCTTCAAACTGCGGTTCTTGGCGCGCGATTCCTCGGCGATTCGCGCTTTGAATTCAAGGTAGCGGCCCTGCAGTTTCGGATCGCTGCTGGCAAGGATTTGGACGGCCAGCAGCCCTGCGTTGCGAGCGCCACCGATCGCCACCGTGGCGACGGGCACGCCCGATGGCATCTGGACGACGGAAAGCAGCGAGTCGAGTCCCTTGAGTAACTTGGATTCGATCGGCACGCCGATCACTGGCAACGGCGTAAGTGCCGCCACCACCCCGGGCAGATGCGCCGCCCCGCCCGCGCCTGCGATCAGCACGCGGATGCCGCGTTCGTGAGCGGTGCGGGCGTAGTTCGCCACATCGTCAGGCGTGCGGTGCGCCGACATCACGTGAGCTTCTGACTCGACGCCAAATTCCGCGCAGGCTTCCGCCGCCAGTCTCATTGTCGGCCAATCCGAATCGCTGCCCATCAGGATACCTACCAAGGGTTTCTTGTCGGGTGTCATTTTGCTTGATCTCCTATTTGACCTTCAGGCAGACAGAGTCTGCAAAATCTTCTCCAGTTCAAGCCTTTTGTTTTCGTGCTGCTGCTCATCCGCGTCGCGCGGAACGGTGATCGGATGGCCGATGCGCAGGGTCGCGCGAGAAAACGGTAACGGCACCATGAAATTGTCCCAACTGTTGAACGTGATTTTGTGCGCGACCAAATAGGAGACGGGGATGATCGGCGCTTGCGTCAGTTGCGCCAACCTGATGATGCCGTCTTGGACGCGACACTTCGGGCCGCGCGGGCCATCAGGAGTGATGCCCGCATCGTAGCCTTCCTGAACGAGATGGGTGAGTTCGCGCAACGCCTTTTTCCCGCGCCGACTACTCGAGCCGCGGACGCAAATGAGGTTGAATCGGCTTAGCACGCACGCCAGTTTATCGCCGTCTCTGCTCGCGCTGACGAGCACGGCGACGTGGTCGCGCTGCCGAACGCTCCAGTGTTTGCGAAACAGGTAAGGCATCAGAAAAATGCGGTTGTGCCAGAAGGCAAAGATCATCGGCTGCGGCGGCGTGTGGGCGAGTAAACCCGATGGGTCTTCGACGCGCCAGCGCAGCGTGCTGCCGATCAGTGTCACAAGTATGCGCAGCAACCAGCCGAGCAAAGAATGGAGTACTGGAGTAATGGAGTACTGGGGTGTTGGGAAACCCGTTTTCTTGTCGTCCTTCATTACTCCATCACTCCATTGCTCCAACAACCCCATCGCGCTAACCCGTGCCGCTCACGCGTCAAACTGCAGTTCGTAAAGACGCCTGTACGTTTTGCCGCTCGACATCAATTCCTCGTGCGTGCCCTGCTCGACGATGCGGCCTTTGTCCAACACGATGATGCGGTCGGCGTTCTGTACCGTGGACAGCCGATGCGCGATGACCAGCATCGTCATGTGTCGCGCGGCGGCGCCACCGAACATCAGATCGTCCAGTGCCGCTTGGACGGCGCGTTCGCTTTCGGTATCGAGCGCGCTGGTGGCTTCGTCCAGCAGCAGGATCGGCGGATTCTTCAGAATTGCGCGGGCTATGGCGAGACGCTGGCGTTGGCCGCCGGACAGCCTCACGCCGAGATCGCCAATCGAGGTGTCATAGTGTTGCGGCATCTGCATGATGAAGTCGTGGGCGTGAGCGCGTTTGGCGGCACTGATGATTTCGTCCATCGACGCGCCGAACTTGCCGTACGCAATGTTGTTGGCCACGGTGTCGTTGAACAAAAACGTCTCCTGCGTGACGAGTCCGATCTGATCGCGCAATGACTTGAACGTCACCTCCCGAATGTCCTGGCCATCGATCTTGACCGCGCCCTGGGTGGGATCGTAAAAGCGTGGGATGAGATTGAACAAGGTGGTCTTGCCTGCGCCGCTCGCGCCGACGACGGCGGTGAGCGAGCCGGCGGGGATTTCTAGGTTGATGTGGTCGAGCACCGCGCTGTCGCGGCCGTTGGGTGACTGCTCGTAACAGAAGCTCACGTCTTCGAACCGGATCGATTTGCCGAAGTGGGGCAGCGCTTTAGCCGCAGCCGACTCCAAGACCGACGGTTGCTGGTCAAGCAACTGGAAAATGCGCTCTGCGCCGCCGAGGCCCTCCTGAATCAGCATTGGTATGCGGCTGATTTTTTTGACGGGCGCGTAGAGCATAAATAAACCGAGGCCGAAGGTGATCAGCTTGCTGCCCTCGACGCCCATGTAATACGCGTAGATGAACACCATCGCGCCACCCAAGCCAGTCACCATTTCGATCATCGGCGTGTTGATGGCTTTCGAACGCACGACGCGCATCCGCTGGCCAAACAGGCTGCGGCAGAGTCCACGGAAATCCTCGGTCTCACGTTGCTCCATGCCGAACGCTTTGATGACCCGCAGGCCCGCAATGGCTTCGTGCAGCACCGACATCAACGACGCTTGGTGCTCTTGTGCCGCCCGACTCGCCTTGCGCGTCTTGCGCCCATAAATGACGATCGGAATGAGACAAATCGGAAACAGCACCACGCCGGCCAGCGTCAATTTCCAGTCCAGCTTCAGCAAATACCCCAGTACACACAAAAACGTCACCGGTTCCTTCACGATATCCTCAATCACGTTGGAAATCGCCTGTTGCACCAGCCCTGCATCGTTCGTCACGCGCGACATCAACTCCCCGGCGCGCGTACCAGAGTAAAAGTCCAGTGACAACTGCTGCAAATGCTCGAACATTCGCGCGCGTAAATCCATTACGCCACGCAGCCCGACCCAGTTCAGCAGGTAGGTCGTCATAAATTCACACACCCCGCGGACGAGCATCGCCAGCGGCAGCAACATCGCCGCCGCCGCCACCTGCCGCCAATCCCAGCCGGCAATCTTCTGCTCAAAAAACTGCGCCCAGACATGTTTTACCACCGACAAGACCGCCACGTTGGACGGACCATACAATACGCTGAATAGAATGCCGGTGATCAGGCGGCCACGGTACGGTTTGACGTAATCGAGCAACCGCTTGTACAGCGGCAGGAAGTCTCTTACTTTCCTCATTCGTGCTGCAGTATAACATCCACACCAGCGCCGCGAAATGGCAATGTTCAATTTGTGTATGTAGCTGACGCAAACCGGGCGTCAAGCAGACCGTGGCCGGAGTTGAAACGCGGCGCAGGCGCACCGGCTTGCTGGTCTGTCATGCTAGGCTTGCCGAGGTGTTCCTTTCGGAGGGCGAGAGGAACAGACTTTATGACGACGCGGTCTACCGGATTTGCCTTCGCTCGTTGCACGAGCTTTTTGAAGCTGATGTCGTGAATGCCCTCGCCGCCATCTCATTCAATGGCTGGGTCAGATCCGTGGACAAAGCCACCGGAAAGGAAGTGAACGCTTGCATTCTCTCGATACAGGTTAAGAAGGATGAATTTCAAGCGCGCAACCTGCAGAATGTTGATCCCAAAACTTGCTTCAAGGATATGAAAGGTGTCGGTAGTTCAAAGCTTCACAGCTTGACGCCCGTCGCACCTGTTCTTGCCATCAGCCGGAAAGACAAACGGTTTATTGCGCCCCGCGAAGTCGTAAACCAACTCAATGAGGGGGTGAACCTCGCGGCGATGGACTGGGATGATTTCGAACACTTG
Organism: Verrucomicrobiia bacterium; assembly: GCA_050013395.1. GTDB lineage: Bacteria > Verrucomicrobiota > Verrucomicrobiia > Palsa-1439 > Palsa-1439 > JBEKZD01. Next base: position 6,860 of record JBEKFI010000041.1, on the reverse strand, counting down.
ATCCGGCAATTGTTCGAGCAGGAATTCAAGCAAGCCGGAGGTGAGGTTAAGATCACGCAAGCCAGCCGGGATCACGGCGTTGATGCTGTCGTCTTTGACCCCGACGTGATTCGCGGAGGCAAGACGGTGATCCAAGCCAAGCGTTACACAAACACGGTCGGCGTGTCTGCTGTTCGGGACTTGTACGGCACGGTGCTGAATGAAGGCGCGAGCAAAGGAATTCTTGTGACGACATCCGACTACGGCCCGGATTCTTACGAGTCTGCAAAAAGCAAACCGCTCGTGCTCTTAAACGGTGCGAACCTGCTCAACCTTCTGGAGAAACACGGGCATAAGGCAAAGATCGATTTGAAAGAAGCTAAGAAGATCGTCGCAGAGCGAGAGAGGCAGGAGGAGATGCTGTAATCGGGAGCGATTCATGAGCGCAGAATGGATAGGCATACTTGTAACGGGAGTTGGGGCCGGTGCGGCATGTGTCATGGCGTGGATTGCGCTTTGCCAAATTCGGGATATAAAACGGACCCGGAAGCGGCAGGAATCTCCGTTCTTTCAACTCGGCAGTCTCCAAATCAGGCGCCCGGGCTGGCGAAACCCACAAGGAAGCGATGTTCCAGTCTTCGATTGGCCAGAAGGCGATGGCGATGTACCGGAGGATTATGCGGACGATTCGCCCGTGGTGCTACGTGTGCTTAACAAGGGCGGTGAAGCCCGGATGACGAGAGTGCAATCATTGACCGATCTCTCTGTTCAAGTCGGTGAGTCCGACCGAATCATCGGAGACGACCCTCTGGAAATCTACTACCCATACTCCAAGAGCCGGCGCGACAAAGTGGAAACATTCCGAATTTCCTACGAGACCGTCAGCGGTGAACGGGGTGAGCAGGTGTTTGAGCATCGCCACGGACGGTCAGATTTCAGAAGGATCAGGGTTGAGTGAAGAGAGTTGCAGGAGCCGGTTCTTTCATCTGTGGCGGCTTCGGCGCAGGCTACCGGCCATTTGCGTTAACTACACACTTCCAATGTTCAATTTGACACACTCGCACCGCTTTGTTACTACCAAACGGCCCGAAACCACTTCAGCGAGAGGGTGTCACCGTGGCGAAAGTCGTGCTCGAAAACGTCTGTAAAATCTATCCCGGCGGGTTCAAAGCGGTCGATAACGCCAACCTCGAAATACAGGACCAAGAATTCGTGGTGCTCGTGGGCCCGTCGGGTTGCGGCAAATCCACCGTGCTGCGCATGGTGGCGGGCTTGGAGGAAATCTCCAGCGGCAACATCTATATCGACGCCCGGCGCGTCAATGACGTGCCGCCGAAAGACCGCGACATCGCCATGGTCTTCCAGAACTACGCGCTGTACCCGCACATGACCGCCCACAAAAACATGGCGTTCGGTCTGATGCTCCGTAAATACTCGAAAACCGAAATCGACGCCCGCGTCCGCGAAGCCGCGCAGATTCTTGGCATCACCGACGAACAACTCCAGCGCAAACCCAAGGCGCTTTCGGGCGGCCAACGCCAGCGCGTCGCCGTCGGCCGCGCCATCGTGCGCAAGCCCAAGGCGTTTCTCTTCGACGAGCCGCTCTCAAACCTTGACGCCAAGATGCGCGTCCAGATGCGCGCCGAAATCAACAAGCTGCACAGTCGGCTGCAATCCACCATGATTTACGTCACGCACGACCAGGTCGAGGCGATGACCATGGGCGACCGCATCGTCGTGATGAAGGACGGCCGGATCCAGCAGGTGGACGAGCCGATCCCGCTTTACGACCACCCGCACAACCTGTTCGTCGCTGGCTTCATCGGTTCGCCGCCGATGAATTTCATCAAAGGCGTCATCGAGCAACGCCAGAACGCGCTCTGGTTCGTCGAGAAGGGGGCCGGGGGAAGCAAGAATGGGGCACTCGCGATGCGGATCGACGAGCCGCAAGCGGGCAAAGTCGTTGGCTGGGTCGGCAAACTCGTTGTGTTCGGCCTGCGTCCCGAAGACATCAACGACCGGCGGCGGGTCGTGAATCCGAATCCCGGCCACTGCGCTTCGGCAATGGTCGAAGTTGTCGAACCGATGGGTGCAGAAACCTACCTGTGCTTGAGCACGGGCAGCCACAGTTTCATGGCGCGCGTCACAGGGCACGAGCGCGTCCGCGTCAACCAATGCCTCGATGTGGTCTTCGAGATGAGCAAATGCCACTTCTTCGACGCGCAGACCGAGCAGGTGATCGCGTGAATGCTGTGGAGTGCGGTCGGCCCATTGCCCCGACGCTGTTTGCTGTTGTAGCTGCGCTTCTGCGAAGCGTGGGTTGCCCTTTCGCCGAAGGAATTCGGCGTTTCACAGAAACGCCGCCATACAGGATCAGCATCCGCTTGCCTCCCCGGAAACAACCACTTAATTAGCAGACCTTGTGCCCGAATGACGACTGCAAATTTGGCCGATGGCCCGGCTTATGGACTCAGGACGATTTCTCTACCGTCCTTGTTCGTCAAGGCGGACGGCAGCTTCGCGTGCCATGCGACACGCCCGTCACTGAATAAAATATTCCCTCCAACCCCTCGATGATTTCCATCGCTGGGCCAAGGACTGCCAGCCTTCGTCGCGTAGATTCGATCCAGCGCAACAATCGCATTTGTGTCTGCTTTCCAAATCAGATTCGGTACGTAGGAGTAGCCGACGTTTTTCGCTGTCACTTCCGCCCAATCATCCATTTTTCGTACCTGCCTTCTGGAGTCTCCCAGGCAGTGCACGACCCGGGCAGCAGTTACGAAGTTGGTGAGTAGCCGTAGACTGCCAACGAGTGTTGGTGTGGTCGCATCCATCGGGCATCTGTTCTCGTTGTCCTGCGCGTACATCGCGATAGCAAGGCCAATCTGCTTCAGATTGCTCAGGCAGTTTGCGCGATTAAGTCCTCCCCTCTCGCGGCCATCCGTCAACCTTAAGAACAGCAGTAATCCCAAAATGCCAGCGATCAGCGCCAACACTGCCAGTTCTGCGAGAGTCAGCCCCTCGCAACGCTTGGTTTGAGATAGCGTGCTCATGCCTTGCCTCGGCGCTTGTGAATCAGCTTTATCGCCCAGGCCGCATGTTCTCGAATCAGCTCTTCAGAGTCAAGCAATGCGCGCTCCAGCGCGGGTAGCGCAGACGCGTCGCCGCTGTTGCCGAGTGCGACGCAGACGTTGCGGAGGAATCCGCGGCGTTTCGCCCGCGCGACGGGCGTGCGGCCGAAAAACGCCAGAAACCGTTTTTTGTCCCACGAGAGAAACTCGGTCAACGGCGGCAGGTCGCGCCGTTGAAACCCGGCCAACAGCGAAAGCCTGGCAAACCGGTTCCACGGACAGACTGCAAGGCAATCGTCGCAGCCGAAGACGCGGTCGCTGATCAGCGGACGCAACTCGATGGGGATGGAGCCTTTCAATTCAATGGTCAGATAGCTGATGCAGCGGCGGGCATCGAGTTGGTGGGGCGCGACGAGAGCGTGGGTCGGACAGACGTCGAGGCACCGGCGGCAGTTACCGCAGTACTCGCCTTCGGACTGGTCCGGCGGCAACTCCAAGTCCGTGAGAATCTCGCCGAGGAGAATCCAATTCCCAAAGGACCGGCTGATCAGGTTGGTGTGCTTGCCGATGAACCCGATGCCCGCCCGCTGGGCGAGGTCGCGTTCGAGGATGGGGCCAGTGTCCACGCACCACTTTGTCTGCGTGCCTGCACCGCCGATCTCGCGGATCGCGGCGGCAAGTTGCTGGAGTTTCTCGCCGAGCACATCATGGTAATCACGTGTTCCCCACGCATAACACGCGATGCGACCGAAGGAACCCTCACACTGGCCCTCTCCCTTACCGGGTAAGGGAGAGGGGAATCTCCTCTCCCCCTCTGTCTGGGGGAGAGGATCAAGGTGAGGGGGGAATTCTCCAGTGTAATAATTCAGCCCCACCACAACGATCGACCGCGCATCAGGCAGGATTTCCTGCGGCGCGATGCGCTTGGACGCGTTCCGCGCCATGTACCCCATCTCACCGTGAAAGCCGTTAGCGAGCCATTGCTTGAATTGTGCGGCATGCGGCGGCGGTTCCGCCGTGGTGATGCCGACAAGATCGAAGCCCAACGACTTGGCGCGCTGTTTGATGGCAGCAGCCAACGTCACTGGTGCACCCACTTCGTTACTTCTTGACCATCGCTTGGAAGGCGATGTGCTGCATGTAGTGGTCGAGCAGCAGAATCGCCGTGAACGCTTCGGCGACGGGCCAGACGCGCGGGACGATCGTCGGATCACGCCGGGTGACCGCCGACAGTTCCTTGTTCTCCAGCGAGACCTTGTCAATGGTGTGCTGCGGCTTGGCGATCGTTGACGTAGGTTTGACGGCCAAGCGGACGACAATCGGTTGACCGGTGGTCAGACCACCCGTGATTCCGCCGGCATTGTTAGACCGGAAATTGACCTTCCCGTCCGTGACCTCCATCTGGTCGTTGTCCTGCGAGCCGGTCATGTCTTTGACCGCGAGTCCTGCACCGACCTCGACAGCCTTGACGGCGCCGATGCTGAGCATGCGACCCAGTTCACCGTCGAGCTTGCGGAAGACCGGTTCGCCCATCCCCACCGGCACTCCCGTCGCCACGACCTCGACCACGCCGCCGCTGGAATCGCCGGAGCGCATGATCTCCATGATGCGGTCATACATCGCGTCGGCAGTTTTCAAGTGCGGGCAATTCAGTTTCGGGTGGATGCCGAATTCCTTGCGGATGGCGTCCTCGTCCCAGTGGATCATTTTCTTGGCGACTTCGGGCACTTCCTTCTCAAACTCGGCCAGCACGGCCATCTTCTGGAGGAAACGCATGTCGTGTTTGAGGCGACCTGAGGCGAACAGTTCCGCGTACACCGGATCGTGACGCCGGCGCATTTCCTTGTAGGCGGCAACCTTGGGACGGATCTGTTCGATAGGCAGATCAGGCATGCGCACCCCTGCGGCTTCCTTTACGTAGGCGGTGACTTCGATCCCGTGATCCTTGAGAATTCGTTTGGCGACGGCGCCAGCCGCCACAATCGTGGCGGTGTACCGTCCGCTAAAGAAGCCTGCCCCAATGGAATCATCCCACTGGCCGTATTTCACATAGGAGGCGTAGGAGGCATGACCCGGCCGTGGTGTCCGGTTCGTCGACCGGTACTGCTCGACGTGCTCGAGGTGACGATCGAGGTTGGGAATGAGGATCACCATCGGCGTGCCGTTGGTGTACTCCGCGTTGTGGAACCCGGTCATCGTGTCGGCGCAATTGACCCCACTGTAGATGATCGGCACGTCGGGTTCGCGGCGCGGCGAGCTGAGTTCGCCCTGGCCCGGCTTGCGCAGGAGAAGTTCACGGTAGATTTCCTCTTCGGTGATCAACAGGCCCGGCGGCACGCCCTGCAGGTGCACCGTCAATCCTTCCTGGTACGACCCACCGGCCACCGTGACCTTGAACAATGTTCCTAAATCACATCCGAGCATAATGATTTCTCCTTCTCTGAAAGCTGGCCCCGAAAGCGTTCGGGGCTGGCTGCGGTTTCTAGCCGTTTTGCGAACAAAAGTAAACTGAAAGTGGTGGTCAACAAAAGCGAGTACGCATGACGGAACCAGCATTGTGATGAAAATTGCTCGTGTCAGTCGCGGCCCGTGGCGGCTGAAAGCATTCATCGACAAGCAAGGACATCCAGTTACCAGCCGGTTCCTCGTCGTCAGACCTTTGGACAAGCGCTGGAAGCTCGACGTCTTGTGGGCAATCTGCAATTCACCGATCGCCAACGCGTATTCGTATGCGTTTTCGGGTAAGAGAGATGTCCTCGCAGGCCTGATGAAGGATATGCCGGTGCCTCGCCTTGAGTCGGTTGACCTACATCCCTTGCTCAAGTTGGTGCGTTCGTATCTCAGAATAGCTAGAGCGCTGCGTGAGGGAACGCTTGATGTAGTGCAGGCCGAGAAACTCCGAATCCTGCACTGGCGCATCGACGCTGAGGTTCTGCGTCTTTACGTCCTGCCATCACGACTGGAGCATCAGGTGCTCCACTTGTTCTCTGGGGCGACGAGGCGTGGTGTTCCATTCCGGCAAGCGGAGTATGTGCCGAAGAATTTTGCAGACGATTTTTCTTTGCGTGACCTGTTGGCGATCACCGCGGACTGGGAGCAAACCAATGAGCGCCGTGCGCGGTTGCTCTTGAAGCAAGAGCGGAAGACGATCCGACCACAAGAGAAGGAGGAATTGGAGCACCTCCAAAACCTGACCGATGTGAGAATTCGCTTGGTCACGCCACTGCCACTTGCAGAACTCGAAGCTAACCGGACCGGACGACTGCTTGTCAAGGCGTTGCGACTCGATAACTATGACTACACGAGAATGCGCGAACAGATCATTGGCATTCTGAGATCGCTTCTCGCAAACGACAGACCTCGCTTCGTTTCGATGATGGGTTTCCCTCCCGACATACCGGATCTCGCTGCTCTAAACCCGGAAGGGAACACACGACCAACAGGTCTTGAGCAATCGTTTCATGCCCTGCGCATGAGAGGCCAACTGCCCGAAGCATATTGACTTCGCCGTCTCGGTTGACTACGCGGCTGGCGGTACTACTCCGTTATCTGAATGTCCGCCCCGAGTTGCCGCATGCAGTCCATGAACGTCGGGAAGGTGACGGTGGCGGATTCGGCGGTGCGCACGACCGTCTGTCCCGGGATGGAGCAACCGGCCACGGCCAACGCCATGGCGATGCGGTGGTCGCTGTGCCCGTCCACTTCCGCGCCGGTCAGTTTGCTGTGTTCGATGACCAGACCGTCGGGCAGTTCCGTCACCTTCGCGCCCAGACGAGTAAGTTGCTGCCGCATCATGGCGATGCGGTCGGT
>JBEKFI010000040.1:0-23572 GCA_050013395.1 Verrucomicrobiia bacterium | reverse complement strand
CTTGAAAGCTCGACAGTCTGTCACAGCTCGAACCCTCACCCTGACCCGCCTGCGCCGAGGCTTCGGCGGGCAGGCCCTCTCCCTTGGAAAGGGAGAGGGGAAATCTCCTCGCCCCGCGTACGGGGAGAGGACCAAGGTGAGGGGCAGTTCGTTGCGCAAAACTTCATGAATAAGTCAGGCTAACCACTGTGTTGGATACGATCAAACGCTTTTCGATGATGAGACAGATTGAGTCGCACAGCGCGCAGGAGACAGTGGAGTTTGGCCGTCTTCTGGCCGGTGAACTTCGATCGGGCGATGTCGTCGCTCTGGTGGGCGAACTCGGCGCGGGGAAAACGTGCTTGGTGAAAGGCATTGCGCTCGGTCTGGGGATCACGCAAGCGGTCACCAGCCCGACGTTCACGCTCATTCACGAATACCGGGACGGCCGACTGCCGCTTTATCACATCGATCTCTATCGCCTCAGCTCAGCAGAACAGGCCATCGGCATTGGGATCGAAGATTATTTGGGAACCGAAGGCGTCACGGTGATTGAGTGGGCGGAAAAAATCGAGCCGCTTCTGCCCGAGCACGCGCGGCGCATCCATCTTGAGACGAAGGACGAGTCCACGCGCCGCATCGAGGTTTCATGATCACGCTCGGCATCGACACCTCCACGGCGCGCGGAAGCGTTGCCGTGCTCCGCGATGATCAACCGCTCGCGGAAGAGTTTTTTTGCCGGGGCGACGGGAAAGAAGCGCCCGCGCAGCATCTTTTCGGTGCAATCGAGAAACTGCTGTCGTCACAAAAGCTTGCGCCTCGGGACATCGGGCTGATCACGGTAGGCATCGGGCCCGGCTCATTCACGGGGATTCGCGTTGGGATTGCAGCCGCGAAAGGTCTGGCGATGCCGTGGGCGCTTCCGATCAAGGCTGTCAACAGTTTCGATGCGCTGGCGGTCGCAGCGCTCGCTCAAATGCCGCGTGATTGCCGGCAGATATGCGTGTTCTGCGACGCGCGCCGCGACGAGATTTACTCCGCCCTCTACGACAAAAGCGGTCGTCGAGTGCGCGACTGCAAGATCAGCGCGCTGAAAGAGATTGCGGATGAGATTCATTATCCGATGTGGTTCATCAGTTCGGAAATCGAAAGGTTCAACGACGCTCTCAAGGAAACCTTCGGCGGATTCGCATCAATCTGCAAGGCACCCCTCTACCCTAGCGCTGCCGCGCTCGGCTGGCTCGGGATCCGTAAGTCTCAGGAAGAAGGCAATCGCGGCGACGCACAACTGGAGCCGATCTACCTGCGCGTGCCCGATTATAAGAAACTCTGAGCGTTGCGGCGGCCTGATCTCAGGGCTTTCGGTCGCCGTCATCGGTCGGTGGCCAAGCCCACTCTTGCGCGTAGCGGATCCGGGTTGCCGGGGCAGTCTCCGTTGCAGGGTCTAGCCGACCCGCCACTTGCGGGGTCAGGCTCCAGAGGTGCGTAGGCCCCCGGCCCTCAAACCCCAGGTGACTGCAGGCCCGCCCGTGAGGGCGGAGTTTCCGATGTGTGACTGGTTGGGAACGACCCACGATGGGTCACGTTGATTCGGCTCTCGTGAGCGCGGCGGCGACTGAACCGAAGACAGAGAAACGGAGGCGATGCTTGGAGGCAGTGCGACGGTCGTCTGGTGAAGTCAACGAAGGGGGACTTCTCCAAAAGGGGGGGCGTCTTGACTTCTCTTTTCATGTGTGACCCTAAAGGCTTTTCCTCGCATTGTTCGGCGTGACTCTGTTTTTTCCGAAAACGTTGGGGATGATCCCAAGCAACTTAGGGAGCAGGCAGGACGAAGGTCCCTGGCTTCATCTGACCCCACTTCGGCGTGTCGCTCCCGTAGTTGTTGCCAAGCGCAATGCCAACTTGGAGCATCTGGTTGGTCAGCGGCACCGGAAAATTGAAATTGCTGGCTGATATCGTGAACGTGCCTTTCGGGATGCTGATCTGCGCGGACACGGTGATGTTACTTGATAACCCCGAGATGACGCCGCGCGCCTTGCCGCTGTACACCCCTTTGCTCAATCGCGATTCGCCGTTGTTCGCCGGGATCTCCAGGGTCAGCGGACTACCGGGGTCGCCCAGCGTCAACTCCAACACATCGTTACTGCCAAACGTCTGGTCGGACCCGCCGTTGAAAGAAAATGTGCCCGATACACTGATGCGGTCGCCGAACGGCTTGCCGGAATCCTGCATCGATCCCTTGAGTGGCACCACTTTCATCGTCGGCGTCGCGCTCCACGGCACGAATGTGAGCGTAAACTTCTGGGTGTCATAGGAGTGAATCTTGTCGGTCACACCGATAATCATATTGACCACGCCGGTGAGCGTCAGGTTGGGACTAAACGATATCAGCTTTGTCTTGGGAATATACGTGACAATCATGTTCGTGGGATAGGCGCCCGTGTCGAGATCTTCAATCCCGTACTGCGTCGGAAGGCCATCGATGTCCGCGCTCGTGACCACGAACGCCGCCGCCACGTTCTGCGTGACGGTGATGTTGCTGGGAATCGGCCCCAAAAACGCGGGTGACGTGTTAGTATCCGTGATAACATTCACCTGCAGCGCCTGCGTGACGGACTCATTTTCGGCGTTGGTCGCACTGATTGTCACCGTCACCGTGCCACGGAACTTCGGGGCCGCCGCCAGCCGCAGCACAGCATCTTGCGAATTGGTGATGATCGTCGCGGTGTTTATGACCACGTTCGACAGCGGCGCGCTAATCTCATTCGGGTCATTCGGATTCGGACCTACCGGCGTCGCCATGATCTCCGTGAGCACATCGAAGCCACTCGTCAACTGCCCGAAAATGGGTTGCTCGAAGTTCAATGACTCGGGCGACCTGTTCGTAGGATTGTCGATCGAAAGATCCACATCGGTAATGAAAAACTGCGAGTCGTTGGAATCGTGCGTGCCATTCCCCGAACTGGACGCCATATTGGCCATGCCCAGTTGGCCGAACCCGTCATAGGTCAACGTCTTGACGTACTCATCATCGATGGTCACCCCCGATTCGAAGTTGGGATCGTTTGTCGCACCGCCCCCCTGTGCCACGAACCCCTTTATCACCCGTTGAAACAGGAGCCCATTGTAGAAATTGCTGTTGACGAGGTCGATGATGCGCGCCGTGGTCAGCGGTGTGAGATCCTCGAACAGTTGCAGCACCATGGTGCCCGTCAACGCTCCATTGGCCGCGTCGCCGCTCACATTGATCAGGAGGCTGCGGTTCGATCTGGGCGCAAACACAGCGGTCACCTTTTTGTTGCTGACGGTCGCAGCAAAGTGCAGCGGTTGCCCGTCGGGATCAGAAGCGGTAATCGGCATCTGAAACGTCTGTCCCGATGGCATGGTCACGTTGGTCCTCACGAGCGTCAGTTCCACAGCGCGCGCCTCTGCGACAAACAGGACGAATACGCAAATGCAAAGAGCCGTACGTGCCAACATTCGCAACGGTCCGGAAAGAGTGGAGAATCTCATCCCGAAAGCAATACTCCCGGATTGCCCTACCGTCAACGACCAAACGGCGCGCTTACAACCGCGAAGTTTCTTCCGTTCCCGCTCAAAACGTCTCCCCGCTCCAACCCAAGGATTCGGCGGAACGTCGGCGAAGCCGAGCGGCGGGGTGGAGCGAGACGCCCGTTCCACCGCAACCTCCGACCACCCGCGCGGATTAAGATGATCTTGGAGCGTGCTTGAAAACTGCCGTAGGGCGAGCTTCCAGCTTGCCCGAATCATTGCAGAGCGCGAGACGAGGCCGGATCGGAAAGGCAGATCGAACGGGCTGGCCGCCTGCGTGCCATAGCTTCGGCGGCGGCGCGAAGCCCGTTCTACGAGGCAAGCCAGAGGCTTGCCCTACTGAGGCCGACTTGCACGCAGCACTTTCAAAGCATGCTCTTTGGATTCTGCGCTTCGCGTGGGGCGGCGGCCTTGCTAAACTTGCGCCTCATGATTCCGCAATCGTACTACCGTTGCTGGGTGGAAGTGGATTTGGACGCGTTGCGTCAGAACGTTGCCGCAATCCGCCGCCGTCTCCAACCCGGAACGAAACTGATGGCCGTGGTGAAGGCTGATGCTTACGGGCACGGGCTCGCGCAAGTCGCCGGCGTGTTGATGCAGTGCGGCGTGGACGCTTTTGCGGTCGCTAATTTGACAGAGGCTCTCCTGTTGCGACACATCGGCGGGAGCGGCTGGCCGATCTTGTTGTTTGGCGCTTCCCTACCCTTCGAGGTTGGCAAGATCGTGGAGCAAAATATCACGCCGACGATCTCGACTCTCGAAGAGGCCCGGTTGTTTGAGGACGAGGCAGCACGACAGAACAAGAATCTGCCGGTCCAGGTCGAAGTCGACACGGGCATGGGACGCGTCGGGTTCTGGCATGAGGAAGCAGTCTGTCAGATCCAAGAGGTGGCAGCGCTTCACCATTTGAAGGTCGAGGCGCTGTACACGCATTTCCCGTCGGCGGACGAGGATTTGAAGGAAACCAAACGGGAGCTTGATGCCTTCCTGCGCGTCGTGGGGCAGCTTCGTCAAGCCGGCGTCGTGATCCCGCTGTTGCACACCGCCAACAGTGCAGCGCTGCTCAATGTGCCCGAGGCGATCCTGGACATGGTCAGGCCGGGGTTGTTGCTGTACGGGATTCGGCCCGCCGAAAACGGTAGGGACGGACCGCTGGGCCGTCCGCAGAGCGCCAACGACGGCGCGCCCAGCGGCCGCGCCCTACCACGCGACGACGAATTTCGCCCCGTCTTGTCCTTCAAGGCGCGCGTCGCATTCGTCAAAAACGTGGGGGCGGGCCGTGCGATCAGCTACGGGCAGGCATTCGTCGCGCAACGTCCCATGAAGATCGCCACCTTGGCCGCGGGGTATGGCGACGGGTTCAGCAGGACTCTATCTAATGCCGCTGAGGTCCTGATCGGCGGCAGGCGTTGCCGAGTCGTCGGGCGCGTGACGATGGATCAGATCATGGTGGATGTGACCGCACTGGCGGAGGTGAACAGCGGTGATGAGGTCGTGTTCATCGGTCGCCAGGCTTGCCCCGACCAAGTCGGGGGCGAAGCGGAGATCAGCGCGAGCGAAGTGGCCGCCTGGGCGGGCACAATTGCCTGGGAAATTCTCTGCGGCATCACCAAGACCGCTCGCGTGCCTCGCGTTTACCATGGCGTTTCAGCGGCGTAAAATTGTTCGCACATTCAGATTGTTTGCTTGCGCCCAATCTCCAGGTATATTCGTGATAGAATAGATAGGAGGAACCTGTATGACGAAGGCAGCCAAGGCCAAGAAACCCCACAGCCGTCCCACTCCGAGTCGCAAGACCAGCGGGCCCGCCCCGGAACGACGGCGCATGAAGTGTGCTTGCGCAAGCTGCACATGCACAGTGGACATGGATCACGCCGTGCACAGAGGAAATCTGGTGTTTTGCGGCGAAGTGTGCGCCACGAACGCCTGTACATTGGAACAGTGCGCCTGCGAGCACGACCACTGCACCGTTTAAGCAGTGGAGACTTCCTCGCTCTTTGAGAGCATGCGAGCGGCGGCGTGTCTGACACACGTCCGTTGAACCGAAGTGAGCAAACAACACCCGCGTAGACTCCGGCGCGGGGCGATGACGTTCTGATTGGTCAAGGCCGCGCAGCGCCCGCGGTTAGCGGTTGTGGTCGGGCAGAAAACAGATCGCGATGAAAGGGGTAAGAAATCCGCCGATGAATATGATGATTCCGATGACAACCACGAGCAGTTGTGTGGTATTGCAGACCGTCAAAATGTGTTTCCCTCGTGAATCTCCCTGCTGCATGTTGTAACTGAAGATCAAATCACCCGTTCGCGTGTACTCTTTGTACGCTGGCAGCAACGCCGTTTTGAACAAGCGCAAGGCTTCCTCCTTCTGATTGCCATCGATCAGCCCGAAAACTGCGCGGCGGACCTCTGTATATTTCTTCCGTTGCTCCAGGAGAGTGTTGAACAATTGGCGCTCCTTTGGTTCATGAATTGTCTTCTCGTATTCCTTCAGGCGGCCATTGATCTCGCGAGAGGCTTCGTCGATTTCCAGTGTGTAGGCGGCTCGCTCTTCAGGGCCAGTCGAGTTGATCGCCAGCAACGTGCGAATAAAATTCCCTGAGACCTCGGCGTTAATTTTGCCCGCGTAAGACAGGCCTGGAAGGGTATCCAGCACAATTCTGCCTGTCCCAATCTTCAGTTGGTTGACAGCCAGAAACTCTACCCCGCCGATAATCAACAGGATGCCTGCGGCTACGACAACCGGCTTCAGTCTCTGCAGATAGTTCATAATCCTCCGTTGGTGAATGACTCGATTCAACCACGCGCAGATACAGTCATCGGCGCTTGGGCGCCTTGGCCGCCTGCCCCCGCTGGCTATGCTTCATTGTTTCCCAAATCCCGTCCAATTCATCAAGCGTACACTGCTCCACACGTTTGCCCCTGTTGTGAATTTCCCGCTCCACCTGCTGAAAACGCCTCACGAATTTGTCAATCGTGCGATTGAGCAAATCTTCCGCCTGCAGTTCTTCGAACCGCGCCAGATTCACGACCGCAAACAATAAGTCACCGAGTTCTTCCTCAAATTGCCGTCGCTTCCCCAACGCCATGGCGTCTTTGAGTTCCTGGAGTTCCTCATCGATCTTGGCCACCACATCATCGACGCGCTTCCAGTCAAATCCGACCCGCGCCACTTTGCGCTGCAGTTTGTCAGCTTTGAGCAATGCAGGCAAGCTTTTCGGCAAATCCGCGACGATGCTGTGCGCTTTCTTCTCCTCCTTTTTGATCGCTTCCCACTGCCTGAGCACTTCGGCGCTATTGCGGGCAGTTGTATTTCCGAACACATGCGGATGCCGGCGCACCAACTTGTCAGCAATTGATTTCGCCACGTCGTCGAAACCGAACTGGCCTGAATCCTCGGCTATCTGGGCATGAAAAACGATCTGCAGCAGGATGTCGCCAAGTTCCTCCTTGAACTCGTCGGTTTTGCGCGCGTCAAGCGCGTCGAGAGCTTCGTAGCATTCTTCAATGAGATTGTGGCGGATGGATTGGTGGGTCTGCTCGCGGTCCCATGGGCAGCCGTTCGGGCCGCGCAGACGAGCCATGATCTGCAGCAGCCGCGCGATGTTCTTGGTTTGAGATGCGCTCACGGACTATGTAAGATACGAGGCAGAGGTGCCTATGGCAAAGAAAATTGGGGTTGTGCTTTCAGGCTGTGGCGTGATGGACGGCAGCGAAATCCATGAGAGTGTGCTGACGTTGCTGGCAATCGATCGCGCCGGAGCGGAAGCCGTCTGCATGGCGCCCAACATCAAACAGTATCACGTCATCAACCACCTTACGGGAGAAGAATCAAAGGGCGAAGCGCGCAACGTCCTGACGGAGTCCGGACGCATTGCCCGCGGCAAGATTCGCGATGTAGCCAGTGTGAAAGCAAGCGAACTCGACGCGCTGGTTTTTCCCGGCGGCTACGGTGCTGCAAAGAATCTTTCCGATTATACCTTCAAAGGATCTGAGTGCTCCGTCAATCCAGACGTCGCGCGACTGGCGAGAGGGATGCACGCTGCGCGAAAACCGATCGGTGTCATCTGCATCGCACCTGTCATCGCCGCAAAAGTATTCGGCAACGAGCATCCGCAGATCACCATTGGCACGGACAAGAACACGGCCAGGGATATCGAGAAGATGGGCGCGAAACACGTGGCCTGCCCCGTCACAGAGTGCGTCGTCGACAAGGAGCGCAAACTGGTCAGCACGCCCGCTTACATGCTTGCCCGGAGCATCAAGGAGGCGGCTGAAGGCATCGAGAAACTTGTGCGCGTTGTGATCGAGCTTGCCTGAACGCGAGATCAGGAAAGAGTTCGAACAACGATGGCGCAGATTCATCCACCTTCTCCACGGCGTCACAAAGGGGCGAGGAAAAACATTCGGCTCTCTCGCAATCTTGAGGTGGAAGTTCTCTACGAGGACAAATGGCTCCTCGCCGTCAACAAACCCGCTGGTTTGCTGATTGCCAACGAAAGTTGGGAGCGAACGCAACGTAATCTGATGCGCCTGCTGCAAGACGGCATCGAGAAGTGGGCGCATTGGGCGGTTTCGCGGGGTTTGCGCTTCCTGAAGAATGTCCACCGCCTCGATGCGCCGACGACAGGGGTCTTGCTTCTGGCCAAATCAAAACCAGCCCTTCGGTCGTTCAGCGAACTTTTTCGTCGCCGAGCAGTGGAGAAGATTCACTGCGCGCTCGTGGCGGGTGCTCCGAAATCAGAGAACTTCGACATCACCTTACCGCTCGCGTCGCATCCGAAGATTGCGGGGCGTATGATCGTGGACGCGAAACAGGAAAACCCTCACACACCTCATGTCGATGTACTGGACTGCAAAGGATTCTCCGTCTTGGTGCGCGTTAAACCGCTCACAGGTCGTACCCATCAGATTCGGGTGCAGCTCGCTGCTGTAGGACTGCCCATTATCGGGGATTCTCTGTGCGGATCTGGAGATGCGCCGCGAAACAGCCGCCTTCAGTTACATGCAGCGCAACTGACGTTTGATCATCCGTTTACGAGGAAGCAATTGACAATTACCGCTCCCATCCCTTCTGATTTCCGATGCAGGCGGGACTGGGCGGGCCACTTCACGATTGATTCACGAAGCCCGCGAGCGGCTACGGCCGGGAAATGCCAAAACCCTTTCTTCCTCGTCAGATAGCGCGGTCTGACGCAATGGTGCAGCCCGCTCATGGCGGCGTAACTCCCAGAGTCGCTCCAGTTCGGCTTCCAAGGCCGCGATTCGATGCGTGCCAACTGCAGGGAGATCATCACCCGCATTCGCTAACTTGCTCCGCAGTAATTGTAGTTCGTCAGTCACCGACGAGATTCGCTCCAATAGCGTTGGCTCCTTTGGTTCGCGAGTAACGCGAGCGATGCGTCGTAGCGGAGAAGGCCGACGAATTCTTTTCAGCTTTTTCAAGCGAGTTTGCATTCGTTATAATTCAAGACACCTTTATGTCTAGCAGGTGCTCAAAAAAAAACAAGACTAATCCGCGTCGGTCCGCAAACCAGATTCGGAAGCAACTGCTGCCAAGCGTGATACGACTAAAAACAGAGCACCCGATGGCTTAACAACTGTTCACCTTCAAATACGAAGTACCCACTGAATCTCTTCCTTGCCACGGCAAGCGGCAGCCAATGTGGGTCATCTTGCCACATCTCATCGTATGGAATTCTCGAGATTTCCGCCCACATCAGCGTCGCCTCGTCCGTCTCTATCAATTCGCCGCTGCAATCGTCAGCAGCGAAGACGGTTACATGAAGTTTGTAGCCATCCACAAACTGAAAGAACAGTTCGCCCACCTGTTCCAAACCCACGGGCGTCACGCCAATCTCCTCTCGTGTTTCCCGGATCGCTGCTTCGAGTGCTGTTTCGCCCTTCTCCAACCGGCCGCCTAGGCCGTTGATCTTGCCCGCCCCCAAACCTCGCTTCTTGCGTATCAACAAAACCTGCCCATCTCGCATGATGAAACAGAGGTTTGCATACTCAGTCGGTTGCCAGTTAGCCCAATCGATTTCGTCCACTTGCAGATTCACGGCGCTCATGCTTACAGCAGATAGGCCCTTATTGCGACATTCTTCCCATCTTCCTGACGCAGATGAGCTTGACGCTGCCGCCCTGCTCCCACATTATGCCCAGAGAAGAATGAGTGACATGATATCCGTCTGTCCCAAGTGCGACGTCGGCTTGTTCATCGTCAATTTCAAATCCGTTGAGGTTGATTACTGCGAACGCTGTCGCGGAGTCTGGCTGGACGCGGGGGAGTTGGAACAACTCATTCAAGTCACAGGAGCGCATCCGAGCGATCCCATGTGCCGATTCCACAATCATCTCGTCGAGAAGCCGCGCACGGGCAAGCATCTCTGCCCCCGCTGCGACCGTCCCCTGCAGGAGCTGGTGATTGGGAAGTCCGTCGGTCGGACTCTTACCCTGGATCGCTGCCCGCGTGGTCACGGATTGTGGTTCGACGCGGACGAACTTCAGGAATTGTTGGCGCTGTGTCCTCCCGCCAGCGGGACCAGCAAGACAATCGAGTATTTGAACGAACTTTTCGGCAAGAACTCGAAGACTTAACACAAGGAGAAGAACGGTATGCCTATTGCAGCTTTGCTGTTGGTGTTCATCATCATCGTCGTGGTGGGTGTCGCGCTGTGGATCATGGGCGCTTACAATCGGTTGGTGCGTTTGCGCAATCAGATCGACAATGCCTGGGCGCAAATCGACGTGCAACTCAAACGCCGCCACGATCTCATCCCCAATCTTGTCGAGACGGTCAAAGGCTACGCCAAACACGAGCGCGGCACGCTCGAGGCCGTCATCCAAGCCCGCAACATGGCGGTCAACGCCAAAACCGTTGCTGAACGTGCCCAGGCGGAAAATGTTCTCACGGGCGCGCTGAAATCGCTTTTCGCCGTGGCCGAGGCCTATCCTGACCTTAAGGCCAACCAGAATTTCATGGCGTTGCAGGAGGAACTGACCAGCACTGAAAACAAGGTCGCCTTCTCCCGCCAGTTCTACAACGACAGCGCCATGACCTACAACACGCAGATCGAAATCTTCCCAATGAACTTCATCGCCAACATGTTCAGCTTCGGTCGCCGCGATTTCTTCGAGGTCAAAGCTGAGGCCGAGCGCGAAGCGCCGAAAGTGTCGTTCTGAAGAAATGGAGTAATGGAGTGATGGAGTAATGCGATGATGCATAACAACTGACTACCCAACACCCCAGCACTCCACAACTCCATCACCCAACCGTTTTCTGCCATGTGGGAACAAATCCGCGCCAATCGGCGGCGTTCGGTCTTGCTGATTACCGTCATGGCGGTAGTGCTCGTCCTCATGGGTTACACCGCGGGCGAACTCATCGTCGGTCCCGGTGGCGGCACCATCGGCCTCCTGGTCGGGCTTGTCATCTGGGCCGTCCAGATGATGGTTTACCTGACCAGCGCCGAGTCGATCCTGCTCAATCAGGCTTACGCTCAGGAACTGAAACGCGAAGATTCGCCGCGCTTGTTCAACATCGTTGACGAAATGCGGCTGGCTTCCGGGCTTGAGTACATGCCTCACGTTTATCTCGTTGGCGACCCCGCGCCCAATGCGTTTGCCGTTGGCAGCAAACCGGAGACCAGCGCCGTCGCCGTCACCACTGGTCTGATGCACCGACTCAACCGCGACGAATTGCAGGGCGTCCTCGCCCATGAGATGGCGCACCTGAAGAATCGCGACGCCCAGTTCATGACGCTCGCCGCGGTGATGCTCGGCTCGATCGTGATCCTCTCCGAAATCGTGCGCCGCTGGACATGGTATGGCGGTCGCAGCCGCAGCCGCAGCAATTCCCGCGGCGGTGATGGCGGCCAGGCGCAGGCAATCATTCTTCTGTTGGGACTGGTGTTTGCCATTCTCGGCCCGCTGATGGCGCAGCTTCTCTACTTTGCCTGCTCGCGCAAACGCGAGTTTCTCTCCGACGCTTGCGGCGCTCAATATACCCGTTACCCGGAAGGACTGGCTTCGGCCCTGGAAAAGATCTCGCAGGCCGCCACAACGTCCAGCTTCGCCAGCAAGGCGACCGCGCCGCTGTTCATTGTGAATCCGCTTTACGCGGGCGGAAACGAACCCGATAGCGTATTCTCCTCGCACCCCTCCACCGCTGAACGCATCCGCATTCTGCGCAGCATGGCGGGCGCGTCGTTGGCGGACTACGAGGCGGCCTATCACCGAGCGAGGCGAGGCGGCTTGATTGGAAAGAGCGCGCTCGGAAGCGCGCCGCAACAGACGATCCGCGCGCCGTCGAATGAAGGGCCAATCGAAACGCGACACGACGCAATGAACATGATCCGTCGCGCCCACGGCTATCTGCCCGTACAGTGCAGTTGCGGTTTGAAGTTTTCCGTGCCAGAAGGCTACGAACAAAACTACATCCGCTGCATCCGCTGCGGCAATCTGCTGCCCGTCCCGACCGCCTCGGCACCTCCACCTCCAACGCTCGACGCTCAACGCTCAACGCTCAACGCTCAACCTCCCCTTCTGTACACTCGAACGGGGCGGGGTTGGGAGTCGTTCCGTTGCGCCTGCGGGCGCACCATTCAAATCAGCCCCATGTTCGCTGCGCCCTTCATCCGTTGCAACAACTGCGGTCGTGAGATCAACATAACCTCATGACGCGGGCGGTTGACGGTGCCCATCACCAACGAAGTTCTACCGCGTCAACATCCCGTCACATTGAACTCCTGCAGGTGGACGCTGGTCATTTATTATGCAGGAGTCAATAATGGTGCTAGAGGTTTCCGTTGCGGAGGCAAAGGTGAAACGTGTGACAGGTTGGTAGCAACGCGCATGACCCGCGCTGGGTTAAACAGCGATTAACGAAGCGCCTGAATCGGTGCTATAGTTTTGTTGTCTCAAACGGCCGTTCAGAAGAATGGTCGCATGGAAAGCATTCAGCCAAGGAGGCAGTGGTATGCCAATCTACATTAGCGAGAACGCGTTTATAACTCTGACCCTGTCAGCTATCGAAACCTCGACGAGGTATGAATCGACCGGCCTTTTACTGGGGCACCAATCCAAAGACATGTTTTATGTAGAGGAGGTTATACCCTATCAGTTAGCCGAGCGGACCGCCAACTCAGTTTCCGTGCCGTCTTCTAGGCAGAATCGTATGCGGAGAGTGTTCAAGAACTATATGAAGTACAAGATCATAGGAGAATTTCATACGCATCCGGACGCATCACCAAGACTTAGCAATGGGGACAAGAACTGGATTAGGAGAAACGGATATGAGCTTGAAATAGTCGTTGCGATCAGAAAAAGAAAAGAAGAGAAGAGAAGCCATTGGCGATACAAAAACAAGCTTCTGTCAGGTAGCATCGATAGGTACTTTATAGAAATTGCCTGTTGGCGGGTTCAGGACGACAAGGTTGCGAAGCTGAGAATTCGATGCCCGTTTGCGGTTGGCTTTGGCTTTTCCAAGCCAATCTAGTGAAGCGGCTACTCAACAGTATTGCCAACTCTCCGCTCCACTCCGCGAGAGAAAGCCAAGGCAGCGGAGACGAACTCCTCAAGTGCAACCTCATCGACGCCGGCTATTCCAAGCTACCGCTACTGAGACGGAGCGCGACCGAAAAGAGGACAAGACGCATGGGCGCGGCAAACGCTACACAGTTGTTTCGCTCACTTCTCGGAAGTTCGTCAAACGAATGCCGAGGTGATGAATCAGTTCCCGTACTCGCGGGCTGCACAGCGCTGCAAGTTCGGCCGTGTTTTCATAGTCGCGCTGCATCCGATCAATCGCCTCGGTCGTCTCGACGGCAGGATGCAGGAAGATCTCCGTCAGTCCGTCAGGCAACAGCGGGAGATGCCCGGTTAAGAAAGACTCGGTCACGTGTCCCGAATCCAGCACGCCGACGGAGCGGTCTGCGGTGCGAAGCCCGAGTCGTCGCAACTCACGCTTGCTTCGTCCTCCCAGCGAGGCAAAGACCATCCAGCGCGCCAACTTTCTTGGCAAACGCTGTCGATCGCATCGAAGCGCGGGCCAGAGTGGCTCGACCGGCGCACGCACGTAGGAAATGCCATATTCGCGTGCAAGCCTGGCGACGATTTTCAACACAAGCGGATGAATGTGCGTGTGCAAATGGGTGTCGAGATGCGTGGGCCGCAATCCTGTCTTCAAGAACCGCGCGATTTGCGCCCGCAGTTCAGTCTCGATGGCCAACTCGATGCCGTTGCCCGACGCCAATCTGACACTCAATTGGAACGGACTGTCAGGCAGGTTGCCGTCTGCGTCGGTAAGTGCAGCGACTTCGGCGAGAGGCGCGATCGCGCGGCCTTTCACGAGACAGAGATGGATCCCGACGCCCAAGCTCGGATGCGCTTTGGCAAACTCGACGGCTTCTTGAGCGAGCGGTGCGCCCACCAACAAACTGGCGCTGGTCAGAATTCCCTCGGTGTGTGCCTGAGCAACGGCGGCGTTGACTGCGGGATCGAGTCCGAAATCGTCAGCGTTGATGACCAAGAACTTCACAGGCCGCGCCACAGCGCCAGCCGTAGGCGCGCCATATCGCGCATCGTGGCGGCGATCACATCGAGACGACGAATGTGGGATGTACCCAACTGCCGCTGGATAAACGGCACCGGAACCGATTTGACGATGCAGCCGAGCCGCTCGGCACGGATGAACAGTTCGGCGTCCACGAACGGGCTGCGCGAGTGCAACATTAAACGCTCCCAGACCGACTTGCGCAGCGCCTTAAAGCCGAAATTGATGTCGTGCAGCCGCAGGCCGAACAGGGTGCGCACCATCAGATTGTAGCCGTGCGAAATCACCGCGTGCTTCCAATCCACATGCTTGCTCTCGTCGGCGGAGTAGCCCGTCAGCACGTCGGCGTTCGAGAATTCCCCCAGCAAGCGCGGCAGGGCGCCCAGAGCGATGGGCAAATCGAAATCTGTGTATATGAGAAACTCTTTGCTCGCCGTGCTCAGCCCCGCGCGAAGAGCGCCGCCAAAACACTCGTTGCGGGACAAGCGCACGAGCTTGATCCGGGCGTCCTTCTCCATCCACGCTTCGACGCGGCGCGCGCTGCTGTCGGTGCTGGCGTCGTCAGCGACCACGACCTC
The DNA here is from genome assembly GCA_050013395.1 of Verrucomicrobiia bacterium. GTDB lineage: Bacteria > Verrucomicrobiota > Verrucomicrobiia > Palsa-1439 > Palsa-1439 > JBEKZD01. The sequence goes on along the minus strand of JBEKFI010000040.1, from coordinate 8,911 downwards.
AAAGTCGGCAAAATGCCGCTCAAGGTTTTCAACGGCGTGCTGGAGAGTGATGTCAACGATGGACGACTCGTTGAACATCGGCAAGACCAGCGAGATGGGTGCGGAGACTTTCGTCCCAAACCACTGCGGCACGCTGGCACGCGAGGGAACTCCTTCCGCTTGCGGAAGAACCGTTATGCCTGGTTTTGTGATGTCTGACATTTGGAGTTCCCCACTTCTTCTTGAGCACCGTGCCGCTACGATCGCGGCCTGACTAACGCGATGCCGTTACCCTGATAAACTACTATTTGGCTGGCGTCCACAGAATTCGTGTCTGCCTGAGCGCGATAAACCGGCACAGGCTGCTGGCTGTCCGGACGCGCCTCCGCCTGTTCGCAAATCCCGACATACTGCGCCAGCGCATGCATACCGCGGCCTTGCTTGTATCGCGGCATACTGGGAAACGCGGAGGCATCGACCTCGATGCGTCGGCCTGGTCCCGCATCCGCCTGGAGCTTCTGGCGAACCTGTTCCATTTTGCGAAAGCTCGGAATGAAATATTGCCCGCCGGCAATGAAACGTCCCTGGTAACGGTAGAAGCTCAGGTCCAGAATCACGTTGAATCCAACAGTTAACGCCACGCAGGCGAGACCGGCCTTTCGCCAGCGGCTGACGGCCAGCGTTCTCGTGATCCACAAGCACGGCAGCAGGCAGAGCAACGGCAGCAGTAGGATGACGTAGCGACTCTGGAAGTTGCGCCCCGTTGGGAGAAACAGGATCAAAGGCAGAAACAGCAGCAGCGCCAGAAATACGCTGACGGGCGATTCCACGAACGCTCGCGCTGGTCGCAGCCATTTTCCTCGCATCGCGCGCGCAAACTGGACAACCAGGTTGCCGACAAACACGACGCTCAGCCCAAGCGACAAGAGGTTAAAAAGTCCCAGCACCACAAATGAGCCAAAAATTACGCGGCCAAACTCCCGGTAGTCTGTGAGACCGTACTCGAGCGGGCTGTTGAACAAGTTTGACAGGCAGACCACAGGCAAGGTCAGGCTCTTCAAGCACCCAAACGAGAAGAACTCCCTTCCATTGGCGAGCATCCGTCGCGTGTTGTCCCAATGATTCGTCATCTCTCCGACGATGTACGGAGTGTAAATGAGAAACGAAGCAAGCACGCCCAACGCGACCCACTTCCAGTTGATCTCCCTGAAACGAAAGCTGAGCAGGAGCAGGATCGATGGCACGAGGAACACGCCGAACGCGTGAAACTGGGGAATCATCGCCAGCAGCAAACAGACCCAGAAGATTTGCCGTGACCGAGGCTGACTCATCACGCCCCACAGCGTCAGGCCCAGCAGCCCGCTCAGCGGCGCCATGAACTGCGGATTCCAGCAGCCGATGCCGTAGTAAACGGGCCAGGGCGAAGTCGCATAAAAGAGCGCAGCCCACAGCGCAGCCGCGCCTCCCAACATTTTGTTCGCCAGAAGATACACAAAGTAGATTACGGCCGTGTCAAACGCGATCAGCATCAGCATCACGGTTTCCGGCCCGCCGCCGAGGCGGAGAGGAATTGCCCAGAAAATCGCCATCAACGGGCCGGGTAAATGACCCGTCCCAGCCCGTGGAAAGTTCGGCTGCGCGATATACATGGCTTGCTTCTCACCATGCAGCAGGCCCAGCCCCGCGCGATAGGCGTCCAACTCGTCAAACGTGGCCGATTCACAGTAGCCCTGCCCCCAGTGCCAGCCGTACAATCGCAAACTCAGCCCCGCTGCGATGATCACCAACAGCAAAACAATCTCTGCCCTTTTCGTCATGACCGCGCGTCGCGCCGTTCGTTCCAGGACGCAACAAGAGTGAGCAGACTATCGGCGGTCGCTTGGACTGTCAACGCGCAAGCCCGCGACGAGACGTTGGCTTTGGCTCCCAGGTGACAGCGACGCTGTAAATGTTGGTCGAGGAATAAGCGATGGTGCAACCGCTCGTGCCCCCTTGCGCCGCCCCCTGCCAGCTCAAGCTAATGTCGGCCGATGAGATCGTTCAGCAGAGAACGCCAGTCAATGACCGTTCGCAGCAGCCCCCAGAGCGGCCATAAGCACAGAACGATCAACACGACGGGAACGAGTGGAATATCGGCGAGCGAACGGGCACGAAGCAATTGCGTGAGGCTTTCGATCAGCCAACCCTGCAGCGGCGCCACATACCACGCGATCAGCAGGCCCATGATGCCGGCTCCGTTGATAATCAACAAGCGCGCCCAGCGAAGTCCGCGCCTCCGCGGAAGCGCGGCGACGACGCGTGCGCTGAATCCCGCATCGTCGATGTAAGGCTCGTCGTGGTGCAACGCGTCTTCGAGCCAATCATTGTCATGTTGTTCGCTCATGTCAGCCTCCGATCCTTCCAAGGGAGAAGATAGCGCCGCAGCTTGTCCTTTGCAGTCAGAATATTTGTCTTCACCGTGCCGAGCGGACACTGCAACACCCGCGCCGCCTCCTCCTGCGTCAGCCCCGACGTATAGCAGAGCGTGATGGCCGAGCGTTCATTAACCGTCAGCATCCGCAAGGCGGCCTCCAGGTCGAGCTGCCAATCCACCGCCTCGATCTGCGGTGGCTGCGCCGGCGCGTGGCGGTCTTCTTCAAACAACTCGTGCGGCCGGGCCCGGCGCACATGCGTCTGGAACGCGTTGTACGCGATGCGGTACAGCCAGGTCGAGAACTTCGCCGTGCCGCGAAACGTCCGGAGCGAGCGGTACGCGCGCAGAAACGTCTCCTGCGCCAGTTCGTCGGCGAGCACTTCGTCCCCGCCGCTGAGCTTGCGCAGCGTGGCGCGGACGGCTGATTGATGTTGTTTCACCAGTTCTCCGAACGCATGATGATCGTCATTCAGCAGCACCCGCGCGATCAAATCTGAGTCGGTAAGTTCCACAGTTCACGCGCGGGCACTCTAACTGTTTGGCTTCCGTTGTTCCAGTTTCCATGAGATCAGGTGGCCGATCCCGATAAACAGCGGAATGAAGCCCACAGCCCACAATCCGCCCACATGTCTCCCGACGATAAGTCCTCCCCCTTGAATCCAGAGGAAAAGGATGAGACCAATGCCAACTCCACAGGCCACCAGGCCGCGATGCAAGTCGGAGCGTTTGCGTTTGACCGGCTCGGGCGATTGAAGCAATTCGGGCGGGATCGGCACACCCTTTTCGATCATCGCTGCCAACGTCCGGTGCAACATCGCGTTGCGGCGGTGTTGGGCGACCGAAATCACCGTAACGAGCGCCACCACGAAGAGAAATGGTATCAGGATGATCAACGGCGCCAGCTTGGGAATCTCTTCTCGCGAGTTCAACAATTCTACAATCTGATCGCCGGTCAACTTCTCGGCCAACTCTTTCGGAATCCCCTTGCCGGCGATTCTGATGGTGGCGCTATGGCCATTGGTGGCTGGCGCTTGCGCGACCGCCTGATCCGTTGTCCCGGCCGCATACGCGCTCGCGACAATCAGTGCGCTGACAGCAGCGATTAACAATCCTGTACATGTTTTCATGGGTAAGTCCTTTCCTGTTTACCTGTTTGACGCCTCAACCTCGGTTCTTGGATTGAAAAATCTTTCCGACTAGCCGCCCAGCATCGGCTGCAATAGGAGCGTGAGTATACCAGTTCATCGTCCGAAGCGCCCAATCATTTGCTCGGTGGCCGCCCTCTGCCTGACTGAGATTTGCAGGGCGCGGATCAACATCCCGCCGAGCGCTGCATACGCGCTCACAACGATCAGTGCGCTGACGGCAGCAATTAACAATCCTGTATGTGTTCTCATGGGTGAACCCTTTCCTTGTTCACCCATTCGACGCCACAACCTCGGTTCTCGGATTTACAAATCGTTCCGGCTCGCCGCCCAGCATCGAGTTGCAGCGGGAGTGCGGCCATACAGTACTGTCTTTCATCCGCACTCCCTTCTTCCGTTCATCCATAAAACGCACCCGCGAGTGGTTCTGGACTGGAAAATGTTTACTACGGTTGCCATGCCTTTTGCAGACCGGTATCTTGTTCCCGATGAACGCGACCGCGGTTGCCTATCCCTCCTATCTTGCGCTCGCCGAGTCAGGTGAACTCAAGCGACGCGCTGACAATGCGGTGGCATCCCTCGGCAATTGCCGCCTGTGCCCGCGTAACTGTCTGGCGGACCGCCTCCACGACCGCACCGCGACCTGCCGCATCGGCCGTTCTGCGCGCGTCGCCAGCTACGGGCCGCACCACGGCGAAGAAGATTGCCTGCGCGGCTGGCGCGGTTCGGGCACGATCTTCTTCTCCGGCTGCAACCTGCTTTGCGCCTTCTGCCAAAACTGGGAGATCAGCCACGAATGCGAGGGCTACATCGTCACGCCTGAGCGCCTCGCCGAAATGATGCTCGAACTGCAAGCGGCCGGCTGCCACAACATCAACTGGGTCACCCCAAGCCACGTTGTGCCCCAAGCGATCGAGGCGCTGGCCATCGCCGCCGAGCGCGGCCTGCGGTTGCCAATCGTCTACAACACCAGCGCCTACGATTCGCTGGAAAACCTGCGTCTGCTGGACGGCGTGGTGGACATCTACATGCCCGACTTCAAGTTCTGGAACCCTGAGGCAGCTTTTCGCCTGATGAAGGCGCGCGACTATCCCGAAGTCGCCCGCCGCACCATCAAGGAAATGCACCGGCAAGTCGGCGTGCTGACGCTCGACGAACACGGCCTCGCAGTCCGCGGCTTGCTGGTGCGGCACCTGGTCATGCCCAACGACCTCGCCGGCACGCGCGAAATCTCCCGCTGGCTCGTCACGGAACTCTCCCCCGACACCTACGTCAACGTGATGGCGCAATACCATCCCGCCGGCGACGTACTCAACCCCGCCAGGGCCGGGCGCTACACCGACATCGCCCGCCCCGTCGCCGCCGAGGAATTTCCCACTGCGATGAGCGACGCCCGCGCCGCCGGGCTGCATCGGTTCGACAGATGAAATTCTGAGCATGAACCGCCCCGCCCGACCTTCTACCCTGCGTATTCATGAACTTTTGCGCAACGAACTGCCCCTCACCTTGATCCTCTCCCCGCACGCGGGGCGAGGAGATTTCCCCTCTCCCTTTCGAAGGGAGAGGGCCTGCCCGCCGAAGCCTCGGCGCAGGCGGGTCAGGCTGAGGGTTGAGCCGCTTGCAGTGCGTCTCGCATTTGAGCGTCTCGTGAATAATCCGGGCTACGATGCCCTGAAAACGCAGTACGTTTGCGACGCCGTCCTGAAGTCCGCCAAATCCCGCCGCCGGGAAAAGGTTAGTGCATATGGAGCTTGATGTCGCAGTCTGCGCTACTCGTTGAGCGCCTTCTCCGGCGACATCTGGAATTGACGGCAACGGCTGGCATCCGCCAGTCACCGCACGAGATCAAAACAGTCGGTGCTGGCCCGGTTTTGAACACGGCCTTGCACGGTGGCCGGTCGCATCCCAGCCATCATTCCTCACCGCCGCGGCTGGCGGGCTGACCGGGTCGGCTGCTTCGTGGCCAGCAAACGCTGACGGAGCGCTTCGTACTGTGCCCACAGCCGATCAGGCAAGCGCACGTCGAATTGATCGAAGAACTCTTTGACGGAATCCAACTCGGCCAGCCATGCCTTCCGGTCTACCGCCAGCAACTTGTTCATCGTCCCGCTGGACAGTTTCAGCCCGGTCATGTCGATGTCTTTGGGATCAGGTACATAGCCGATGGGGGTTGGCACGCCGGCGACCTCGTTCCGGCAACGGGCCACGATCCACTCGATGATGCGCAGGTTCTCACCGAAACCCGGCCAGAGAAACCTGCCATGTTCGTCAACGCGGAACCAGTTGACGTGAAAGATCCTCGGCTGGTGCCGGATGCGAAGACCCATGTCCAGCCAGTGACCGAAGTAGTCGGCCATGTTGTAACCGCAGAATGGCAGCATGGCCATCGGGTCACGGCGCACTTCGCCGACCGTGCCGACTTGAGCCGGGGTGCGTTCGCTGGCCAGCGTCGCCCCGACATAGACGCCATGGTTCCAGTCGAACGCTTCGTAAACCAGCGGGCAGAGCGTCGGGCGCCGGCCACCGAAAACGATCGCAGAGATCGGCACGCCGTGATGTTGGTCGTAGCGGAACGAGTGTGTGGGGCAGTTCGTGAATGGCGCGGTGAACCGGCTGTTGGCATGACTGGCGAGGATCGGCTTGCCGTCCTTGTCGGTCAAACCGGGCTTCCACGGATTACCCTGCCAGTCAATCGCCTTGCGGGGCGGCGGGTCATCATGGCCTTCCCACCAGACGGTGCCGTCGGGCCGCAGGGCGACGTTGGTGTAGATCGTGTCGTGGCCGATGGTGCGCATCGCGTTGGGGTTGGTGCGCGCGTTCGTGCCGGGCACCACGCCGAAAAAGCCCATCTCCGGGTTGATCGCCCAAAGATGGCCGTCGGTGTCCACACGCATCCAGGCGATATCATCGCCGACAGTCCAGATCCGGTAACCCTTCTGCTTGAGACCCTCGGGCGGCAAAAGCATCGCCAGATTCGTTTTGCCGCACGCGCTGGGGAACGCGGCGGCGATATACTGGATGTGGCCGTTGGGCTCCTCGATCCCCAGGATGAGCATGTGCTCGGCGAGCCATTTCTCGCGCTGGGCCAGCACGCTGGCAATGCGCAGGGCCAGACACTTCTTGCCCAGCAGGACGTTGCCGCCGTAGCCACTGCCGACCGACCAGATGGCGTTGTCTTCTGGAAAATGCAGGATCAGCCGGCGGTTGACGTCGAGGTCGGCCTTGCTGTGCAAGCACTGGGTGAATTCGCCCTGCGGGCCAAGCGCGTTCAGCGCTGCTTTCCCCATGCGGGTCATGATCCGCATGTTCAGCACAACGTAAACGCTGTCGGTCAGTTCGATCCCGATCTTGGAAAAGGGCGAGCCGATCGGGCCCATCGAGAACGGCACGACATACATCGTGCGGCCCTTCATCGACCCGGTGAAAAACTCACGAGCCTTGCGGTAGGCCACCCCCGGGCTCATCCAGTTGTTGGTCGCTCCGGCGTCCCCTTGGAAACTTGTGCAGATGTAGGTCAGGTGTTCGGTGCGCGCCACGTCGTGCGCGGCGGTGCGGTGCAGGAAGCAGCCGGGCATCTTGCGCTGGTTCAACTCGATCAACTCACCTTGCGCGACGGCCTTGGCGGTCAGCCGCTGGCGTTCCTCCTCCGAACCATCACACCAACAGACCTCGTCCGGCTGGCACATGGCGGCCATCCGGTCGACCCATTCTTGGACATGCGCATACTTGATCACAGGTGTTGACGGCCAGTTTATCAGCTTCACTTTTGAGGTTCAAGGATGCATTGCGCGCATTTGAGGTCACTCCCGAGACGTAGCCTGCTGGATGGAAGGCGCGTCACCTCTGCACAATTTCCAGGCCGTGAAGGGTAAAAACCGTGTTGCTTAAATCCACTCCTGCCACTTCCCGGTGTAGCGGCGCTTCTACGAAGCGCCGAATTCGTTCGCAAAATGAAGGTCTCGCGCTTCACAGTCGCCGACGCGCCATAGCGCTTTGGCGACGGCGCGAAGCGCGGCTACAACGACAAACGCCATTTGGGCAACACGCGCTAAAGAGTTGACTCGTCCCCAGACCGACCTGAACGCGACACAACCCGCGAAGTTCTACTGCGCCAAAATCTCGCTGCCTTGAATTTCTGCTGGTACCTCAGAGGAAATCGTTAGGGGGCGCGAATGCCCCGCGTCGTGTCGGTATCGAGAGCGACTGGCAGTCACTTGTTTCGCTGAAGCCGTCTTTCCGAAATCCTCTTGACGACGGCATAGGTAATCAACGAGACCGGGGTCGCGATGATCACCGCTCCGACCAGCATTGCCGCAAATACATCCCATCCCATGTGCAGAATCTCGCCCAGATGTACCCTGTCAAACTTCGCCGCATGTTCCACCAAAATGAACCGCTTGCCCAACCGATATTCAGCAAGCCAAATCAAGGGCACCGCTGGGCTGTAAAGAAGCGTGATGCTTTTCCCCGCAAGAGCTGCGATGACGTTTTGTCGGAATAGCCAGGCCAACCCGAGAGCGACTATTGTACGGAATGGAATAATGGGGAGGAAACTGACAAATACGCCCAGGGAGAAGCCAGCCGCAATTTGATGGGGACTGGCATTCAAATGCAGCAGCTTCTGCCAAATCTCTCGGGCTCGTTGTTTCAGGGTAATGCGTTCCATAGCTCGGGACTGCCGCTTTACGATTTGGGTTTTCTGCGGCTCCAAATTGTACCAGCGCCCTCACCAAGGCAAGAACCAATCGCACCCACACATCCTGTGTCTCAGCGTCCGGTCTGCCGCCCGGGCGCATCTTGTTACTGCCACCGGCTTGTAGCCGCGAGCTTGCTTGCGGCAAGTCGTACCTCATGCGCCATCACAAAGGCCGCGAGCAGGCTCGCGGCTACAACCGCCCTATCGGCTATGGACGATGTCGGTGGTAGTGTCCAGATGCGCCCCTGCCGCCCTGTTGGCAGACTTTGCACTTGATTTTTGACAGTGATGAGCAACCCTTGCATCTAACTCGGATAATTCACGATGTGCTCAAATGCGAGACGCACTGCAAGCGGCTCAACCCTCACCCTGACCCGCCTGCGCCGAGGCTTCGGCGGGCAGGCCCTCTCCCTTGGAAAGGGAGAGGGGAAATCTCCTCGCCCCGCGTGCGGGGGAGCCGAGTCCGCGAGACGCCGCCGTCGTGTGCGGCAAAGGATTAATCCCGCTCTGAGCGGGATCAATGTGAGGGGGCGCTGGGACGCGGAAAAGTTCATGAATAAGAGCGCCTAACAAAACCAATTATTGTAGCCATGCCGCTCTGTCGGCGTGGGGCGGAAAGGCTCGCCGGTCAGGCTGGCGCGGCGACAGAGCGCCGCGGCTACAACAGCGATGGGTAGT
>JBEKFI010000039.1:0-28123 GCA_050013395.1 Verrucomicrobiia bacterium | reverse complement strand
CCGTCGAGCGCCATCAGCTCTTCGTGCGTGCCGCGCTCAATGATGCGGCCTGACTTCAACACGATGATCTGATCGGCATTGCGCACTGTCGATAGCCGATGCGCGATCACGAAGCTCGTACGATGCGCCATCAGCCGTTCCAACGCTTCTTGGATCAACTTTTCTGTCGCCGTATCGACACTCGCCGTCGCTTCGTCGAGAATCAGAATCGGCGGATCCTTCAGCAGCGCCCGCGCAATGCTCACGCGCTGTTTCTCGCCGACGCTGAGCTTCACCCCACGCTCGCCGACGCGCGAGTCATATTTCTCCGGCAATTGCATGATGAACTCGTGGCAATTGGCCGCCTTTGCTGCCTCAATCATCTCTGCCTCGATTGCGTCGAGCCTTCCGTAGAGAATGTTTTCGCGAATCGTGCCATTGAACAGAAATGCTTCCTGCGAGACGATGCCGATTTGTCGCCGCAATGAATCCAGCGTCACATCCCGGATGTCGTGTCCATCGATCAGAATCTGTCCCGCAGTGACTTCGTAAAACCGCGGCAGCAAGTTCACAATCGTCGTTTTGCCCGCACCGGTGGGGCCGACCAGCGCGATCGTCTCTCCGGGCCGCGCGCGAACGTCGATACCGTGCAACACGGGCAGTTGGCTGCGATACTCGAAACTCACATCGCGGTACTCGACACCGCCGCGCACGCGCCCGCCATTGTCCGCCGCAGCCGCGCCGTCGCCAGAGCGGCTTTGGCGCGTCGGCGACTTGGCGGAGGCGGAGCCGCCGAGAACCATCGCTCCTTTTTTCTCGCCGACTTCGACGGGCGCATCCAAGATGTCGAACACTCTCTCCCCCGCCGCGCGCCCCGCTTGAAACATCTGGTTCAAGCCGTGCAACTGCCGCACCGGTTCGTAAAACATTCCCAGATACCACAGAAATCCGACGAATTGCCCGAGCGTCAGCCGATCCGCAATCACGGCGCGCCCACCGAACCAGAGCACGATGACGTACCCCAGCGCCCCGCAAAACGTCATTGACGGTGAATAGATCGACCATGCTCCCATCACTTTGAGCGTGGCCTTGCGCAGATCGTTCGCTTTTCGTTCAAATCGGCCAAGCTCGTGCGGCTCTTGTCCGAAGCCTTTGATCTGGCGGATGCCTTGCAGGTTGTCGTGCAACAGCGCGTTCAACGCCGACGTCGCCTGTCGGACGAGCCGATACCGCTGGTGCGCGGTGATGGTGTAGATCAACGCGCCCATCGCCAGCAACGGAATCGGCACGATCGACAAGGCGGCCAACTGCGGGTTGAACCTGAACATCATGACGCCCACCCCGACGAGACTCAGAAGCGCGACTGTTCCCTGTTCGATTCCGTCGATGAGCACACGCTCCACGGCGTTCACGTCATCAATGACCCGCGTCATCAAATCGCCCGTGGCGCGCTGATCGTAATAGTTGACCGATAAGCGCTGCAGCTTGTCGTACAGATCGCGCCGCAAGTCAAAAATCACCCTCTGCTCGAAGCGGTTGTTGATCTGTATGCGCAGCAGGTTGAACAGGTCACGCAGGAAAAACGACAACAGCACCAGACCCGTAAAAAACAGCAGCAATTCTCCCCGTTTCGCGCCGATGACCTCGTCGATGATCTTCTGCGTCAGTTTCGGAAACGCCAGGTTCGCCGCCGTCGAAACAATCGCGCACAGTATCGTGCCCAGAGCAAACCCCGAATAGCGGCGAACGTAACCAAACACGCGGACAAAAATCTCCCCCGCGCTTCTCCGCCTGGCAACCATGGTCTCGTCGTTGTCTGTGTCGTGGCGAATCATTGGCAACAAAATAGGTCATTTGCGGTGCCGATGCACGCAGATAAGGCCCCACGCGCTATTTGGTTGACGGTAGCGATGGGAGCCCGGTAGCTTTCATGGAGAGAAGCGTGCACTGTGGTTACACATTGTCTCAGCGAGAGCATTGATATCCGTTAACCAAACCCAATCTGGAGGCACGATGAATATTCGTTTACCTGTTCGTTCTGCGAGAGCGATCTTTCGCACATCCTTTGCTGCCCTGTCGATGTGCGGAATTCTATGCGGGATGAATTCCGCCTGTGCGCAAACCCCTGCCGATGACAAAAGCAAAACCGCCTGGCACGGCGACCTGGCGCTCGGGTTGTCGGTGACGCAGGGCAACAGCAAGACGCTCACGAGCCACGGCAGCGCAACGGCAACCAAGCTACTGACCGCCGATGAATTCCGACTCGGCGTGGAAGGCGCGTACGGTTTGGACAATTTCGGCGCGACGAACGAAACACGCAACGCAGAAAATGTCCACGGCTTTGCGGATTACAAGCACCTGTTCACCGACCGATTCTTTGGCGACCTGCGCGTCGATGTGCTCCATGATGATGTCGCGGACATCCAAAATCGCGAGATCGTCGGCCCTGCGGTCGGTTACTATTTCATCAAGAGCGATGCCACGCGGCTCAGCGGAGTGGTCGGTGGCGGCTACGAACACTTGCGCCAAGGTGGTGAGGACAGCAGCTTCTTCACCCTCCGCATCGGCGAGCGCGGCGAACATTCGTTTGGCAAACAGGCCAAGATTTGGGAAGAGATCAACTACTATCCCAAAGTGGACGATTTCACGCAATACCTGCTGGTCAGCGAGGCCGGCAGCGAAGCGGCAATAAACGCCCATCTTTCGTTGCGCGTGGTGTTCCAAGACACGTACAACAGCAATCCCGCACCCGGCAAAGTCCCCAACGACCTTGCCATCATCTCGTCGCTCGTGTGGAGATACTGACAACCGATTCAAACAATCCAACACAGGAGGAAGCGTATGGGTCTCGTCAAAGAGTTCAAAGAATTCGCAATGCGCGGCAATGTCGTCGACATGGCCGTCGGTATCATCATCGGCGGCGCGTTCGGCAAAATCGTCACCTCGATGGTCAACGACATCCTCATGCCACCCATCGGCAAGGCAATGGGCGGCGTCAACTTCGCCGACAAGTTCCTCAACCTCGGCAGCGCGGAGTACAAATCGCTGGCCGAAGCCAAGGCCGCCGGCGCGGCGGTCATCGCCTACGGTTCATTCATCAACGTGGTCATCGACTTCGTCATCGTGGCGTTCTGCATCTTCATGATGATCAAGGCCATGAACACCATGAAACGGAGACTCGAGCGCGCGCCTGCTGCGCCCGCCGTGCTCTCGACCAAGGAATGTCCGCAGTGCCTTTCGACGATCCCGATCAAAGCCACCCGCTGCGCGCATTGCTGCGCTGAAGTGAAGTAAACAGAAGCCAGCCGCCAGCCACGTAAAAGGCGACACCGCCACGTTGGAAGATTTCTCCGTGCTGGTCAAACTGCATGCGGATGAGGAGTAGCACAGGCATCTTGCCTGTCCACATCCCCGCCCGCGGTAGGTCAGGCCAACGCCACGAACCGAGTTTCCCACTGCTCCCCGATGATACCTCGGAAACCAATGTATCCACACCGCCTCGGTCTGATATATCGCCACACGATATATCAGGAACGCGCTGCCCAAGACCCGCCCGGGTAAAATCATGCGTCGCTTGCTCAAGGAGATCCCCAGTGGCGACGACGTCAATGGCGACACCACTACGCTCGAAGACTTCTCTGTGATTGCCAAGTTGCGTGCTGACCAAGAGTAGCTCACCCGTCCCACCCGCTGCTGTCGTCAACCGGCCGTCAGTCAAGCAGAGCAAAGACCGTCCGCCAGTTTTCTCGTCGCTGCTGATGATACATCGGATACTGATGTATCCGTCGCCCGCCTTGGGATTATTGAAGCAGCCAGCCATTTCTTGCCGGGGAAACCCGTTGCGTGCCAGCCTCTAGTCTGACTTCTCCCCGCACGCGGGGCGAGGAGATTTCCCCTCTCCCTTTCCAAGGGAGAGGGCCTGGGTGAGGGTTCGAGCTGTGACAGACTGTCGAGCTTTCAAGCGCATCGTGAATAATCCGGGCTGGTCATGCCCAACGGCAATAAGCCCGACTCAAATGCTGAGTGTGTATAAAAACCGCTGGAACTGGCCAAACGAGAACTCGGCCAACTTTCTCCAGCGGAGGAAAAGCTCTTCTAAGAAGTGGCGAACCGAGAAGTCGCAGACTATGGCGCCGGTTCTGACTTGCCGCTGATCACGGTGGCTGGCTGTTATCTGTTGGCGATGGCGTGTTGGCTGGCAGTCGATCCGACGAAACGACTGTCCGAGTCGTAGCTGGCAACGTAGGATCAATTCACTTTGCCCGCCTCCGCTTTCGCTTCGGCGCGGCATCGCGCCGTAGTTCCGCCGCGCGGAACGTAGGCGGATGGCGGAGAGGGAGGGATTCGAACCCTCGATACAGGCTTAATTCCCGTATAGCGGTTTAGCAAACCGCCGCCTTCAACCACTCGGCCACCTCTCCACAGCAGTGCACCCAAGATTTATAAGGGCGTTTTGACGACCGGTCAAATGAATTGGCTTACGCACGCACCGACCCACGTGCATGGGCTAGTGCTCTGTCACGCCTCATTAGATGTGCCGTGGTAGAGCGCGACCGCCGGGCGCGCCGCAGTGTGGTGATGGGCAGCCCGGCGGTCTGCCCCTACCATACGCCTGCCAAATCAACCGTGACAGAGCACTAGATAGAAGATAAATCTCCTTGACCTGCCTAAGGAAGTTGCCTTTGCCATCGGCGCAAGCCGCAGACTGCTGTTACGCTGCTGGCTCGAACTGACCTCTGAGTGCCCAGAGGCCGAGGGCGGGATTACTGATGTAGAAGATCTCCTCGCCGTCGGGAAGGCGGTCGTAACCGTCCTTGAGCTTGTCCGGCTGGTAGCGCTTGATCATCGCGTCGAGATTGCCGGATTCGAAGCCCACCGACCGAATAGCATCCGCGCTGAGGTCGCGGCCCGGACAGTAGGTGATGCGGAACCGGCCTTCACTCGAGCCGTGAATGAGATGCGCTGCCGCGCCGAGATTGTTCTGCAGCTCCGCGTTGGCTTTGACCGCCGCCAACGTGGCCGGTGTGCCCCGGTAACCGTACTTGCGGATGAGCCGGTCGATCTCGGGGTCTTCGCCGAACTCCTTCAGGCCGGGGGCAAGGATGATGAGTTCGCCACCGTCGGCCATCGCCATCCGGGTGCGGTAGATCGCCTTGTTGCCGAGCCAGGTGCTTTTGAATTCGTGCGGATCGAGATAGACGAGCACCTTCTGCAACGGCTTGTCGAGCAGGTCCAAGTTCACCTTCTGCGAGAGCCGCGCGCCAATCGTAAACGTCTCCATGTCATCGCCGACGTAGAGACCGCGCATGATCATCCCGCTACCGGCCTTGTTCTTCTCCATGACGGTGAGCACGTAAACAATCGGCAGATGGTGCAGAAACTTTTCGGCGGCGTAGTTGAACAGTCGGCGGACGGGCGTGTCGATGCGGCCCATCATCCGCTCCATGCCGTAGGCCGCGCCGAGGAAATGTGATTTGTTGATCGTGTCCGCGCCACCCGTGCCGGTCAGAATGTTCTTGGTGTAATTGGCGATACCGACCACCTCGTGCGGGACGAGTTGTCCAACGGATAGAATCAGGTCGTATCCGGCAAACAACCGATCGCTGACCTCGACCTGCACGTCGTAATCCACGCGCCCTTCCGACCACTCGCGCAGCAGCTTGCCGGGCACGTTGCCCACGTGCCGTATGCCCTTCCGCCAATCGTGCACCTTGAATCTGTCCAGTGGAATGCTCTCGCCGAACATCATTCGCAGCTTTTCGGCGGACATGGGCGTATGCGTGCCGAGCGCCGGCATGATGTCCACCTCGACCTTCGGCGTCAGCATCTCGTAAAGCAGCCGTGTGAGTTCCCCCGCATCGGAGTTCAGCCGCGTATGGTCCGGTGGGAGCACCAACACCTTGCGCAGGGGCCGGCCAATGACCTTCAGGGCCTGCGCCAACGCCTCGCGCTTCTCAGGGGTGGTGATGTTGTCATTTACCCCGCCGCGCCCAAAATATGTTGCCATGATTCGTCTCTCCGGCTTTCCGTTTCAGCCAACCATACACGATCGCGTAGCGCTCCTCAAGAATCCAGTCCGCCGCGCCGGGTCAAAGTGTTGAGCTGCGCCTCACCCAAGCCCCTCTCCCCGCATTGCGGGGAGACGGATCGTTCCTCTCCGCCGCTTGCGGGGAAGAGGATACAGGTGAGGTGGCGACCGCTTGGTCAATGGTTTGAATCGCACCGCCGCATCACCCCGCGCATCCCGCCTAGGCCGACCAACTGCGCTTTACGCCGCTGGAGAGAACCAGAAACGGGAGCGCCTCAACGAGCAGGCTCAGCGACGGGGCGAAGCCCCGTTCGCTGGAGCGGATGGTTCGGCTTGATTCTCATTGGTGTGCTCCATCACCGCAAGCTCGGCTTTGCGCCTAGCAAGACGATCGGTAGCAAGACGGAGTGAGTTGGATAGGCTCGCCAACTCAGCATCGACCTTGCGAGATGCCAAACGCCAGGCCTCCGCGTCTTCTACCTCGACCTCCCGAAAAGCGTAATACCACTGCAACCGATTCCAGTCTCCATTTGCTTGTGCTGCCTGTAATGAATTGCTCAGCGACAGGCACACAGCCTCACAATGCGGCACGTCTCCACGCAATTTTATAATGCGCACCGCCGGCAACGACAATAAGAAAACGCCCAGGACGATGCCCAGCAATATCAATAACACCCATATCTTACGCCCCGCCATGCGGTCTTAAATCGATTGCAGCCGAACATTAGTATTCGGCCATACTCGTTCGCGCGGAACATGCCGGCGAAACGGTCTGGCTCACGGCTGGAGGATAGGATTGCGGAACATCCCCGTCAATCGCAGATAGGGCGACGAAGTCTAGAGATTCCTCGACAAGCTCGGAATGACAGCTTTCGGCACTACAGCTCTCCAGCACTCCAAGACTCCAGTACTCCAGCCAACCGATCCCCACCGAGTTGCTCTCTTACCGTTGCACTCGCGCGTTGCCCTTCCAGATGCTCCAAATCTGATCTTCGTCCGCGGGCTGCGCATAGTCGGTCAGAAGCGTCGTCGCCAGCGCGCCGCTCGCCCATCCGAACTGGACCCACTTCTCGGGTTCCCATCCCTTGAGGATCGCGTAGAGCATGCCGCCGACGAACCCGTCGCCGCCGCCGATGCGGTCCAGGACCGTGATGTCGCGCGGCTCGACGATGTGCCAGTCGTCGCCCGCCGCCATGATCGCGCCCCACAAGTGGTGGTTCGTATCGACGACTTCGCGAAGCGTCGTGGCGAACGTCGAAGCGTTCGGATACGCTTTCTTCACGCGTTGGATCATCCCCTTGAAGCCGTCAATCTTTGACTTGAGGCCCTTGCCGCCCGCTTCGGGACCTTCGACGCCGAGGCAAAGCTGGAAGTCTTCCTCGTTGCCGACCAGAATGTCCGACACGCTCGCGATCTCGGCGAAGATGGCGGCGAGTTCCTTCTCGCGGTTCTTCCAGAACGACGCGCGGTAGTTCAGGTCGAACGAAATCCTTGTTCCGTGTTTCTTCGCCGCCCGCGCGAGTTCGAGGCAGAACGTCCCCGTTTCGGGCGACAGCGCGCCGATCAGACCCGACATGTGGAGGATCTGAACGCCTTCCTTGCCGAAGATCCGGTCCAGATCGAAATCCTTCACGTTCAGCGTCCGGCCCACTTCGCCCGCGCGATCGTTCCACACGCGGGGTCCGCGCGACCCGTAACCGCTGTCGGCGATATTGAACTGATGCCGATAGCCCCAGGGGCCGCCCTGCGGAACCTCGACGCCTTCGTAGTCGATGTTGCGGCTCTTGAGGTTGTCCTTGATAAACTGCGCGATCGGACTCCCCTTGACGAACGTCGTGAGGACCTTGACCGGCAGACCCAGAAACGACGCCACGCTCGCCACGTTCGTCTCCGCGCTGGTGGCCTGCATGATCAACGATCCGGCGCAGTGCACCGGCTGCCCATTGGGGGGCGTAATCCGAATCCCCATACTCGAGGGCACGACCAGCGCATACCGACAATTCTTCCTCAGTTCAATTTTCATCTGATGCTCCTTTCGCTAATTCGTATCTGACGTGTATTCATTTTTTTGAGCGACCGATTCAATCGGGGCCGAACGATAGAGATAGCCGACGCGGGCGCAAGCCCGCGTTCGGCTCATCGAATTGCTCGTCAACTTATCTGTTTCCAAATCCGATGCCCCCTGCAGCCTTGGCAGAGTTGATAAGATTCTGTTTTGCGGTGGTGAACTCCGCTTCACTCAAGGCCCCGTTCTCCCGAAGCTTCGCGAGGGCTTCAAGCTCTTGGGAAAGGGATTTTGGAAGCGATGGAAGTTTGTCTCGATGCGTTCTGATTTCTGAACGAAGACGGTTAATGAATCCAGCAAACGTTTCTTCCGACGGAACGTTGTTGAGAAATGCAATCCGACCACCCGTATATGGGCTCTGAAATACAAGAACATCGTAGCTTTGCTTGAGATACTGGTACAAGCACAACAGGAACGGCAGAAGGAAGAACGCTGCAACCGCCAGGCCGGGAAGCTCTGCCCCGTGAGAGTGGCCGGGGCCGAGGGAAGCGAAGATGAGACCTCCAGCGAGAAGTCCGAAAACCGCCATCCCAACGATCATTGAGGTAGCTTTGCGTTTGTCGCGGATTGGCTCGGGATTCAATTGCACCACCTCGACCGAGAACTCCTGATGCCGACCAGCTTCGGTATGGGAGACGCGAAGAACTCCATCGTCCTGCAAGGTGAAGCAGCGTTTACCTTTAAGCCACGTGCTCTGGTCAAGCTGTGTGATTTCCTTCATTCTTGTTTCCTTGCCGAACGGTGTTCATAGCACAAACTCACTTTGTCCTAACGCGGGATATTCCGCACAGAGACAAAGTCGGCGTCAGGGAAGACCTTCGTGTCGCGCACCCATTTCAGGTTGTCGCCACGCAGCAGGCGATTGGCTGGCCTCAAAGGATTCGCGACTGGCTTCTCTTTTGCCATGCCGCGCAGTGTAGTCAGTCAGCAGCCTATCGACAAGCCTCCTCCGTCGCGTCTTCCGTCTTCGCCGAGGCTACGCCGGACACGCCGGCGACCAAGGCTCAGGGGGCACATTGCGATACTGCCACCACAACAAGTCCTGTCACAGTAGCGCTGGCGTCCCGCCCGTTGCTATTTGGCGATGCCACACGACACGGGCGGGACGCCCGCGCTACTCGGATCAACAGCCGACACGACTGGTTAAACAGAAGCCAACGAAGTAAACAAAGACTTCGTTACCTTTGCCTGCTCGCGTGTCGTTTACGGAGTTACCTTTTGTTCAAGTGTCGTTTTTGTCGTTACGCCACGTATGTCTGCGAGGTGGTCGTGCCACCGCGGCCGGTCCAGTTCGTGTGGAAGACCTGGCCGCGCGGTTTGTCCACGCGTTCGTATGTGTGGGCCCCAAAATAATCGCGTTGGGCTTGCAGCAGGTTCGCGGGCAACCGGTCGCTCCGGTAGCCGTCGAAATACGCCAGCGCCGAACTGAGACACGGCGTCGGGATGCCCAGTTGGGCAGCCTTGACGACGACGCGACGCCATCCAGCCTGCCGGCTGCTGACGGCTTTCTTGAAGAATTTATCGAGCAGCAGGTTCACCAGATCGGGATTGCGTTTGAACGCCTTCTTGATGTCGCCGAGGAACGCCGAGCGGATGATGCAGCCGCCCCGCCACACGAGCGCGATGCCGCCGTAGTTGAGGTTCCATTTATACGTCTTGGCGGCGGCGCGCATGAGCTGATAGCCCTGCGCGTAACTGACGATCTTCGACGCGAACAGCGCGGCGCGGAGATCTTTGACGAATTTCGCCTTGTCGCCTGTGAACTCTTTGACCTTGGGCTTGATTTCCTGGGAAGCTGCGACGCGTTCCTCTTTCACCGCCGAGAGACAACGGGCGAACACCGCTTCGCCGATCAACGTCAGGGGCATCCCGTCGTCGAGCGCGGCGACGACCGTCCACTTGCCGGTGCCCTTCTGGCCGGCGGCGTCGAGAATCAGGTCCACCACCTCTTTGCCTTCCTCGTCCTTGTAGGCCAGGATGTCGCGCGTGATTTCGATGAGGTAGCTGTCGAGTTCGCCCTTGTTCCATTCGGCAAAGACATCGTGCATTTCCTTGTTGGTCATACCGAGACCGCGCCTCATCAGGTCGTAGGTCTCACAGATCATCTGCATGTCGCCGTACTCGATGCCGTTGTGGACCATCTTTACGAAATGGCCCGCGCCGTTCTCGCCGATCCAGTCGCAACACGGTTCGCCGTCGGGCGTCTTGGCGCAGATCGCCTGAAAGATGTTTTTCACGTGCGGCCACGCCGCCGGGCTGCCGCCGGGCATCATCGACGGGCCTTTCAACGCGCCTTCCTCGCCGCCCGACACGCCTGTGCCGATGTAGAGCAATCCTTTGCTCTCGACGTACTGCGTGCGGCGAATCGTGTCCGGGAAGTGGCTGTTGCCGCCGTCGATCAGGATGTCGCCCTTTTCGAGGAGCGGCAGCAATTGTTCGATCAGTTCATCCACCGCCTTGCCGGCCTTGACCTGCATGATGATCTTGCGCGGCTGTTTCAGCGAGCTGGCGAATTCCTGCAGAGAGTGCGCGCCAAAGAACTTCTTCCCTTTCGCGTGCCCCTCCATGAAGTCGTCCACCTTCGAGACCGTGCGGTTGAACACGGAGATGGGGAACCCTTTGCTTTCGATGTTGAGGGCGAGGTTCTCGCCCATGACTGCCAGGCCGATCAGGCCGATTTCAGATTGTGGTGTGGTCATGGTTGTTTCCTTGGTTGGTTTTGAACAGAAGGTAACAAAGATAACGAAGAAGAGAAGAAAGGATAATCGCGATTTGCCCCAGGGAGGATAAGACGGTGGACGCCGTCCGTGAGTTTCAGTTCATGGAAGTTGACGAGCAAACCGATGGGAGCGTTCAGTAATTTCATGTAACTCATCAGTTGCGCTTTGTGGATGGGCAGTATCTTCTCGACTGCTTTCAATTCAATCATCAAACAACCGTCCACGTACACATCCAATTTCAGTCGCTCGTCAAAGACCAGCCCTTTGTATTCAACGGGCACGACAAGCTGGTTCTTCGCCGGTATATCCTGCAACTCCAATTCCCGCATCAGACACTTCTCGTAGATGGATTCGAGCAGGCCGGGTCCCTTCTGGCGGTGCACTTCAATCGCCGCGCCAATGACCTTTTTGCTCCACTTATCGGCCCGTCGGAAATTCGGATGCATCCTGCGTTAGCTTCGTTACCTTTTGTTCAATGCTTTCCGTTACTTCTGCCATGGCGCTTTTTCGGGCAGGGCGGCGTCGAATTCCTTGAGTAGTTCCTGCTGGTAGGCGCCGGCGAACGTGCCATTAAAAAACTTCTCAGTGCCCTCCTCGTAAAACCGTTTCCACGAGAGTTCTTCTCTGCCGGGGACGATGGCGAAAAACAGCGCGTTGTTGCTCTTGGCGGCTTTGAGGTCGCCGTGGGCGTCGCCGATCATCAGCACCTTCCCGGAGGCGTACCGGCCGCCTGTGGCGTACTTGATGTGCTCGGTCTTTGTACCGGCTTCCTGGCCGGCAATGAAATTGACGAGATGGTTGATCTTATGTTCTTCCCACTCGCGCTCCAAGGCCTCGACGGGCGTCTGGCTCACGCAGATCGCGTCGGCTTTGGGGCGGATCTTCTCCAACGATTGTCGGACCCACGGGAACGGCGGGACGCCGTACACCATGTCCTCAATGCGTTTGTTCACTTCCTTGCTCCAAGCGAGGAGTTTTGTCAGCGCCGGGTCGTTGGTCGCTTTGACCTTGGCTTCGAGCGTCGGATTGCCCAGTTTCGATTCCCCCTTGAGCCACGCATCCAGCGCCGGGATGTTGGTGACCTTCAGTCCGCGCTCGGCGAACACGTCGCGTTCGCCGATCAACTTCAGCGCTTTCTGTACGGCGACGAACCGGTTGCAGCCCCGGTCGCGCGAGTAGAGGTTCACAAACTCCCAGACCTCCCGCGCGTACTTGCTGGCCGCCTGCAGGCCGAAATGCTTGATGACCGCCGGGCAGAAGCATTCTTTCTGTTTGATCTCCATCGTGTCGAACACGCAGCCGTCGCTGTCAATGCCGATGAAAAAATCGTGCTGCTTCGGTAGCGCCTTTAGTTGTGCAACGTAGTCCATCAACTCTCCGTGTATGTCTTGTTTCTGTTCCAACACGGCGTAACACAACCGTCGTTGGTAGGGACGGCTCGCCGAGCCGTCCGCCAATCGGCAACCAGCGGCGCGCCCGGCGGGCGCGCCCTACCTGCCACCGTACGGTTGTTCGGCTTCACTTCCGGTAGTCCTGTAATGTGTACGCCGGCAGTTTCTTCTCCGCGAAAGTTGGCCGGGTGGTTCCGCTACACGCCGCTGAACGCGCTGAATCCGCCGTCCACCGGGATGACCTGGCCGGTCACAAACCCCGATGCCTCGTCGCTGAGCAGCCACAGCAGCGTGCCGAGCAAATCTTCCGGTTTCCCGAAGTGACCTTGCGGGGTATGGCCGATGATCGTGTTGCCGCGCGCCGTCAACGAGCCATCGGGCTGCGTCAGCAGGCTGCGGTTCTGGTCTGTGAGGAAAAAGCCGGGAGCGATGGCGTTGACGCGCACGCCGACCTTCGAGAAGTGCACCGCCAACCACTGGGTGAAATTACTGACGCTGGCCTTGGCCGCACTGTACGCCGGGATCTTCGTGAGGGGTTTGAAAGCATTCATCGAGGAAATATTGATGACGTTACCGTGTTTCTTCAGGACCATGTCCTTGGTGAACACCTGCGTCGCCAGAAACGTGCCGAGGAAGTTCAGGCTGAACACGAATTGGATGCCCTCGACCGTCAGATCGTAAAACGTCACCACGCCCTCTTTCTTCTGCGTGATGTCTTCCAGGACGAGGTGCTCCTTCGAGGTTGTGCCCTTGGGATGATTACCGCCGGCGCCGTTGATCAGAATGTCCACCGGCCCAAATGCTTTCTTGATCTGCTCATGGGCTTGCTCGATGCTCGGTTTTTCGAGCACGTTGCACGCAAACGCGCGCGCCACGCCGCCAGCCTTGTTGATTTCATCGGCGGCTTTCTGCGCCATCTCCGGCCTGAGATCCAGGATGGCGACCTTGGCCCCGCACTCGGCCAACGCCTTGGCCATCACGCTGCACAGGATGCCGCCGCCGCCGGTGACAACCGCCACTTGGTTCTTCAGGTTCACATGAAATGGTACCGGCATAGTTGCAGTCCTTTCAGTCTGCGGAAACCCGCAGCCGCAACTTTTATGGAATCCGCCCGCGAAAAGCAACAGCAATCCCCTCATTTTGGCCGCTGGAATCGGATCTTAATGCCACCACCGTAACCCACCGAACACCGAACGTACTGGTGTTGTGCGAGGTAGGGCGCGACTCCGTAAACGGCACGCGAGCAGGCCGCCGGGCGCGCCGCGTTTTTCGGGGACGGGCAGCCCAGCGGTCTGCCCCTACCTACAGCCCTGCAAAACGCCCGACGCTGGCTATGGTGGTAGTGTCGAAATGCGCCCGGCCGCTGGAGGGGGATCTTGATACCACCACCGGGTTGTAGCCGCGAGCAGGCTCGCGGCTACAACCACTCCGTCGGCTATGGACCGTCTTGGTGATAGTGCCCAGATGCGCTGCCCGTTCTACAACGGCACCCTTTGACTTTCCAAACACGCACTAATGATGTTACTGAAATACACCTGTGCGGTTCAGATACTGTTTCCCGCTTTTGGATTTCCGAATCGTAAGTGTTCCTATGGTCTTCGGGCCTTCTTCTCTTGTTTCCTTTGGTATCTCTACAATTTCTCTTGGTCCTCGATCCTTATGAAGATTCCACATATAATCTCCTTTGGCCTGCATAGGGAAGCTTTTCATCTCCAGACGCAGGCTGTCCGGCGAGACTGTACAGACAAGATAGTCCTGTGTGTTTACAACCTCACGTCCCCAAGACGAACCGTGCACGATCTGCCAGATTCCATCTGCTTCGCCAACTGTCACGGCATGAAATTCACCACAAAGGTACAGGTCAACTCCGGCTTCTTTCATAACCGTCCAGAACTCATTGGTCTTTCCTCCTTCCAGCATCAGTTCACTGGATGAACGACTCTTGGCAGGGCCAAAGATGGGAACATGCCCCTGAACAATAATGTGGTCCACGCCCTTATGTTTCGCCAGCACGCCTTTAAACCACTCGAGCTGTTCACCGAGCACATTCATATGCATCTGCCCGTCCCGCGTCTCGAACGTCTCCACCGTCACAATCAAGGTATTTTTGTGAAGAACATAATAAGCCAGACCCTTCTTGGCCGGAGGACCGTTATCCGGCATACCCATTTGGCGGGCAAACACCCGCTCGAAATGCGGCGCTAATTCGAGCTTCTCCTTCGGCCAGGGATCGTCGCCGAGTTCATGGTCGCCAACGGCCACATAATAGTTCAGGTTGTGCGCTCGCATGCGGCGAATCCATCCCGGGTAGTACAGCGCACCCATCTGTTCGATACACTTGGGTCCGTCCCACCAGTGGCCATTGACCAGGTCGCCGGCTATCAGCACGAAATCCGGATTTTCCGACTTCACTTGGTTCAGATACCAGTCCACGGCGGCATCCCACTCCGGCCAGGGATTGGGGACATCGAAATTGAAGAAGTCCGGAAAGCTTACGAAGGTCCAGGTTTCTTCGGGGGTTGATCCCCGTTGGCCGCCCGGAAAACCCTCTTGCGCCGTCGTCTCAGGTATTCTGTAAACAAACGATATACAGAGCAATATCAGAAGCGTCATACGGCGCTGCCATAGCGCCCTTCCTTGGGACTTCCATTGTAAGTTCACCATGACTGCATCCTCCTTTTCATTTTGCCTACGTCGAATGGTTGAATTCAGCGGCCGCGCCCCCAAACAGTTCGACTGAAACGAACGGTTATGAGGAGCTGCATCATAGGCACTCAGCAAAGATACAAAAAATTTGCAGATAGATGCAACATTTGGTCTTGCTGAGTAGTGGGTCACTTTGATAGTTGTAGCGGCGGTCTATGACCGCCGGCCGCGTGAGGTCGCGTTCCGCGCCCAACGCGGTCACGCGACACCCATAATTTCGACGCTCGCAGAGCGCCACTACAGCAAACAGACCCATTCCCCCTTGCTGCCCTAGAACAAGCGCAATCTTGTTACTGCCACCGAATTGTAGCCCCGAAAGCCTTCGGGGCAAGTGGTACCTCATCGGCTATCGCAAAGGCCGCGAGCAGGCTCGCGGCTACAACTCCGTCGGCTATGGACCATCTCGGTGGTAGTGTCCAGTGGCGCCCGATCTGACGTGCACCCCATGCTTTTCCCTTGCAATGGATTCCATCGGCAAATACCCTCTCAACCCATGAATCAGCAAGCAGTTATCGACCGAATCACAGCCAGGAAAATCGTTCCCGTCGCCGTGATCGACGACGCCGAGCAAGCCGTTCCATTAGCCGAAGCGTTGCTGGCGGGCGGGTTGGACGTCATCGAAATCACACTGCGAACACCTGCCGCCGAGCGGGCGCTCGCCACAATCTCGAAGACGTTTCCCCAGATGCTGGCCGGTGCGGGGACAATTCTGGACGAGGCTCAAATCCCGCGTGTGGTCGCCGCCGGCGGACGATTCGGCGTGGCACCGGGTTTGAACGAAGCCGTCATCAGGAAAGCGCAGGCGTGCGGCTTGCCATTCATTCCCGGCGTGATGACGCCTACCGAAGTCGAACGTGCCCTGGCTTTGGGATGCAAGCTGCTGAAGTTCTTCCCCGCCGATGCGGCTGGCGGCCTGAAAATGTTGAAGGCAATCGCCGGGCCGTACGCGCACACGGGCGTCAAATTCATCCCGTTGGGCGGCCTGAACGCGACGAATGCCGCTGAGTATCTCGCGTTGCCGAGCGTGGCGGCTGTGGGCGGCTCGTGGATTGTTGAGCGCAAGCTCATCACGGAAAAGAATTGGACGGCGATCACGGAGCTTACCAAAGAAGCCCTGGCGCTCGTGTCTGGCGGATCGGTGCGCGCGAAGTAGAACGGGCATCACGTGGAACGTGAATAGTAGGGCGGGCGTCCCGCCCGCCGGTGTGGTTGTAGCCGCGAAACGTTTTCGCGGCGGGACGGAAGGGCCGCGAATGAGATTCGCGGCTACAATTCTGTGTCGGGCACGCTATTGCGTGCCATCTTTCTGGTGCGAACTAAACGGGCGAGACGCCCGCGCTACTGTTATTGTAGCCGCGAAACGGTTTCGCGGCGGGACGGAAGGGCCGCGAATGAGATTCGCGGCTACAATTCTCTGAGCGGCGAGCAAGCAAACAACTAAACGGGCTAGACGCCTATCCTACTACGAATCGGCGAAGCTTGCGGAATGACGCAGTTGCCAGCTCAGACAATTACGGGCAGGAGCGGTTATTCAGATCTCGAGGTGGCGGAAACATCTCAGGTCGGGCTTCCGGGTGGTCCACCCATTCGATGTGGCCGTCAAGAAAGAGGTAGTTACCACTCCAAGGGGAACCTGGCGCATGCTTCGAGCCGGGCTGCAAGCTCGCAGTCGGATCAGACGGACTGGTGACGTAGGGGTATACTGCTCCCACTCGGGGGAGCAGTGCCTCCTTCTCTCTGTGCCAAAGACACAATCCCTGAGACACTCAATTACTGTGCCCGCCAAGCCAATCCGTTCTTGACAGTGAGGCTGATGTCTGTTTTACTTGCGCAGGCCTTAGGAGAGACTGATGTGTCAAGTGCTGATTCTGTCGCTCCTTATCCAGAGAGGGGCTCAAGAGTGAAAGTCGTGCCATCTAAAAGCGTGTTAAGAGAATGTGCTTCTTCCGCACTGGCGAGAATCGTGGTACTGGCTGCCGTCGTGGTATTATCGCCAGCGGCATTCGCGCAGTTCACCAACGACTACCAGACCAACACGATCAGCGGGGTGGTCAGCAACTGGGACGACGACTACATCTTCGCCTATCCGTTTGATCGGTTGCAGGTCACCAACGGGGGCGTGCTGAATAACTACCTCGGCTATATGGGCTACCTTTTGAGCGCAACCAACGACTCTGCGGTGGTCAGTGGCAGCGGTTCGCTCTGGTACAACAATGGCAACCTGTACGTCGGCTATAGCGGCGCACGCAGCCAACTCGTCATCACCAACGGCGGCGTGGTGTATAACTCCCCCAGCGGGTATCTGGGCTACAATATTAACAGCCCGAGCAATACGGTCTTGGTCACAGGCACCGGTTCGGTCTGGAGCAACAGGTCTGGTTTGTACGTCGGTTACTTCGGCGCGAGCAACCAACTGACCGTCGCTGACAACGGCTCGGTTGTCGCCACCAATGCGTACGTCGGCTTCAACGCCTCGTCGGTCACCAACAAGCTTACCGTCTCGGGCGGCGGGTTGTATGTGACCAATGGATCGAGCAACGCCGTACTGGACGTTCGACGGGGCACGCTGACGCTGGACAGCGGGACGGTAACGGTGGATCGGCTGATCTTGACCAATGGCGCCAGCAGCGTGATCACCTTCAGCGGCGGTGTGCTCATCACCAAGTCCACCACGGTCAGCAACGGCGTGCCGTTCACGGTGGGCAATAGCACAAGTGCGGCGACATTAATTCTTCTGGGGGGCACCCATTCGTTTGCCAATGGACTGGACGTTCTCCGGGGCACGCTGACGCTAAACAGCGGGACAGTAACGGTGGATCGGCTCACGTTGACCAATGGCGCCAGCAGCGTGATCGCCTTCAGCGGCGGTGCGCTCATCACCAGGTCCACCACGGTCAGCAACGGCGTGCCGTTCACGGTGGGCAACGGCACAAATGCGGCGACACTGAATCTTCTGGGGGGCACGCATTCGTTCGCCAACGGACTGGTGATCACGAACAACGCAGTTCTGGCAGGGACCGGCACGATCAATTCGAACGTAACATTGGCAGGAATTCTCTCGCCGGGATCCTCGCCCGGCACGATCACCAATTCCGGAAATCTGACCGTGCAGCCCGGTGCCGTGTTGAACTTCGACCTTGGCACCAACAGCGATCTGGTGGTTGTCAACGGGAACCTGACGCTAGACGGCACGCTCAATATCACCAACGCCGGCGGGTTCACCAACACTACCTATACGCTCTTCGGGTACTATGGGACTCTGACCACCAACGGCAGTTCCAGCATCCTGACGATTGGCGCGACACCGAATACGAACTGGAACTATACGGTGGACATCAGTTCCAACGGTTACGTGAACCTGAGCGTGGCGAGCGGTCTGCCGGCGGGTTCATTCGCGGCGTGGCAGCTTGCCTATTTCGGCAGCACCAATTGCGCGACGTGTGGTGGTAATGCAGACTACGACGGCGACGGCATGAGCAACACCAACGAGTTCCTGGCGGGCTTCAATCCGACCAACAGTGCGGCGTACCTGCACATCATCAGCATCGCGAAGACGAACAATGACATGAATGTGACCTATCTGGGCGCCAATGGCGACACCACGTATTCGGGTGGGCCTACGGAGCGCACCAACGTGCTGGAGTTCACGTCGGGCACGGCCAACGGCAGCTACACGAACAACTTCGTGGACGCCGGTGTGACCAATATCCTGAGCGGTGGAACCGGCGTGGGCGTGGTGACCAACATGGTGGATAGCGGCGGAGCGACCAACAAGCCGTCGTGGTTCTATCGCGTGCGTCTGGTGCCCTGACCGTAGCGGTGAGTCGATCATCTGCTCACGGCAAACCGGTTGATCATTGAACGTTCTCCTCTGGAGCGGGCGCGACATAGTGGCTTGCCGCATTCCATTTGTTCAACGACCGCACTTGCATGCTGCCACAGCCAGCGCACTAAGACACACTTACGGGCAGGCCACTTGGCCAGCAGGTACTGGCCTATTGGGGAACATCTCGCTTCTCTTCGGCTCGAAATCGGGGCGTTCCACCCATTCGACGTGTCCGTCCAGAAAGAGATAGTTGCCTGCCACAGGGTTGCCGCTCACATGCTTCGAACTGGGCCGTATGGACGCAGACGGACTGCGGATGTAATTACCGCCATCGCTTTCGATGATCGGGTTTACCCCCTCCACCTGGTAATACTCTCCGACGACTGCGACTGAACTATTCGTCAGCCAAGGGCATGTGAGACGCGATCCTGCAATCCAGAACTCCGTGTCCGGATTAGAATTCGCAATGACAATCGCATAGGAACGCGGGGTGGCACCCGGTGCTGCAACCCGTCTGTCATCGGGACACTGGAAAACTTTTGGCGTGATATAGCCACCATCGATCAACGCATTATACCAGTTGTTGGTCGGAGGATCGTTCGCATTGTTTGCCACCGAGGGAATATGGTTTTGATGGTCGCCCGCAAACGATAGGAGCGCGATGCCGATCTGGTGAAGGTCGCTGGCGCAGGCGATGCGACGGCCTTTTTCACGCGCGGAATTCAGCGCCGGCAACAACAGACCCGCGAGAATGCCGATGATGGCGACCACCGTCAGCATCTCAATTAATGTGAAGGCGTAAAATCGACGGGAGTTAGTGGTTTGCATCGTGGCTCTCCAGCAGTTTTGCTAACGTTAGATACACGCCCCAGCGAGATTCGTCAAGGAACTTCGCCCGCACAGTAGGGTGGGCGTCCCGCCTGCCATTCCGATTCAACCGGCAAACGACCGCGGGTTGTGGGAGCGGCGTCCCCGCCGCGACCGGACAGGCGCGCACTGCCAAAATCGCGGCGGCCTGCCCGCAATGCTGCGCATAGCGTTGCAGGCGGGGACGCCGCTCCCACGGTCATTGTAGCCGCGAAACGTTTTCGCGGCGGGACGGAAGGGCCGCGAATGAGATTCGCGGCTACAAAGCTCTTGACAGCCATGTAATCACCATGTAAATACAATGCAGGTACTGCGTATGGAGTTTGACTGGTCAGATCCGCCGTTTAACACGAAAGATGCGCCAACGACCCATGAGCTCGAGGAATCGTTTGAAGACCCGCATGGGATTCGGTTGTTTCCTGACTCTGCGCGATTTGCTCAAGAATCGCGCGCGTTTTGTCTTGGGAAGACGCTGACGGGTCGCGGCATTTTCAGCGTGTACCGATCCGACGGAAAACTCATCCGCGTGATCGGTGCGCGGCAGATGACGGAGGAAGAAGACTACTTCTACGGCCGGAAGGTGAGCGAATGGACGTCTTGAAGAGAAAAACGTTGGCTCACGCAGAGGCCGCAGAGACCGCAGAGAGGAGAACTCTGTGTCTTTGTGCTCTCTGTGAGAGATCGTCGTTGAGGGTTTTGTAGATGGAAATTGTAACACAGTGGGAAGAGGTTCCGCCATTCACCTGCGAGCATGACGAGGCGAAGTTCTGGCTCGCGCATCGCATCGACGCCAAGCTGATGGAACTTTCGATTGCCGGCGCCGACCAGAGCGAATCGACGACCATCACGCTGCGCATTGACCCGCGTATGCTGGCGCGGATCAAACGGCTTGCACGTTCCCGCTACCTCAATTATCAGAGCATGATCAAGCAGTGGCTCAGCGAACGAATGGAAACGGAGTTGCGGGAAAGGGGGGGAAAGTGAAGTCAGAAGACAGGAGACAGGAGTCAGGAGACAGGAGTCAGAAGTCAGAAGTGCGACGACGTTCAGCGTTTTCACCCCGAAGGCTTTCGGGGCAGGGCCGTCACCGTTTAGCGTCCCTACCTACCACCTGCCATCTGCCACCTACTGCCTCTCCCGCTTTCACGCTGCTCGAACTTCTGGCGGTGTTCATCATCATTGCCGTGCTGGCGGGAGCGGTCCTCGGCATCAGCAAGATTGCTGCGACCAATGCCGCCACCTCGCGCACCCGAGCCGAGATCGCAACGATGGAAACGGCGCTGGAAAGCTACAAGAACGATAACGGAATTTACCCTGCAAGCACAGCCTTCCGCGCCACCGGTCCGCCTCTTTACACCAACGAGAAGAATAATGACGCGTTGCTCTACTCTGCGCTAGTGGACGGCCCGAAGAAGTACATGACTTTCAAACCCAACCAGCTTCAACCGATTGGTAGCACGCAAACCAACATCGTCGATCCGTTCGGCAGCCCGTACAACTATTTCTGCACGGTGCCGCCATCGAGTACGCCACCGAATTATCAGGTAAACCAGGCGACATTCGACCTTTGGTCATACGGCCCGAATGGCCTGAATGACGAAGGTTCGGGAGACGACATTTCCAACTGGAGGCGCTAGATAAGAACATGAAACAAAAAGACAGTCGCTCAAACGGATTCACCTTGCTTGAACTGTTGACCGTCATTGCCATCATCGCAGTCCTGGCTGGGCTGCTGTTCCCAACGATCAAGAACGCGCTCTTGAGGGCCGAGGTGGCCAAAGCGCAACAGGCTGTGAGCGGCTTGGCGACTGCCTTCAAGGCTTACTACACGGAGTACGGCAGATGGCCCATTGCCGATACAGGGTCGAACAATACCTATATTGTTGATACGAACATGGTCATCCTTTTGCGGGGAGTAAATGTTACTACTCCTCCCTTTCCCACACCCGTTTTCACGCTCCCTGGCATACCCGGCCCACCCCCTTACACACCTGTCGTCAATGCTACCTTCCAAGGCAACCCGCGTCAGACTCCCTTCCTCGAATTCAAGCAGACGGATATCGACGGCTCGGGCAATTTCGTGGATCCGTGGGGACGACCTTATCGCTTCCGCCTCGATGTCAGTTATGCAAACTGCGTCCAGACCCCATTCTTAGCTCCGACAGCATTAGGGAACATTGTGTACCAAGGATTTCTTATCTGGTCAGACGGCCCGGATGGACAAGAGGACCAAAGTGGTGATGTGCCTCCATCGGTGGCAAACAGGGACAACATCAAGAGTTGGTGATCGCATGCGCAAGACGCGACAGCAGGGGTTCACGCTCGCTGAGATGATCTCGGTGTTGGTGATCATGGCCATCATACTGTCCATTGCCATCCCCACCGTGACCAACCTCACCAAAGCCAATGCATTGAACGCCGCCGCCCGCGAGGTCTCCAACACGTTGAGCCTCGCCCGTCAGTATGCCATCACGCATCGCATCAGAACTCGTGTCGTCTTTCCCTACAGCGCAACCACAGTCAGCAGCCTAGCGCCCGCCTACCTCAGCTACGCCGTCATGACGAACAACGTCAATGCGGGTACATGGGCTTACGTCACCAAGTGGGAACACCTGCCAACCGGCGCCGTGTTCCTGAATAACATGCTCGCGAACGGCGGCGCGCTCGATAGTCTGCCGTACGATTGGGTGCCGTTCCCGGCTCTAGGCAATTATGGGACTCTAGCCTACATCGAGTTCGGTCCCACGGGCGCGGCGACGCAGACAGGCACTCTCACAGTGCAAGGGGGCTTCATTGTCTCCGGTGGGCCAAACAATGGGCTTCCCCAAGCTACGACTCCATATAATGCCGTGACCAACGTGGTGGACAACCTCGTTGGCCACATCCAGGTCATCCACCCATGAACGCACGATTTCCAAATCGATTTTGTGGTAGGGCGCGCCCTACCAACGACCGAGCAACTGCTGCGTTCTCCCTGATCGAGGTCGCGCTGGCCGTGGCGGTCATCGCCATCGGCCTTCTCGCGGTGATCGGTTTGTTTCCACAAGGACTCCAATCCGCTCGCGACGCCGCCGACAACACGTTGTCGGCGACGATCGTGCAAAACCTGTTCGGCCAGTTGCGGAACGGCGATTTCACCATCAATATTTGCACTGACCCAAGTGACCTAGGTTACCCAATACATTGCGCAAGCCCGGTTCCCTTGAATTTGAGCATTCCGAACCCTACAGGGATCCTTTTCTATTTCGATCAGGAGGGTCTCCTCACCAATGGCCCAGCCTACTATCGGGTGAATCTTCAGTGGTCTCAGGCGCTGTCGGGTAATTCCGACCTAATGTTCGTTCGAGCGACCGTCGTGTGGCCTGCCTATCTCTCCTCGGCTCCCATCAACACAAACATCTTCATCACCGAGGTCGCCCGGTACAATAATCCATGAATGGAAGCTGTCACAAACCCGGCGGTCAGCGGTCAGCGGTCAGCGATCAGCTTTCAGAGTGTAGCCGCGCTTTCACCCTGTTTGAGTTGTTGGCCTCGATCGGAATTCTGGCCATTCTCTCTGCCCTGCTTTTTGCGGCGTTCAATCAGGCCAGCAAAGCGTGGCTGCAAAGCGAAAGCCGCGTCGAGACTTTCCAACAGGCCCGCGCTGCGCTGGATTACATCTCGAAGGAGTTGTCCCAAGCAATCGTCACTTCAAACATTACATTCCTCGGCAGCAGCGGCAGCGTCGCGTTCGTTGCGCCGGTGAACGACGGCACAAACGCGGTTGACCTGATGGAAATTGTCTATCGCCTGAGCGTGCCGGCACCGAATCCGGCATTACCTGACCCGCTTCACATTTTCGTGGACGGTACTGGGATTTGGCCGAAGAAGTTGGTGCGGCGGGCCTCATATTTTGCCGCGCTGCCAATCGAGGGTTGGGATTATGGACAGGGCGCCTCTTGCTTGGTCACAGGATTCAAACCTTGGGACTTTTATGTCAACCCAACCACTGCTCTACGCCCCAATCCTGATTGGCCTGAAACAAGCGCCACGAATCGAATTGCGGTATTGGCGGAGAATATTACGTACCTTCAGTTTTTGTTTGTTGACGCCAACGGAAACCCGCCATCTCCCAACTACTGGAATTCAAATTCAGCGCTTCCTTCCGCTTCTTGGTCGCACGAACTGAACACTCCAATACCTCCAGCAAGCCTAATAAATGATACGGTAGTAATGACGAACCGGGCACCTGCGGGTGTCTACGTCACAATCGGCGTCATGGACAGCCGCACCGTCGCCCGATGGCAAACGTTGACCTACAACAGTCCCGATTGGAACAGGCTCTTTAACCAAGGCACGAGGTATTTCACCACGTTCGTTGCCATCCCCAGCGGGACCAGGAGACTTGCGCCATGATGCCAAACCTCCGCCGAACCGGTCGAACCAAGCGCGGCATCGCCTTGGTGCTGACGCTGGGGATCTTGGCGCTGGTCACATTGCTGCTGATCGCATTTGTCACCAGCATGCGCGTGGAAAACATGGCGGCCAAGAACTTCAACGACATGATAAAGGCGCGGCAATTGGCGCAAGCCGCCGTGGACGATGCTGTGGGTCAGCTTCGCTTTGCGACGCCATCGCCCTCAGTCAACGGCACGTGGGTGGCCATTCCCGGCGCGATCATCAGCAACCCGACGCCCGCAGGAGTCATCTACACAAACTACCTGTACACGACGCCCTTCCCAGCCGATGCCGGCACCACCAATCTGAACGACGGTTACTTAATCACCGGCAGCAACAGCTTTTACTACAGCCTCGCCAACTCGGCCATTACAGCGGGCTGGGTGAACGTCACCGCGACAATTCCGGTTGCCGGCGTCCCGACTCTGGTCCTGCAGGGGAGATTCGCATATTGGGTGGACGTGGAAGCTAATAAGGCGAATATCAATTACGCTAGCCAACGCAAGGCATCGGATCCCACTTTACTCACCGATCCACTGATGAACCGGAGCGACCCCAGCGACATCGATCTGCGCGCGCTGGAACCGCCGTTCTTCGAGAATCTAACTCCGAACTTTTACCTAACTTTCACAAATGCACACGCGAATCCTCTGCTCGGACAACCATGGTTTTCCACAGTGGAGGAGATGCGACGCGGTCTTCCAGCGCCCTACACGACGGATGACGGTGGGGGCGCTTATCAAGCCAACAAATTCTTCGTGACTGTCGGAACCATCGATACGAACACCGACGCCTTTGGCCGCGACCGCATCGACCTCAATAGCATCACGGCAGCGGACGTCACTAATGCTAACTCCCCGATTCGGCAGCGTCTCAATGATCCCGCTTGGGCCACTGTGCTTTATCCGGGTATTATTACAGATCTAAGCCGCCAGACCTTCGTGGGCAAGTATGGCCAATTCGGCGTTCAGCAGATTCTGGCCAACATCATCGATTACCAGCTCCCTTACACCAATCCGCCAACGGCTGACCCGGTTGCGGGTTGGGTCGACGGCATCCCTCAACTTTACTGTGGACTGAAGAAATGTCCGATGATTGACGAGATCATCGTCCACGTCGCCACCAATGCCGTGGACATTGGCGCGTCAACCAGCAACCTTGAAGTACGTGTCTTCGTTGATGTCAAACTGGTCAATGGTTACGAAATTGCCCGTGGCAATGGCTACGTTGTCAACGTAGCGCTGCAAGGCGACCCGGCTCTAGTCTATGCAAATGCAGCGTCCGTGAACACGTGGACACCTGTCTTGGGAGCCGAGCAGACGAGAACGTTGACTGTCGACGTTGCCGCGCACGGCTTTGGGCTGCTCGGCGCAAGCGCCGTCGCGACGACGTTCGTGGGCGGGTACCCGCCGCCGACTTACATGACGACCATCAACGGCATCCCTGGCAACGGGGTACCGGTGCTATCACAGGTCACCGTCAGGCTGCGGCACGTAACGCTTTTCAAGAGCGCGAACGCCGCCGACATCGTCGATTGGATGGCGCAGATGGATTTTGATAAGAGCTTTCCGCTTGGCATGGTGTTTCCCACCACCACCTTGTGGGCGTTTTTTGAGCCTTACGTCCCCAACACCTCACCGGATTTCCTCGGTACGACCGCAGCGTTTACCGCGATCGGACTGTTCAAGCAAGACATCCGTACCCGGACGTTCCCTGGTTACGGCCTGAGCACCAATTGGTTCGTCGTGCGGTCCATGGACGTCAAGCCGACAGCTATGCAAAAGTACTCTTCAAGGATTAGTCCCGAAGTGTATAGGCTGCTTGCTGACATACGCTCCATCGAACCCGGTTTCGCATCCCCGTCACAGCATTTTCCCATCGATCAAATCAAAGAAAGCCCGATTTCCAACATTGGCGAGCTTTCCTACATACACACGGGTTATCCGTGGCGCACGATTCGGCTGCGGTCGGTGTATCCTGAGACAAGCACAGCATCTCCGTACAGTTACGCCGATAACCGACTGGGCTCGCCCTACAACGCTGGAGTCGGCGACCCCAATACCGGGCTGGAGACGGTTGAACTGCACGCGCTGCCCGATTGGATCATGCTCGACATGTTCAAAACCGGCAACGTGGCCACAGTCACGGGAAGGATTAACATCAACGAACAGTTCACAGGCCCCGCAAACACATTGACACCTCGGTTCGTGCCTCTGGCCGCGCTACTCGACTACACGGAACAGCGCCTCTCCACCGATACTACCCTTCCTATTCTTTATGCCACCAACCTACTGAGTGGTGTGCCTGCAACATATGGCCAGGGTCTCGCCTCTAACATTGCGACTCGCGTTCTGGTTCCGGCCGGCGGCGCGCCAAATCCCTACGCAGCGCTGCCCGCTTACTTCACGCCGGGCCAGATTTGCGAGGTCGAGAACATGGGTTACTTCAGCGATAGCACGGGGGCTGCCGCCATCTACGACTACAACCCCTCCAAGACTCGGCGCCAACAGATCATTCGCCGCATCTCGAATCTCATCACGACACGTTCGAACCTGTTCACCATCTGGGCCGTCGCCCAATCGATCAAAAAGGTGAATACGAATCCGGCCACCGCCGGTGTCTTCGTTCCCGGCACGGACCTCATCACCGGCGAAGTCAGGGTGCAGGCCATTGTCGAGCGTTACGAGGATCCAAATTTCCTCCCCACCGATCCACACCGCGTCAAGTTCCGCACGCTGTACTACCGGTATTATTATCAGTGAGGCAGGAGACAGCCGCCGCCGCGTCGCGAAGACGGGGAGACAGGAGGCAGGAGACGGGAGACAGGAGACAAAAGTCAGGGGACAGGAGTCAGCCGCCGGCCCCCGACGTCCGACCCAGGCTGCGCCGAAGGCTTCGCCGAGACGAGTGTCGGGGTTTGGCGCGCCGCGAAGACGGGGAGTCAGGAGTCAGAAGTCAGTCACGGGATGTCGGCACTCCACGCCCTTCCCATTCGTGCCTTCATCCTTCATCCTTCATCCCTCATCCTTCCGACGCCCGCGGGGTCGCACTGGTTTTGACGCTGGGGATTCTGGCGCTGGTCACGCTGTTGCTTATTGCGTTTGTCACCCGCATGCGCGTGGAGAACATGGCCGCCAAGAACTTCAACGACATGATCAAGGCCCGCCAGCTCGCCCAAGCCGCCGTCGATCAGGCTGTCGCGCAACTCCGTAGCGCCACAACAAGAAGTGCCACCATATTGAACTACGTGACGTTTCCGGGCGTCGTCTACGACTACAACGGCTCGACCACCACGCGCGTACCCCTCTATTCTGTAAATGCGTCGGACACGTTCGACTTGAACTTCACTGCGAATAACATCTACTGGATCACGGACAACACCGGTGAATTCCCTGGCACAGGCAACGGTGTGATTAACGTCGGCTGGATTTACGTCGGACAAAATCCTTCCATAGCACCCGGTCCAGCCAACCCCCTCATCGGTCGCTTTGCCTTCTGGGTGGACGACGAGGCGTCCAAGATCAATATCAACACCGCCGGGGTGCCCGGGTCTTCACCCTCGCCCGATTACGGCTACAGTGTCCCGAATGAAGTGGACCTAAGCGCCAGCAGTGTGTTGTTGTCGAATCTGAGCACCTATGCCTCCTTCATCGTGAACCGGCGCACCGCGCCGAATCCGCCATACGCGACCATTCAAGAGATCAGACGTGCAAATACAGGCATCATCAATTCCGATGTCGCCGCAAATCGCTTCTCCATGACCGCTTATTCAGACGATGCGAGCGGTGGGCCTGTCGAGCTTGATGCGCAGGGTGTGCCGCGGCGGGTTCTTTCCGAGCTTACCGAGAATGACGACATCAAGAATACGCCCGCGGCGAGCAGCAATGCTTTTGCGCGCCTGTCCGACTTGAACACCACGTTGAGCGCAGTCTACAACTCCGCTGGCACGTTTGAGACCAAATACACTCAGAACGGCCTCAAGCAAATCATTGCCAACATCATCGCCATTTTCGTGTTCACGATGCCCGCAGGCATGTCGGTCCGCGCGTCGCTGCTGGGTGTGGTAGCCGGGTTCTTCCCGATCGGCTGGATCGTGCTGAACGT